>DAIOUL010000004.1:30190-70436 GCA_036759545.1 Rhodanobacteraceae bacterium
GCGAGAGCACCACGCCGTTGCCGATCAGGCACAGCGCGCCTTCGCGCAGGATGCCCGATGGAATCAAGTGCAAAACCGTCTTCTTGCCCTTGATCACCAGGGTGTGGCCGGCGTTGTGGCCGCCCTGGAAACGCACCACCGCGCCGATGTCCTGTGTCAGCAGGTCGACGATCTTGCCCTTGCCTTCGTCGCCCCATTGGGCTCCGAGAATCACGACTGATTGACCCATTTGTACTTTCCCAGATTGATTCAATAGCTGTTTGTTACGGAACCGAATTGCTTTTGCTCGTCATTCCGGCGCAGGCCGGAATCCAGTTGTGACGGCGCCACGACTGCCCGAGATCTCCACATTTGCGAATAACTTACCGTCCCTGGCTCTGGATCCCCGGCCATCCGTGGCCGGGATGACGTCAATCAGGAGATTCCCAGGAGCGACGGATACAAATCATTCCATTCCGGATTTTCGTCTTCGATCAATCGCAACTTCCAACCGCGATTCCATTCCTTCAACGCCTTCTCGCGCATGATCGCCGATTCCATCGTTTCATGTAGTTCGTACCAGACCAGCAGATGGATTTTGTATTGTCTGGTGAACCCTTCAACAAGATCATTCTTGTGTTCCCAGACTCGCTTGATCGGATCTGAGGTCACGCCGATATACAACGTGCCATTGCGTTTGCTGGCGAGGATGTAAACGCAGGGTTGACGCTCTCTCACGTACTTGATCCACGTGACGGTTGCCATCCATGGCACTGGATCCCGGCCAATCCATGGCCGGGATGACGGTGCTCTACTTATTCTGCGGCGTAACGTTCGCTCCGCCGATGTCTTTCATCAACGGCGAATCGCGATCCAGCACGATCACCGCGTGGCCGTCGCCGAAGGTGTCGCGATACATCTGCAGGGCGCTCCAGAACTGGAAGAACTGCGGGTCCTTCGCGCTGGCCGCGGCGTAGATCTTCGCGGCCTGTGCATCACCCTCGCCGCGCGCGGCAGCGGCATCCTTCTGCGCTTGCGCCAGCAGCGATTGCGCCTCGTTTTCCCCATCGGAGCGGATCGCCGCGGACTTGTCCTCGCCGGCAGCACGCAACGTCGCGGCCTGGGCCTTGGCGCTGGCCTGCATGCGCTTGTACACCGCGTCGGCGGCCTCATCGGGAAATTCCACACGCTCGATGCCGACCTCCAGAACCTGCACGCCCAGCCTTGCACGGGTTTCCGGGTCGACCAGCGTGCGCAACCGCGTGCCGATCGCGCCGTTGTCGCCGCCGATCAGATCGGCCAGCGTGTGCGCCTGCACCTGCGAACGCAGCGCGTCGTGGATCAGCGGCGTCATCTGCTGTGTGGCCTGCAATTCCTCGCCCGCGGTGGCGCGGTAGTAGGTTTGAGGATCGATGATGCGCCAGCGCACGTAAAAGCCGACCTGCACCGCACTGCCATCGCTGGTCTGAAAACCATCCGGCTCCGATTCGGTGACGATCGCGCGCGTATCGTACGCATCGGTGCTCTGCACAAACGGCAATTTGAAATGCAGCCCCGGCCCGAGCGCGGCACTTTCGATGCTGCCGAACTGCAACAGCAGCGCGGCATGGCCTTCGCGCACCACGAACACACTGTTGGCGGCGGCCAGTACCAGCAGCATCACGATCGCGGCGCCGAGCATCTTCATGGCGTCCCGCCTTGCGGTTTTTGCACGGACGCGGGTTCGGACTTCTTTTCCGCAGCACCGCCGCTCGCGGGCGGCGCGGGCTTGGCCTCCGGCGCCGCTTGCGGCGGCAACTGCACCACCGCGCGGCCGGTGGTGTCGATCACCACGCGGCTGGCGCCCAGTACGTCCTGCATGGTCTGCAACCACAGGCGCCGGCGCGTGACATCCGGCGCGGCCTGATAGGCATTCAGGATCAGATCGAACCGCGCGGCCTCGGCCTGCGCGGTGGCGATCGTGTGCGTCTTGTATGCGTCCGCATCGGCACGCATCTGCGCGGCCTGCGCGCGCGCATCGGCCTGCAACTTGGCTGCGTCCGCCCGCGCTTCGCTTTCGGCACGCTGCGCATCCTCACGCGCGTTGCCGACATCTTCATACGCTCCGCGCACTTCCTGCGGCGCGAAGACGTTCTGGATGCCGACGTCGCTCACCAAGATGCCGCTGCCGTAATCGTCCAGCTTGCGCTGCAGATTGCTGCGGATCGCGTCGATCACCTTGTTGTCGCTCTTGCCCATCAACTCCGGCAGCGTTTGCGTGCCGATCTGCGCGCGCACGGCGGAAAGCGTGGCCTGACGCATCGCGTCCTCCGGATCGCGCACCGCGAACAGGAATTTGCGCGCATCGGTGACGCGGTACTGCACGTAGAAATCCACCAGCGCGATCTGGCCGTCGTGCGTGAGCATGCGGATCTGATCGCTGACGGTGCGCGCGCGGCCGGTGTCCACCTTCAGCACCTGCGCGAACGGGCGCGGCAGGTGCGCGTGCAGGCCCGGCGCGAGCGTGCGCTGGTATTGACCGAAGCGCAGCACGATGCCGGTTTCACGCGCATCGATCAGGGTCCACGAACCCGCCGCGAACCAGATCAGCACCGCCAGAACGATCAGCGCGAGCAGGCCGGCCGGGCCGCTGCCGAAGGGACCGAGGCTGCGGCGCAGGCGTTTCAGTTGCGCTTCCAGATCGAAGCCGTTGCCCGGACGGTTGGGGCGCTGCCCCGTGCCCCAGGGCTCGTTCGGCTCGCGCGGTTTTTCGCCGGGCTCTTTCCAGGGCATGCTCTAAGTTCAACGAAGAACGCGCGACAAGGTCGCAAACGGCTGCAAGTTTACCTCACGTCGCTTCGCACCGCCCCAATTCAGTGCGATGGGGACCCCAGCAGCGGCTTCAGATACCGCGCATCGCTGCGCAGTTCGCCCGCCAGCGGCGCCAGCATCGCGCGCGGCGCGTCGATCGCCAGCGTCCAGCCGTGTTCGTCGTAGTGTTCGTCCGTCACCGCGCCCAGCTCGATCAGCTTGGCGCGCAGCCGGCCCGCTTCGTGCGGCAGGCGCAATTCGGAACGCACCCGCCCGCCCGAAAGCCTGTCGCCGATCGCGTCGCGCAACAAATCCAGACCATCACCCGTGGCGGCGGAAATCCAGACGCGCGAAGACGAATTCCCTGCATCGCGATCGATGCGCGGTCGCGCGTGAATTTCGCCATCCAGCAAATCGAGCTTGTTGAATACCAATAATTGCGGCACTTCGCCCGCACCGATCTCGCGCAACACGTCATCGACCACCGTGATCAACTCGTCGCGCTCCGGATCGGCCGCATCGACGACGTGCAGCAGCAGATCGGCGTCGCGCGCTTCGGCCAGCGTGGCGCGAAAGGCCGCGATCAGATCGTGCGGCAATTCGCGGATGAAACCGACGGTATCGGCCAGCACCGTCGGGCCGCAACTCAGGCCCTCGAGGCGATGCACGGTCGGATCGAGCGTCGCGAACAACTGGTCCGCCGCGTACGCGTTGCCTTGCGTCAGCGCGTTGAACAGCGTGGACTTGCCGGCATTGGTGTAGCCGACCAGCGCCACGCGCGGCAGAGTGTTGCGCAGGCGCGCACGGCGCTGCTGCCCGCGCTGCACGCCGACCTTGTCGATGCGCTCCTGCAATTTGTCGACGCGCTTCTGCAACAGGCGGCGGTCGGTTTCCAACTGTGTTTCGCCGGGACCACGCAGTCCGATCGCGCCGCCGCGCTGGCGTTCCAAATGCGTCCAGCCGCGCACCAGACGCGTGGACATGTGTTTCAACTGCGCCAGTTCGACTTCCAGCTTGCCCTCGTGCGAACGCGCGCGCTGCGCGAAGATGTCGAGAATCAAACCGGCGCGATCGACCACGCGTACGCCGAGATGTTTCTCCAGATTGCGCTCCTGCACCGGCGTGAGCGCGTGATCGACCAGCACCAGATCGGCTTCCAGCACGCGCACTTTCTCCAGCACCTCGTCGGCTTTGCCGCTGCCGATGTAGAAGCGTGGATTGGGCGCATCCACGCGCGCGCTCACCTGATCCAGCACCTGCGCGCCGGCGGATTTCGCCAGTTCGATGAATTCCTGCGCGCGGCGTTGTGCGTCGCCGTCGCCGCGCGAGTAAGGCGTCACCAGCAGCGCGCGTTCGCCCTTGCGGTTGCGTTCGAAAAAAGAGTTCAAATCGCCGCGGTGTCCTCAGCGCTCGATGGAGCCGCCGCTCCGGTTTCGGCCCCTGATGTTTCGCCGTTGCCGATCTTGACGTTGCGGCTCGGCACCACTGTCGAGATCGCGTGCTTGTAGACCATCTGGCTGACTTGATTGCGCAGCAGCACCACGAACTGATCGAACGATTCGATCGTGCCCTGCAATTTGATTCCGTTCACCAGATAGATCGCCACCGGCACGTGTTCGCGGCGCAAGGCATTCAAGAAGGGATCCTGCAGCGACTGGCTCTTGGACATTTCGGCGTCCCCTGCTTCTTATTGGTCCGGTTTGCTGGTCTGCTTCTGCGTCAGCTCCCGGCCTCCGCCGGGAGATCAAGCATAGCACTGCGCTAGTCGGGGCGTTCGCCCGCCGAGGAACAGCCGCAGCGCGACCGCCGCGCGTTCCGCACAATGCGGATCGTCCGGATCCAGCGTGCGCGCGCCGTGTTCGCCACGCAACCAGGTGAGTTGCCGCTTGGCGAGCTGGTTGGTGGCAAAAATCGCTCGCTGGCGGAATTCGTGTGCGTCGGTTTCGCCTTCGAGATGCGACCAAGCCTGCCGGTAACCGACGGCGCGCAACGCGGGCAGATCCGGATGCAAGTCTCCGCGCGCGCGCAAGGCGCGCACTTCGTCCAGGAAACCGACTGCGAGCATCGCATCGAAGCGTCGCGCGATGCGCTCGCGCAGGCGATTGCGGTCCTGTGGAAGCAGGGCGAGCTTCAACACGCGATATGGGAACCGCACGCACGCGCCCCGTTGCAATTCGGATAACGGCCGATCCGTCAGTTCGATCACCTCCAGCGCGCGCTGGATGCGCTGCGCATCGTTGGATCGAATGCGTGCCGCCACTGCGGGGTCGAGTGCGGCAAGGCGCGCGTGCAAAGCGGGCCAGCCGAGTCGTTGCGCATCTTGCGAGATACGTCCGCGCAATTCCGGATCGGCTTCCGGCAAATCGGAAAGCCCACGGTGCAGCGCACGGAAATACAAACCCGTACCGCCGACCAGCAGCGGCACACGCTTCGCATCGCTGATTTCGCGCATTGCTTGCAGCGCGTCTTCCCGGAAGCGCGCGGCCGAATACGGTTCGCACGGATCTCGGATATCGATCAACCGGTGCGGATGATGCGCCAGCGTAGCCTTGTCCGGCTTGGCCGCGCCGATGTTCAAGCCCCGATAGACCAGCGCCGAATCCACGCTGATCAAGTCCAGCGGAAAACGATCCGCCAGTGCGCAGGCCAGCGCGGTCTTGCCCGAAGCGGTGGGACCCATCAGGAAAATCGCGGGTGGGCGGGTATCGATCGCGTGCAAAGAATCCGGCATTGGAGCATTCTAGGCGCCCCGTGCGGCAGTGCCGCTTTACACGATGTCAGTGCCGCAGTTTGATAGACCGACGTTCGAGGCCTCGCCGCCGAATCATGGCTGCGGCGAGATTGGCTTGAGTTCCTTTAGGGTACGCAGGCGATGAACGCAGGGCATGGTCTCGAGCTGGTGCTGTACGTCGCGCAGGCAGGCTGCGCGGTCGCGCAGGCGGGCATCTTCGCGTACTACTACCGCGTCTCGCGGCTCGAATACCTGCGGCTGTGGGGCTTGTCGTTCATTGCGCTGGCGCTGTATCTGGTCGCGGCGCTGATCTCGACCGATCTGGGTGAACCGCCGCTGGGTTCGGCAGCCCTGCGCATCGCGGTGAGCGCCGCATCCTTGATCGCCGCGTACCTGCAGATCGCGCTGCTGGCGCTGGGCACGATCGCGGTGCTGGGCCGGCGCCCGCCCACGCCACGCCAGGTTTGGGGTTTGCTGGGAATTTCGGTCCTGCTGGGCCTGATCACCGCGCTGCTGTTCGCGGGCCCGCCTTCGGTGTCGATGCAGCGCGTGGTGTTGCGCAGCGCGCTGCGTTATGCGTTGACCGGCGCGGCCTATCTGATCGTGGCGATCCTGTTGTGGCGGCGCGCGCGGCGTTCGGGTCTGGGCGCGCGTGTGGCGGCGTTCGCGGTCGGCGCTTATGGCGTGCAACTGCTGCACGCACTGGCGATCCTGATCGCGGAGGGCGAGTTCGGCGCGCACATCGGCTGGGCGCCGTACATCGGCGTGCTGGATCTGATCGCGCAACTGTTCATCGGCTACGGTCTGGTGGTGTGGTTGCTGGAAGACGAACGCCTGCGCTACGAACGCGCCGACACCGCGCTGCGCCGCTTGCGCGATTTCGATCCGGTAACGGGTTTTCCCAATCGACGTCGTTTGCTGTCTGATCTGGAAGCCATGCTGCGCGGTACCAACCAGCGTACGGCGGCGCTGCTGGTGCGCATCGATCAGGCCGACATGCTGAGCAGTTCGCTGGGCGTGGTCGCGGCCGAAGCGGTGATGGCGCAGGCGGCCGAGCGCGTCGAGGAATGCGCACAGCCCGGCTGGCCCCGGCCGGCGCGCCTGTCCGAATGGCGGCTGGTGCAGATCGTGCCGCACGTGCACACCACCGATGATCTCGCCGAAGCCGCCGACAACATGTTGGCGGTGTTGCGCGCGCCGTTCTTCAGCGGCAGCCGCGAGCTTGCGTTGTCGGCCAGCATCGGCATCGCGCTCTCGCCCGGCGACGCCGGCCAGGCCGCACCGCTGATCGCTGCGGCCGAGGCCGCGGCGCAACTGGCGCGCGACGAGGGCGGCAACCGTTTCCATTTCTATTCGACCGAAATGAACTCGCTGGTGCTGACGCGCTTGGGTTTGCAGGCGGAATTGCGGCGCGCGTTGGTGCGCGGCGAATTCGAGTTGTATTTCCAGCCGCTGCTGGCCGCGCGCAACCACCAGTTTGCCGGTGCCGAGGCGCTGGTGCGCTGGCGACATCCCAAACGCGGTCTGCTGGCTCCGGATATGTTCATCGGCGAAATGGAACGGCTGGGCATGATCGAGGATCTCGATCGCCATGTGCTCGAACGCGCCTGCCGCGAAGCGCAGCAGTGGCGCGCGCACGACGGCAAGCCGCTGACGGTGGCGGTGAACATTTCTACACGCAGTTTCCAGCGCGAACATTTCCCGGAGTTGGTTCGCGCAGTGCTTGCTGCGACGGGACTGGATCCGCAACGGCTCGAGCTCGAGGTGGTCGAATCCGGCGCGCTGGACGACATCGATCGCGCGACCGAGTGTCTGACGCGGCTGCGCGCGCTGGGCGTGGGCGTGTCGCTGGATGATTTCGGCACCGGCTATTCGTCGTTGAGCCACCTGCGCGCGCTGCCGGTGGATTGCCTGAAGATCGATCGCAGCTTCGGCAACGAGGTACTGGTCGATCCGCGCACCGCGGCGATCGTGGCGGCGATCGTGACGTTGGCGCACAGCCTCGGCCTGGAAGTGACGGTCGAAGGCGTGGAGAACGCCGCGCAACTGGGTTGGTTCGAGCAGCACGGCGTGGATCGGCTGCAGGGCTATCACTTCGCCCGGCCGATGGATGCGGAGCGCTGGCGTGCTTTGCAAGACGCGCAGGACGCCCTTTCCGTCGCCGGCGGCACGGGTGCATGAAGCTGCGCGTTCCGTGCGCGAAAGCGCTGCGCTTATAATTTGGTAATCACAGCCGCGCGCCGGAGAGCATCCATGCCGCAGATGATGAAGGCGCTCGTCAAGCGCGAACCTGCCAGAGGCATCTGGATGGACGAAGCGCCGGTGCCCGAGCCCGGCCCGAACGAGGTGCTGATCAAGGTCGAGAAGACCGCGATTTGCGGCACCGATCTGCACATCTACAACTGGGACGAGTGGGCGCAGCGCACCATCAAGCCCGGCCTGGTGATCGGCCACGAATTCGTCGGCCGCATCGCCGCGATCGGACCGGGCGTGCGAGGCTACACAGTCGGGCAACGCGTCTCCGCCGAAGGCCATATCGTCTGCGGCATGTGCCGCAACTGCCGCGCCGGACGCCCGCATCTGTGTCCCTACACGGTCGGCATCGGCGTCAACCGCAACGGCGCGTTCGCCGAATACATCGTGATGCCCGCCTCGAATCTGTGGCCCATTCCGGACGCAATTCCTTCCGAACTCGCCGCGTTCTTCGACCCCTACGGCAATGCCGCGCACTGCGCGCTTGAATTCGACCTGATCGGCGAAGACGTGCTGATCACCGGCGCGGGGCCAATCGGTGTGATTGCCGCGGGCATCGCGCGGCATGTCGGTGCGCGCAACGTGGTGGTCACGGACGTCAACGACTATCGCCTGAAGCTCGCCGCCGACATGGGCGCGACGCGCGTGGTCAATGTTTCCAAGCAATCACTGAAGGATGTCGTCGCCGATCTGCACATGGAAGGTTTCGATGTCGGTTTGGAGATGAGCGGCAACCAGCGCGCCTTCAACGACATGCTCGACGTGATGTACCCCGGCGGCAAGGTCGCCTTGCTGGGCCTGCTGCCGAAGGGCGCGGGCATCGACTGGGACCGCGTCATCTTCAAGGGACTTGTCATCCACGGGATCTACGGCCGGCGCATGTACGAGACCTGGTACAAGATGACGCAGATGGTGCTGACCGGTTTTCCGCTGCATAAGGTACTGACGCATCAAATCGCGATCGAGGACTTTCAGAAGGGTTTCGACCTGATGGCGTCGGGCAACTGCGGCAAAGTCGTTTGCTCCTGGAATTGAGAATTCATATGACTTACGCAGCGCAGGAACGCCTCAGCGAAGAACTCGATTCCATCCGCGACAGCGGATTGTTCAAGCACGAGCGCATCATCGTTTCGCCGCAGTCGGCGGAAATCACCTTGCAGGATGGCCGCAAGGTCCTGAACTTCTGCGCCAACAATTATCTGGGACTGGCGGATCATCCGCGCCTGATCGAGGCCGCGAAGAAAGCATTGGATACGCACGGTTTCGGCATGGCGTCGGTGCGCTTCATCTGCGGCACGCAGGATCTGCACAAGGAACTCGAACGAAAAATCGCGAAATTCTTCGGCACCGATGACGCCATCCTCTACGCAGCCTGCTTCGACGCCAACGGCGGACTGTTCGAGCCGCTGCTGGGCGAAGAAGATGCGATCATCTCCGACGCGCTGAACCACGCGTCCATCATCGATGGCATTCGGCTGTGCAAAGCGAAACGATTCCGTTACGCCAATTGCGACACCGCCGATCTCGAGAAGCAGTTGCAGGCGGCCGATGCGGCGGGTGCGCGCAGCAAGCTGATCTCCTCCGACGGCGTGTTCTCCATGGATGGTTTCATCGCGCCGCTGGATCGCATCACCGCACTGGCTCAGCAATACAACGCGATGGTGCACATAGACGAATGCCACGCGACCGGTTTCATCGGCAGGACGGGCCGTGGTTCGGCGGAAATTCACGGCGTGCTGGACCGGATCGACATCTTCACCGGCACGCTGGGCAAGGCGCTGGGCGGCGCGGTCGGAGGCTTCACCACAGGGCGCGGCGAAATCGTCGAGATGCTGCGCCAGCGCTCGCGGCCATATCTGTTCTCGAATTCGCTGCCGCCGCACGTGGTGGCCGCAGCGATCGAGGTGTTCGAGATGCTGGGCGAAGCCGATGATCTGCGCGAAAAGCTCGCGGATAACACGCGCTACTTCCGCGAACGGATGACCGCCGCGGGTTTCGACATCAAGCCCGGCACGCATCCGATCGTGCCGGTGATGATCCGCGATGCGAAACTGGCGCAGGCATTCGCGGCGAAGCTGCTGGAACGCGGCATCTACGCGATCGGCTTCTTCTTCCCGGTGGTGCCGCAAGGCCAGGCCCGCATCCGCACGCAGATGTCGGCGGCGCATACGCGCGAGCACCTTGACCGCGCAGTCGAGGCATTCACCGCGGTGGGGCGTGAGCTGGGGTTGCTGAAGAGTCTCTGATGGACTGGCTTTATTGATGAGTGCGGCCAGGGACGGCCGCTTCTGGTCTCCATCCCCTCGAGTGCATCACGGCCCGACGTTGTTTGCAAAGGCAGCGATCAGGGATGAGCGCATAAAAAAAGCCCGGCTTGCGCCGGGCTTTTTCGTGCTGTTGCAGCGGTCGGATCAATTGCCGCTGCTGGAACCGGAAGCCGGCATCTGCTGCTGGCTCTGGTCCATCGGTTGCTGCTGTTGCTGCTGATCGGCCGGTTGCTGCTGATCCGGCTGCTGGCCCTGCGCGTTCTGGCCCTGCACCACCAGTTCCACGCGGCGGTTGCGCTGACGGCCAGCCGCGGTCGAGTTGGTGTCGATCGGACGATCTTCGCCGAAGCCCTTCACCGCAGTGATGCGATCCGCGGAAATGCCGTGCGAAGTCAGGTACTCGTCCACGATGTTCGCACGACGCTCGGACAAGCCCTGGTTGTACTTCTCGGTGCCCACCGAATCGGTGTGGCCGTCGATCTCGATCTGCACCTGCGGATAACGGTTCAACGTATCCACGGCCTGGTCGAGGATGGCCATCGAATCGGCTTCCGGCGCCTTCAGGGTCGGACCGATGTTGTGCTCGCCCTTCTTCGGACGGTCGAACTTGAAGTTCACGCCGCGCAGGTCGATCACGACATTCTGCGGGCAACCATCCGGACCCAGGATCGCACCCGGAGGCGGATTCGGGCACTTCGGCGGCGGCGGAGGCGGCGGAGGCGGGGCCGGCGGCGGCGGCGGCGCAGCGTGACCCATCTTGATTACCAGGCCGACAGTGGCAAGCGCATCCGTCCAGGAAGTGTCGCCCCGG
This sequence comes from Rhodanobacteraceae bacterium, assembly GCA_036759545.1. GTDB lineage: Bacteria > Pseudomonadota > Gammaproteobacteria > Xanthomonadales > Rhodanobacteraceae > 66-474. Next base: position 41,022 of record DAIOUL010000004.1, read on the forward strand.
GTACGGCCATATTGCTTGTCACTCGGATCCGTCGTGAATCCGGCCAGACGCGAAGATGTGGTATCGCGATACCAGCGCCCGGCGATTTCACCACGCAAAGCAATGCGATCGGTGACGTTGTACAGGACACCAAAGCCTAAGGTCGCCATCGGGCCCCAACCGCTGCCTTTGGTGGACAAGGTACAGGTGCTCAAAGCCCCCGTGATGTCGTTGCAGGGATAGATAACACCGGCTTCAGCCGCTTCGCTGGAAACCGCAGCATGCCGCACTGCACCGATTCCGCCCATCAAATACGGACGCCAAGGCGATGCCGGGTCCATGAAGTACCAGCGCGCCGCGAGATCGAGCTGGATGCTCTCCCACTGCTTGCTGGGACGGGGCGAACTGTCCTTGTAATCCGCGTTGTCGATCAGACCTTCGAGGTCCACCGTGAGATGGGGATTCACCCAATAGCCGACGCCGATTCCGCCGGCCACGCTGGTCTGAACCTCACGATCGTTATCGGGAATGACTGCACCGATCCGCGGCACGATATACCAGCTGCCATAGCCGGTATCCGTAGTCATGGTGGTATCGGTCGTGGTAGTGGTGGTCGTGGTTTGATCTGTAGCCGTCTGATCCTGCTGCATGGTGTCCTGGGCGTGCGCCACGGTCATGACGCCGGCACTTCCCAAGACCAGCGCGATCATCGCGCACAAGCCTTTACGTTTCATCGGAGTCTCCTTTTGTTGTCCCTCTGCGCCCCCACCACCCCGGTGGAACGCACAAAACGCGTACACCTTGCTCGCAAACTGAGCGGACCGCCTGACGCGACCCGCTGATGCAGGCGCAGTTTAGCAAAAAACAAACAATTGATGCCAGTGGGCGCCAAGCCGTTCATCGGCAAGTCATGGCTGCCTTCAAACCGTGAAAAAGTCTAGGAATTCGGCTACAGGCGCGGCTTCCAGGTCATGGCCCTCCGCGCAGAGCTGAACGAGCCGCCGAGCCTGCTCTGCCGGCAGGTGAGCCGCCACCGCTCGCTCGAATTTGGCTTTCAGCACCGGAATACCTTCTCCACGCCGGCGGCGGTGTCCGATCGGATAATCGATACTCACGCGCTCGGTCGCCGTGCCGTCTTTGAAAAACACCTGTACGGCGTTGCCGATGTAGCGCTTGTCCGGATCGAAATAATCGCGGGTGAACTGGGGGTTCTCGCGCACGGTCATTTTCGCGCGCAATGCGTCGATACGCGGATCGGCGGCGATGGCATCGGTGTAATCCTCGGCCGTCAGCCTTCCGAAGATCAGCGGCACGGCCACCATGTACTGGATGCAGTGATCGCGGTCGGCATAGTTGGCCAGCGGGCCGGTCTTGTCGATGATGCGCGCACCGGCCTCCTGTGTTTCGATTTCGATGCGTTCGATTTGGTCCAGCCGCCCCTCCACTTCCGCGTGCAACTGCATCGCGCATTCCACCGCGGTCTGCGCGTGGAATTCGGCCGGATAAGAAATCTTGAAAAGGACATTCTCCATTACGTAGCTGCCGAACGGCCGCTCGAACTGGAATGGCTTGCCGTCGAAGGCGACGTCATAGAAGCCCCAGGTCTTCGCGCTGAGGGCGGATGGATACCCGGTTTCATTGTGCTGCACCGCGTTCAACGCGTGAATTACTGCACGCCTGCAGGCGTCACCCGCGGCCCAGCTCTTGCGTGGGCCAGTGTTGGGCGCGTGGCGGTACGTCCGCAGCGCGCCGCCATCGATCCAGCTGTTCGATACCGCGTTCATCACCTGCTCGCGCGTGCCACCCAGCATCGCCGTGGCAACGGCGGTCGAAGCCAGCCGCACCAGGATCACGTGATCCAGCCCCACGCGGTTGAACGAATTCTTCAATGCGTAGCAACCCTGGATTTCATGCGCCTTGATCGCCCAACCCAGCACATCGTGCACGCTGAATTTCCTGCCGCCGCTGCGCGAAGACCAATCCGCGATCGCCAGAATCGTGCCGAGATTGTCGGAAGGATGCCCCCATTCGGCCGCGAGCCAGGTGTCGTTGAAATCCAGCCACCGGATTTGCGTGCCGATGCAGAACGCCGCCTGCGCCGGATCGAGTTGCAATGAAGTGCCAGGCACGCGCGCGCCGTTTTCCAGCGTGGCGCCCGGTACGATCGGCGCGAGATGCTCGACGCATTGCGGAAACTTCATTGCCAGCATCGCGCAACCGAGCGAATCCATCAGCATGTAACGCGCGGTTTCGTATGCTTCGGCGGAATCGATGCGGTAATTCAGCACGTAATCGGCGATGTCGACGAGCGGCTGGTCGGGCGACGGGCGTTGCGCGGAACGGATGTCGTGACTCACGGAGAATCCTTGCAAGGCAAACCGCGAATTGTGCCAGAGGGCAAGGCAAGCCGAGCGGCCTATTGACCGTTATGCGTGGCGCACACAGAATCGCCCACGCTTCACATTTCCCGGAAGGGAGTAGCTCGGGGCCGCTTGCGGCCCTTGCGGCGATCGTCAACACGAGCGCACATGCGTTCCGGTCGCCGCGGCGGTGCGCCGCGGGCGAGACTTCCGCGAGCCGGCCCGCTTAACGCGTGCGGGTGCGCGTTCGCGGAACACACTCGCACGCGTCGGAGCCGCGCATGGACTTCCACTTCGCCCACCCGCTCGAATCGATTTCGGACCCCGCATTCTGGTCCGGTTTGGGTTCGATCGTCCTGATCGATCTGGTACTTGCCGGCGACAACGCGGTGGTGATCGCGCTGGCCGCACGCAATCTGCCGCGAGAACTGCAGTTCCGCGCGATATTCTGGGGCAGCTTCGGTGCGATCGCGGTGCGTGTGGCGATGACCGCCGGCGTGCTGTGGCTGCTGAAGATTCCCGGCCTGATGCTGGTCGGTGGACTGGCGCTGCTCCCGATCGCCTGGCGGCTGCTGCGGCACCATGAAGATTCCCGCAAGGTGCGCGCCGCATCAGGCCTGTGGAGCGCGATGCTCACCATCGTGATCGCCGATGCGTTGATGGGCCTGGACAACGTGTTGGCCATCGCCGGCGCCTCCAAAGGCCATCTCGGCCTGGTCGCGCTCGGGTTGCTGATCAGTGTGCCGCTGGTGGTGTGGGGATCGCAGCTGATACTGAAGCTGCTGACGCGCTGGCCGGCGATCGTTTACATCGGTGCCGGCGTCATCGCCTGGACCGCCGCGCGCATGGTCACCGAAGACGATCTGGTGGACAACTGGTTCGATGCGCACGATCCGGTTCGCTATCTGGTGGATGCCGTATTCGTCGCCGGCATTGTCGCGCTGGGCTGGTGGGCGCAGCGGCGCGACCGTTTGAAACGCATCGAGAGCGACTGAGCGCGGCGCTTGCGGGCACGAGTGCACGCGGGCATTCTCGAACGCTCGTTTGAACTGCAACGCCGTCGATGACGTCTTATCCGCACCTGTTCGCTCCGCTCGATCTGGGTTTCGTCACCCTGCCCAACCGTGTGCTGATGGGTTCGATGCACACCGGTCTGGAAGACCGCGCGCGCGATTACGACAAACTCGCGGTCTACTTTGGCGAACGTGCGCGGGGTGGCGTGGGATTGATGGTGACTGGCGGCATCGCGCCAAGCATCGAGGGTTGGCTGAAACCGTTTTCGGGAACGATGTCGATGCCGTGGCACGTGGCGCGGCACCGCAAGATCACGCGCGCCGTGCACGCCGAAGGTGGGCGGATCTGCATGCAAATCCTGCATGCCGGCCGCTATGCGGTGCATCCGTTCTCGGTCGCACCGTCGAGGGTCAAATCTCCGATCACGCCGTTCACCCCGCGTGCGCTGACCGCACGCGGCATCGAACGCACGATCCAGGCCTTCGTGCACAGCGCGCAACTAGCGCGCGACGCCGGTTACGACGGCATCGAGATCATGGGTTCGGAAGGCTATCTGATCAACGAATTCCTGCTCGCACGCACCAACAAGCGCGAAGACGGATTCGGCGGTCCGCTGGAAAACCGCATGCGTTTTCCGGCCGAGATCGTGCGGCGCACGCGCGAAGCCGTGGGACGCGACTTCATCATCATCTATCGGCTGTCGATGCTGGATCTGGTCGATCGCGGCCAGAGCTGGGATGAAATCGCCGCACTGGCGAAGGCAGTTGAAGCCGGCGGCGCCACACTGATCAACACCGGCATCGGCTGGCACGAGGCGCGAATCCCGACGATCGTCACTTCCGTGCCGCGCGCGGCATTTACCTGGGTGACGCGCCGCATGAAGACCGAAGTGCGCATCCCGCTGATCGCCACCAACCGCATCAACATGCCGGAAATAGCCGAAGCGCTGCTCGCGCGCGGCGATGCCGACATGATCTCGATGGCGCGCCCGCTGCTGGCCGATCCGGAATGGGTGAACAAGGCACGCTCCGGCCGCAGCGATCGCATCAACGCCTGCATCGCCTGCAATCAGGCTTGCCTAGATCACGTATTCGAAAACAAACGCGCGAGTTGTCTGGTCAATCCACGCGCCTGCTTCGAGGCCGAATTGGTCATTGCCCCTGTGGCGCAGAAAAATCGATTTGCGGTTGTAGGCGCTGGCCCAGCAGGTCTTGCCGCCGCCTGCACGCTCGCGGAGCGCGGTCATGCGGTGACGCTGTATGAGCAAGCGGACGAAATCGGCGGGCAATTCAATCTGGCCAAACGGATTCCGGGCAAGGAAGAGTTCGCCGAGACGCTGCGCTATTTCTCAAACCGCCTACACGACCTTGGTGTGGAGGTGCGCTTGAACACGAAAGCGGATGCCGCTTCGTTGCAGGCCCGGCCGTTCGACGCGGTAATCATTGCGACCGGTGTCACGCCGCGCGATCCGCGCATTCCGGGTCAGGATCACCGGAAGGTGCACGGCTACGCCGATGTGGTTTCCGGAAAGGTGGAAATCGGCCGTCGCGTCGCGATCGTGGGCGCGGGAGGCATCGGCTTCGACGTCGCGGAGTATCTGAGCCAACCACCGCCCTCGCCCACCACCGACATTGCTCGCTGGATGCGCGAATGGGGCGTCGACATGTCGCTCGTGCAACGCGGCGGCCTGTCGAAACCGGAAATCGAACCTTCGCCGCGCGAGATGTGGCTGTTGCAACGCACACCCGGCAAACCCGGCAGGCGATTGAACAAGACCACCGGCTGGGTGCATCGCGCAGCGCTGAAGGCGAAAGGCGTGCAGATGATCGGTGGTGTGACTTACGAGCGTATCGACGACTCTGGCTTGCACATCCGTCTGGATGGCGAATCACGCGTGCTGGAAGTGGACAACGTGGTGATCTGCGCGGGCCAGGAATCCAATCGGACCCTTGCCGGCGAACTGATCGCGCTGGGTGTGCAGGTGCATGTGATTGGAGGCGCCGACGTCGCCGCGGAATTGGATGCAAAACGCGCCATAGCGCAGGCCACCCGTCTGGCTGCGGCGGTTTGATCTGCCCAAGGCTCGAGCGAACCTGGGTCGGATGAAACCGGCCGCTGCAATGAACGAAGCTTGAACAGGGGTTGCATCAACCATTCATATCTCCATTGCATACTGAACCGCTTTTCGAACAAGCCTTTGGCCGACTGAGGGTGTGGGGTCATGGCTTCAAGGATGGGGCATGTCCTACTGATCAACGCCGACGATGACCTCGTCGCACTGGCGGACGCGGCTGCGAAAGTCTCCTATTGCCATCTCACCGTCGTTTCCGGGCTCGATTCGGCCAGCAAGCTGGTCGTCAAAAAACAATTCGATCTGATTCTGCTCGATCCCGGCGCGCCGGATGGCGCCAGCTTCCAACGCTTTTTCGATCTCGATCTGAGCGGACAGGGCCGGATCTTGCTGACCGGCGATATCGAGCCGGAAATCGGCAGGCAGGGAGGCGCTGCACGCCACTTCGAGCGTGTGCCGCAACCGGTGTCGTTCAATGGACTGCTGCGGCTGATGGATCAAGCGCTCCTGCGCACCCCGTCCAAGGAAATCCCCGCTGCGGGAGAGTTCAGCGGAATGATCGGCAGGACGCCACGGATGCAGGCGTTGTTCGGAAACATACGCCGGGTCGCCCTTCTGGATGTGGGCGTGCTGGTGCACGGGGAGAGCGGCACCGGCAAGGAACTGGTTGCGCGGGCGCTGCACACACTTAGCGGCAGAACCGGCAAATTCGTCGCGGTGAATTGCGGCGCAGTCGCACCGGAACTTCTCAGCAGCCAGATATTCGGCCACGAACGGGGATCCTTCACCGGCGCGACGCAATCGCACGCGGGCTATTTCGAACAGGCGGAAGGCGGCACGCTGTTCCTCGACGAAATCACCGAAATGCCGCCTTCACTCCAGGTTTTCCTGTTGCGTGTGATCGAAACGCACAGCCTGACGCGGCTCGGTGGCTCGCGCGAAATTCCGGTCGACGTACGGGTGATCGCCGCGTCAAATCGTGATCTCCAGCACGTGGTCGAGGTGGGAGGATTGCGTCCGGATCTCTATTTCCGGCTGCTGGAATTTCCTCTTGCGGTGCCGCCGCTGCGCGAGCGCCGTGAGGACATCCCGCTGCTTGCGCAGCACTTCCTGAATCTTCTGAATGCCCGGTATGGCACCGGCAAGCGCATCAATGACGACGTCCTGAGCGAGCTCGGCCGGCGCACCTGGCCAGGCAACGTGCGGGAACTGCGTCATGTGGTGCAACGCATGTACATCCTTTCCGGCGACAACGCCGAAATCGATACACTGGAACCCGAACAACCGTTGAAGCGCCGAGCCTCGGATTTGCGGCAACGCGCCCACGCCGTGATCGCCAACCCGAAGGCCGTCGATGTAACGGTGGGCGGCGCCGATTCGATTCAGTTCAAGGTCGGCATGACGCTGGACGATATAGAGCGCGCAGTAGTGCTGAAAACACTGGCGCATTGCCACAACAACAAGCGAGAAGCCGCACGGACCTTGGGCGTCTCACTCAAGACCATTTACAACAAACTGCTGCGCTATCGCTCACGGAATCTGATCGACGAGGGCGTGCTGAACGACTCTCCAGAAGACCGTGCCGCCTGAGAGACTCGTGGGGGGGGCGCCGGCTTCAAAGCGTGATCGGCACACGCACGGTCAGCATGACGTCGGGCGTATCGCGTGTTACGCCTGCACTGAGCGCCACGTTCAACGTGCGGTGATCGCTGAACCTGTAGGAGCCGCCGACTATCAGGCTGCCGAGCACGGTGCGCGTCGAACCGGGCAGGGTTTCGCCGTTGGCCTTGGTCGCACCCACGAAGCTTTGGTCGTAGCCGAAGCTGAGCGAAGCCTTGTCGTTCAATGCCAGCCCAACGCCGAGGCTGGCATCGTAGATATCGCCGGGGGAAACCTTGCCGAGCGGCTGCTTCACGCCGCCCACCAGGGTGAGGCTCACGTTGTCGCGCGGGAAGTTGTGCAGATAACTGAAATTTCCGAAGAATACGACGGGATCCGACGGATACAGCCAGGTCAGCCCGGGTTGCAACGAGTAGAAACCCGATCCCGTCGGCATTTCCAGCGGCAGTCCCGTACCGGTCGTGTTCTCGACGCACCGCTGCACGCAATCGGTGGTGACCTCGAACGGATCGCGGCCCGTTCGGGACTTGAAACGCATCCAGCCGATGTAATACGGGCGATCCGCGCCGCCATCGTTGAACTGGTACCGCAACGTGGCCTCGACATCGCCGATGCCCTTGCCATTGGTGGTGAAAACCTGGTCCGTCGCGCTGCCGGTAAAGATCTCGCGGCTGGTCGTGTCGGTATGCGCGTCGACGTACGGCACGCGCACTTCGGCTTCCATGCGGTTAGTGAGGCCGTAGCGCATCGTCAATTCCGCGATCTGCGTGGTGACCCTGACCTGACGCACGTCGATCAGGCCGATCACCAAGGCCGGAATGATGGTGTAGCCGATCAGCGCGACGCGATTGGTCGAGGAGTAGCCGAACTGATAGGACGGCTCCAGCACGAATTTGCCGCGCGGCGTGAGCACGCCCGGCTGATCGAAAATCGGCGCGACGGCGGGCGGGCGGTTGTCGCTGGTCGGCGGCGCGGCACCGACAGGCTCCGGCGCGACATCAGCTGCAGTATAGGGCTCGGTGCCATCGGGCTCGGGCATCGGCTGCGCGCTTTCGCCTCTTTCCGGAGGCCCCGCGCCCGCGCGCTGTGCAGCCAATGCACCGGTATCGATGCTCTCGCGCAGCGACGCGTATTCCTTCTGCTCGTTTGCGAGGGCGTGCTGCAATTCGTCGATGCGGCGTTCCTGATGTTGCAGCAGCTTGCGTTGTGCAGCCATCTCGCGCCGCACCGCCCGCAATTCCTCGGACTGTTCGGCCAGCAGCTTTCTGACCGCTGCGGGAAGTTCGCGTTCGGGAATCGCTTGCGCGGTCGCGCGGCCGGTTTGCGCTGCGTGGACCGAGCCCGCACCCGCGATCAGCAGCAGTCCCGCGCAACCTGCAGCGCAAGGCCTGCACCATTTGGGTTCGCCCGTTTGCGTCCGCATCGCATTCCCCTTTTGTGCTGCCGGCCGCTGCACGGCTTCAGCGGTGGATCACTGCCCGCGTGAATTGATCAGGACCTGTTGCAGGCTGTTGGCGAGATTCATCGAGTTGAACTCGTTGAGATTCTTGACCGTTGCGTTGAGCGTGGTTACCGCCTGGATCTGCTGACCGTCCAGGCTGTTCTGGATCACGATCGCGCCGATCGCGCGATTGAACGACGCCGGGTCGACGAAGTTGCCCGGCCCGTTGCGGATCAGGGTGACGCCGCCGACCAGCGCCGCCAGTGCATTGGCTTGCGCAGCATCGATGTGCGAGAGGTCGGGGATGTTGACGCGGGTGCTCGCCACGAGCACGCCGTTGATGTAGACCGCACGAGAGATGCCGAACGATGCGATCATTCCGTTGTCGAATTGGAAGCCACCCCTCATCTGCGAAAGCAGACGGTCACTCACCGGCGGCGGCAGATGAAGCGCGGCATCCGGTTTCGCGCGCGTTTGCGCGGGCGGCTGCGCAGCGTGCGCGGTGCCGGCAAGAAGCGCCGCGGCGATCAGCATGGACGACAGGAAGGGATCGATCCTCATCGGCGGCCTCGTCAGAAGCTGGGCGGATCGTTCTTGGGCATCACGATGTTGTAGAGCCCGTTGCGGTTCAATCCTGCTCCCAGCATCGCCACCGGGGCGGCGCGCCAGTCTTCCCGGCTATTGAATATCGCCAGATTGCGGCGGTTGTGGATCAGGAACACCAGATGGTTCTTCCATAACCTTTCGAATTCCGTTTGCGGCATCGAACGCGTCCCTTTGGCGGGATCGCCGATCAAGACGCGGCCACCCAGCATTCCCTTGATGACCACGAAGTGGTGATAGCCGCCCTCGTCGATCAACACGATCGCCGGCAGGCGTTCCTGTTTCAGCGTTTCCAGAGGCACGACGAAACCGTCCGCCTCGAATCCGAAAGCCCCCAGGAAGCGCTTGATGTCCAGCAACGAAAAACCGTCCTTGCTGATCTTGGCGCGATTGCCGTGCGCAAACATCGCCGCGAACGCGCGCTGTTCGCTCACGGGGAACCCGTATTGATAGGTGAGCAGCGTGGCCACCGCCGCGGAGCCGCAACTGAAGTCGTATTGCTGGTGGATGGTGTCGCGGAAGCGCGCCTCTTTCAGCGTGACGACACGCATGCGGTAGTTTCCGCCATCGGTCACACCGGCCACGTCCACGTTTCCCGCCAGCGCACAAACCGGCAGCAACGCGAACAACCATGCCGCGAGCGATGACCGGCGCTTCATGGCTGCATCTGCAGATTCACGATGGTGGCGTTCTGGATCAACACGCCGTTGCCGCTGTTCTGGATCACCATCGGCAATCCGACGGCATTGCCGAAAGCGCCGCCACCGATCCAGTTCACCCCGGTGCTGACGTTCTCGGTAGTCGTGCTGGAAACGCTGCCATTGAGCGTGATGGTATTGTCGACATCGCTGCCGCCGCTGAGATTCGCTAGCACCGCGGGGTCCACGCGCGCGCCCAGGTGCGCAATCGGCGCCGCCGCGTTTTGTCCGGAAGGGCGTGCGGCGGGTAACGGCTTGAGCGGCTCTGCACCTGCCTGCGTAGCTGCCAGACATCCGGCCACGAACAACGCCGAAATCCATCGACACCGCTTGCCGAACGACCGCATGACCGATCTCCTGCCGCGCGCCTGCGCGCGCGGAAAACTTCCCGTCCGCGTCGTGGAGCTTGCGCTCCACGACGCGGTTGCCCATGCATCGATTTACTGCCCGACAGCGAGGTTCGCCTGCACCGTGACCCCTTGCTGTATCAGCGATGCGGCACCGCTGTTCTGCGCCATTGTCGTGATGCCCGCTGCCGCGGATGCGGCGCCGTCCATGCTGTTGGACATATCGAAAGCGCCGGCATCGACCGTGCTGGTGCCGCCGCTGCCGCCGGCACCGCCCGCACCGCCGTTGCCGTCGCCGCCGTAGCCGCCTGCACCGCCCGTGGCTGACGAACTGCCGCCCGCGCCGCCCGAGCCCGAACTGCTGGTGGAGCTGGCCATCGAGCTGCCGCCCGTGCCGGCGCCGCTGGCGCCGCTGCCGCCGCCCGCGCCGCCGGTGCCTCCGGTCGAGGTATCCCCGCCGAGACCGTTTGCGTTGGACGACGCGTCGCCGCCATTGCCGCCGCTTCCGCTGCTGCCACCCGCGGCGAAGCCGCCGACCGAAACACTGGGACCGGCGTTGCTGTTGGAATCTCCGCCGCGACCCGTGGCCGACGCAGCGCCGCCGCCGGAACCGCCATCGCCGCCATAGCCTTCGCCCCCCACCGCGCCGGATCCACCATTCGAGTTGCCGACGCCGACGGCGATATTGCCTGCGCCGATGACGCTCACGTTGGAAACCGACCCGCTCAAGGTGGTAGTCGCAACTGCATTGCTGGTGTTGAACGAGGAGGTCATGGAGGAAGTTGCGGTGCTGCCGTTGTTGGCGGCCGCGGAGTCTTGCGCGCTGGCGGTGGCATTCTTTCTATCCGCCATCGCGGACAGTGACATGGTCAGCCCCAGAGCCAGAAAAACCGCCGATGCTATTCGTGTTTTGCGCATAAACGTTTCTCCTTGAGGTGCCGGTTTGGCGCTGCTGTCCAGAGCATGGCCCGTACCATCCGGCTACCACCGTCTGTCCGAAACCAAATGCGCACGCGTTCAAGGGTTTGTTCGCACTCGCGGAACTTTTCCGGAGCATGGTTCACGGAGCTTTTTTCAAATCATTTGCACGTTTTTCAAAATTGCGGACTTTCTTCAAGCGGCATGGCGCCTCTCCGAGCGTGCTTCGAACGTGTCGGGCCTCATGCCCTGATGCGAGGGTTGATTGCTCATGCGGTGATATCCATATCTGTAACCTGGGCAACAGGAGATGCAAGTGAAGCTCTACACGACACCCGGCGCGTGCTCGCTGGCCGACCACATCGCGCTGGAATGGATCGGTCAGCCGTACATCGCGCAGATCGTCAGTCGCGAGCAGCGCGGCTCGCCCGAGTTCAAGAAGCTCAATCCCGCCGGTGCGGTGCCCGTACTCGAAGATGACGGCTGGTTATTGACCCAGAACTCGGCGATTCTCAACTACCTCGCCGACAAGTTTCCGGAAAGCGGACTCGGCGGGGACGGCACGCTCAGGTCGCGCGCGGAAGTGAATCGTTGGCTCGGTATGCTCAACGCCGACGTGCATCCCGCATTTCATCCCTTTTTCGGCGCCGTGAAGTATCTCGGGGAAGAGAACGCCGAAAAGGTGAAAGAGGCTGCGCGCAAGAAATTGCGCGGCTATTTCGAACGCCTGGATGCGCAACTGCAAGGACGCGACTGGTTGACCGGCACGCGCTCCATCGCCGATCCGTATTTGTTCGTGGTGCTGCGCTGGGCGAAGGCCAACCACGTCGACCTTGCGGACCTGCACAATCTCGCCGCGTTCGAGCAACGCATGCGCGCCGACAAGGGCGTGCAGAAGGTGCTGAAGGAAGAAGGTGTCGACCAATGAGGAAAGGCCGCATCGTTCGCGGCCTTTCTTCTCTCGCGGTCAACGCTTTTCGATGGGAACGTAAGATCGATCTTCCGGCCCGGTGTAATTTGCGCTCGGCCGGATGATCTTGCCGTCCTGACGCTGTTCGATCACGTGCGCGCTCCAGCCCGAGGTGCGGGCGATCACGAACAGCGGCGTGAACATGGGCGTCGGCACGCCCATCATGTGATAGGCGCTCGCCGAGTACCAGTCGAGATTCGGGAACATCTTCTTCAGTTCCATCATCACGTTTTCGATCCGCTCGGACACCTCGAACAGACTCGGATTGTCCCCCTCGGTGCAGAGCCTGCGCGAGATCTGCTTGATGATCGGGTTGCGTGGATCGCCGATGGTGTACACCGGGTGGCCGAAGCCGATCACGATCTCCTTGTTGCCCACGCGCCGGCGGATGTCCGCTTCAGCCTCATCGGCTGACCGATAGCGCCCGATGATTTCCATCGCCGCCTCGTTGGCGCCGCCGTGCTTGGGGCCGCGCAGCGCGCCGATCGCGCCGGTGATCGCCGAATACATGTCGGAGCCCGTGCCCGCGATCACGCGCGCGGTAAAGGTCGAAGCGTTGAACTCGTGTTCGGCGTAGAGGATCAGCGACTTGTCCATCGCCTCGACGTGCGATTCGCCCGGCGTCTTTCCATGCAGCAGATGCAGGAAATGCGCGGCGATCGATTCGTCTTCGGTTTCCGTCTCGATGCGGCGGCCGTTGTGCGACCAGTGATACCAGTACAGCAGCATCGAGCCGAAGCTCGCCATCAAACGGTCGGCGATGTCGCGTGCGCCGCTGACGTTGTGATCGTGCGCTTCGGGCAATACCGTGCCGAGCACCGAGCAGCCCGTGCGCATCACGTCCATCGGATGCGTGGCAGCGGGCAGCAGCTCCAGCGCGGCCTTCACCGGCTGCGGCAAGCCCCGCAAGCGGCTCAATTTGGTGCGATATGCATTCAACTCCGATCGGGTCGGCAGATGCTCGTGCACCAGCAGGTACGCGACTTCCTCGAACGTCGCTTTCGTCGCGAGATCGTGGATGTCGTAGCCGCGATAGTGCAGATCGTTGCCGCTGCGGCCGACCGTGCACAGCGCGGTATTGCCGGCCGCGACACCGGACAGCGCCACGGATTTCTTGGCTTTGGGAAGAATCTGGGCAGTGTTGTCGCTCATCGTGGTCTCCGTTGAACACGCCGCCGAACGCGAGGTGGCATGGTTTCAGTTATTGAATACGTTCCTTGGCGCCAGACGCGGGCATTGGGCCAAGGGCGTCACCTGCACCCTGCCTTCCTTATAGCCGACAAGATGATTGTCCCAGTAGCGCCAGCATTCGCCCAGACTCGAGCAGAAGCAGATCTCGATGGTCAGCCGCTTGCTGACCGCGGCGCTGCGAAAGCGTTTGTATATTTCCTGGTCGGCGAACTTGATGATCGGCACCGTTTCGCCCGCGCTCACCACGTTGGGATAGATCGTTGACTCGCTGTATGTGCGCGGTTTCGGCACATCCAGCGCATCGAGCACGTGATCCCAGTCCGGTTGCGCGCGGCCGTCTACCAGAATCTGCGCGCTGCGCACGATGGCGGGGCCAACACCCTTGTTGTAGACCTCGACGGAATACGCGTCGTCGTTGTTGCCGGCCTCAAGCCACGGCCACACTTGCGCACGCGTCTGCTCGGCCTGGATGTCCGCGGTGTAACGCTGGATATATGCCGTATAGCCTGCAACGAGCAATGCAAGAAAGCCGATGAATGAAGCGATGATCGCGGCCAGCGCATCCCAATGGATGTGGCGATTGCGGCGGCGTTCGCTCGCGTTGTCGGATGGATCGGACATGTTCAGGTCGCGATTCAATCGCGGAATCGTTCCGATTCCGGCGATGCGGGGCAGCGGCGCACCGATTGCCTGCTGAAGACCAGCAGCCGCGTCGTCCAGCATTCGCCCAAGGTCGAGCAGTAGCAGGTCACGGCTTGCAGGTTCACGCGTTGCGCCGCGGCCATGAAAGCGCGGTAGTCTGCCTGGTCGTTGAATTTGACCCAGTCGAGTTTTTCGCCCGGTGACAGAACATTGCCGGCCAGGGTGCTTTGGTAGTAATGGAGCGTCGGAAATCCCATTGCCTGCAACACGGCTTTCCAGTCGCGTTGCGGCTTTCCGCCGATTGTCACCCGCACATCGCGAACAATCGCCGGACCGACACCCTTGTTGATCCACAACAGTTCCTGCTCGCCGCTGCTGTTGCCGCCGATCAAGTACGGCCATACCTGCGCGCTGACCTGCTCGCGCTGGATGTACGCGGTGTAGCCGGCGACGAGCAGCGCGAGCAGTCCTACCAGCGCCGCGATGATCGCGGCCAGGGCATCCCATCGAATCGCACGCCGCTGCGAAGCGGACGAAAGCGAATCGTCGGACTGCGGTGAGAACATACGCTCAGCTCTTCCGCTCGCCCGCGAACAGCGCATCCAGCCTGCGCTCGTAATCGTGGTAACCGATGCATTCGTACAGTTGCTCGCGCGTTTGCATCGTGTCGAGCACGTTCTTCTGCGTGCCTTCGCGGCGAATGGTTTCGTAAACCTTCTCCGCCGCCTTGTTCATCGCGCGGAACGCCGAGAGCGGATACAGCGCGATTGCCACGCCGGCCCCGCGCAGCTCCTCGACGGTGAACAGCGGCGTCTGGCCGAACTCGGTGATGTTGGCCAGCACCGGCACCTTCACCGCATCGGCGAATTTCTTGAACGTCGCAAGGTCGTTCGCCGCCTCGGCGAAGATGCCGTCGGCACCGGCTTCAACGCACTTCAACGCGCGTTCGATCGCGGCGTCCACGCCTTCCACCGCGATCGCGTCGGTGCGCGCGATCAAAAAGAACTCCGGATCGGTTTTCGCATCCGCCGCGGCTTTCACGCGATCGGCCATTTCGGACGCAGAAACGATTTCCTTGCCGGGCCGGTGGCCGCAGCGCTTGGCGCCGACCTGATCCTCGATGTGGCACGCGGCAGCACCGGCCTTGATCAGACTCTTCACGGTGCGCGCGATGTTGAATGCGCTCGGCCCGAATCCGGTATCGATGTCCACCAGCAACGGCAGGTCGCAGACATCGGTAATGCGGCGCACGTCGATCAGCACGTCTTCCAGCGTATTGATGCCGAGATCGGGCAGTCCGAGCGAACCGGCCGCCACGCCGCCGCCGGAAAGATAGATCGCGCGGTAACCCGCTCGTTTGGCGAGTAAGGCGTGATTGGCGTTGATCGCACCGATCACCTGGCAAGGCTTCTCGGCCGCGAGCGCAGCGCGAAAGCGCGCGCCAGCCGAAGCGGAATGCGATTCGCTCATGTTGTCCTCGGCAAAATCGCGATTTTAGCCGATTCGTTGCCGATTCAGTGCCTGCTGCCAAGGAGCTGCCGAAAGCCGGGATCGTTGCGCAGCGGATCCCAGAACGGATCCTGGCGCAACAGCGCGGGCGTGATCGCGGTGCCGTACCACGGGCTGGCATAAGGTGTTTGCAGCAACTGGCGCAAATCGGCGATCGCACGCGCGTTCTCCCCGGCGAGCGCTTCGATGCGCGCACGTTGCTCCTGCCACGCCGGACCAGATGTCGCATCCGCGGTGGCCGGTTCGAGCTTCATCGCCTGCTCGGCGAGCGACAAGGCTCGCGCCTTGTCGCCGAGTGCGGCTCGCGTCAAAGCCAAATCGGCGATCAATGCCGGCTCGTCCGGCGCGGTTTTCAGCATGTCCTGCAGCCTGGATTGCGCAGTCTGCCAACTCGCGCGCGCGGCGGCCACGTCGCCGCTCACCTGCTCTGCGAACGCGAGCAGCACGTAATAGTCGCCCACATCGCTGCCGGGCGATCGTTGCGATTGCATCACGGCCGACTGCAAGGCATGGATCGCACGCGCGTAATCGTGCTCGTAGATCCACTGCATCACCTGCGTCTTGAACACCTGCGGATCGCCGGGTGCGGGTTGCACCGGCGCCAGCAATGCACGCGCCTGATCGAGTTGCCCTTGCGCCTGCATCACCGATGCCTTGCAAGCGATCAGTGCAGCGTCATCCGGTGCAATCGCCAGCGCGTGGCGCACGATCGCCAGCGCATCTGGAAATTCGCGGCGCATCCCGTGCAAACGCACGTGCAGCAGCAACAGGCGCGTGTTGCGCGGATCGGTCACGGACGCGCGATCAATGTGATCGATCGCCATGCTCCATCGTCCCTGCCGCGCTTCGACGTCGGCGAACGCGGCCAACACCTCGCCGCTGTTGGGCAGGCGCTGCTGTGCCTGCATCAGCGCGGCGGTCGCCGCGGGATAATTCCTCTCGACCTGATATAGATAAATTCCGCGCGCCACCCAGGCGTCACCGCTGTCCGGTGCGAGCTTCAATGCGGTATCGGAGGCGTGCTTTGCTGCGTCGGCCAGCGATTGGCTGCGGTCGTAATGCAACTGATAGATGCGGCTGTCGGTTTGCGCCAGCCGTGCCCAGGCCAGCGCGAAATCCGGATCGCGCTGCACGGCTTCGGCGAAGAACCCCGCAGCCTGGCGAAACTGCTCCGCGCTGCCGCCGGCGGCCAGACCTGAAGCGACGCCGCGCAGGTATGCATCGTAAGCCTCCGCGTTTTGCGTTGGCTTCGCGCTCAGCGTCTGCTGCTCGCGCCGCGTCAACGCGGCGTGCAGCGCCTGCGCGATCTGCTGCGCCACCTCGCCTTCCACGCCGAAGACATTGTCCAGCCTGCGCGTGTAGGCCTGCGCCCAGAGATGCTGGTCGGTGCGCGTATCGATCAACTGCACGTTGATCAGCACCTCGTCGCCGGCTTTCTGCACGCTGCCCTCGAGGATGTTGGCCACCGCCAGTTGCCGGCCGACGGTCCGGAGATTGTCCGGACGGCTCTGGTATTTCTCGGTGGAGGTGCGAGAGATCACCTTCAGATCGCCGATGTCGGCAAGCTTCGTCAGGATCATGTCCTGCATGCCTTCGGCGAAATAGCGGTTGCCTGGATCAGCGCTGAGATTTTCGAACGGCAGCACGGCGACGGATTTCGGTTCCACGGGCACCGGGCCGGCCATCGTCATCGGCAAGGCTTCGTCTACGCTGGCGGCGTGCGCCGGCATTGTGGACACGCGTCGCGCCGCTGTTCTCGTCGCCGCGGGTACGCGGTGCCAGCCCCAATAGATCACACCGATCACGATCGCGATCGCAATCCCGATTGCCGCGACCGCAACCGTGCCGTGCGGTCCGCGCCGCAACACGGCCTGGCCATCGGGCGTGGTTCGCACCAAGCCATGCGGCGTGGCATCGAATGCCCACGCCAGCACCAGTGCGACGGGAAATCCGGCCAGCACCAGCAACACCAGCAGGCGCACCGACCAGTTCGGAATGTTGAAGAACGGAAAAACCTGCGTCGCGATCTGGATCAACAGCCATCCGACCACGGCGTAAGCGACCGCCACCCGGAACACATGGCGGCGGCGCAATTCGCGCAGGAACGCGGGCTTCGCCATCGATCACTCCCGGTCGCCGCCGGGAAAGACTCGGCGCACGCCTCACATCGCAAATCTAGCATGGCCGACGCGTGGACGCGCCCGTGACCGCACCGATGGCATGCTGTCGGGCACCACGGAGCAGCACGCCAATGGAAGGAACCGCGCGCAATGCATGGACCGCCGCGAAAGCGGTCGTCGGCGAATTCCTGCACGACAATCCGTTTCAGCTCGCGGCGGCGTTGAGCTACTACACCCTGCTCTCGATGGTACCGCTGCTGTTGTTATTGACCGGCGTGGCGGGGCTGGTGTTCGGCGAGGAAGCCGCGCGCGGGCAATTGCTCGGCTACATCGGTTCGGTCGTGGGGCCGCAGGAAGCCGAAGTCGTGCAATCGTTGTTGACGCAGGCCGGCAATCATCACGCCAGTGTGGTGTCGACGATCGTCGGCACGGTGATCCTGGTGCTCGGCGCGATTTCCGTCTTCGGCCAATTGCAGGTTTCACTCAACCAGATCTGGAACGTGGAATCGGTGCCGCGCCGCAACGTGATCTGGCGTCTGCTGAGTTCACGCCTGCTGTCGCTCGCCATCGTGCTGGCGATGGCTTTCATCCTGCTGGTGTCGATGGCGCTCAGCGCGGCGATCGCCGCCGCGCAGGGTTACGCGTCTCAGTTCTTCCCCGGAGCAGGCATCGCGCTGCGCGTGGTGTATGCACTGGTTTCGTTCGCGATCGTCACCGGCGTCATCGCGATGCTGTTCAAGTACGTTCCGGACGTGGTGATCCAGTGGCGCGATGTCGCGGTCGGTGCGCTGATCACCGGCGTGCTGTTCACGGCCGGCAAGTACGGGCTCGGCGTTTACCTCGCGCACCTGCGTTTCAGTTCCGCGGGTGCGGCAGGTTCGCTGATCCTGATCGTGGTGTGGGTGTACTACGCTTCGCTGATCCTGTTCCTCGGCGCCGAAGCGACGCAGGTTTACGCGCGCGACTTCGGCAGCGGCGTCGTGCCGGATGCACACGCGCGGCGGATCGAATCGAATTGAAGCGGCCGGATGGGATCCCGGATCAACGCACGTCCCTCTGCCGTCCGGGATGACGACATCCCGTCGTCAGCCGGCAAGTAGATGCTCTATCGCAGCTCTTTCCTCGCGCAATTCCTTTTCGGTCGCTTCCAGCCGTGTGCGCGAGAATTCGTTGACGTCGAGTTTCAGCACAATCTCGCACTTGCCGTTTCTGCAGGTCACCGGGTAGCCGAAGATCACGCCCGGCGAAATGCCGTAACTGCCGTCGGCCGGCACCGCCATCGAGACCCAGTCGCCCTCTTCCGTGCCTAGGGCCCACGAACGCATGTGATCGATCGCCGCGCTCGCCGCACTGGCGGCGGAAGACGCGCCGCGTGCCTTGATGATCGCCGCGCCGCGTTGCTGTACGGTCGGAATGAATTCGTTCTCGTACCAATCTTGCCCGACCAGATCGGTCGCGCGCTCGCCCTTCACCGTGGCGTGGTGGATGTCCGGATATTGCGTGGAGGAATGATTGCCCCAGATGATCACGCGCTTGACGTCGTTGACGTGCGCGTTGGTCTTGGCGGCGAGCTGCGCCTTGGCTCGGTTGTGATCCAGCCGCATCATCGCGCTGAAACAACTCGGATCGAGATCGGGCGCATTGCTCTGCGCGATCAGCGCGTTGGTGTTGGCGGGATTGCCGACCACCAGCACCTTCACGTCGCGCTTGGCATGCGCGTTCAGGGCCTTGCCCTGCGGAGCGAAGATGGCGCCGTTGGCCGAAAGCAGATCCTTGCGCTCCATGCCTGGCCCGCGCGGGCGCGCTCCGACCAGCAGCGCGTAATCGACATCCTTGAACGCGGCGTTCGCATCATCCGTGGCGACCACGCCATGCAGCAGCGGAAACGCGCAATCGTCCAGTTCCATCACCACGCCCTGCAACGCCGGCATCGCGGGCGTGATCTCCAGCAGGTGCAGGATCACCGGCTGGTCTTTGCCCAACATGTCGCCGGCGGCGATGCGGAACAACAGCGCGTAGCCGATCTGGCCTGCGGCGCCGGTGACGGCGATGCGGACGGGTGCTTTCATGCTTCGTAATCTCCAACTCTTGAGTGAAATTCAGTGAACCGGAAACCGAGAGCCGGTAACCGGAAAGCAGGCGCATGACGGAAATCGCTCTCCGGCTATCGATTACCGGCTACCGGCTCCCTGCTTCATCGCGTTACGCGCCTGCGGCGCTAACCCGCCCCACTTTGGCGATGGTCAATTCCGCGAAGAATTCCTCGAAGCGCTGCAAACCGGCGTCGAGTTGCGCGCGTGGACAGGTGTAGGAAATACGCAAAGCGCGCGGCTCGCCGAATGCGGAACCCGGAACGCACGCCACGCCTTTCGATTCCAGCAACGCTGCGCAGAAGTCGACGTCGTTGTCGATCACCATTCCGTTGTGCGATCTGCCGAATGCAACCGAAATATCCGGGAACGCGTAGAACGCACCTTGCGGGCGCGGGCACTTCACGCCGGGGATCGACAGCAGCGCATCCAGCACCTCGTCGCGGCGGCGCGCGAACTCGGTGCACTTCTCTTTCGTGATTTTCTGCGAACCGGTCAAGGCAGCAACCGCCGCGGCGGTGACGACTTCCGGCAGATTGGTGATGTGGTTGGAATTGAGCGTCACCAGTGCGTTTGCCAGCAACTCCGGTGCGGCAACGAAGCCGACGCGCCAGCCCGGCATGCCATAAGTCTTGGAGAGCGAGTCCATGATCGCGGTGCGTTCGCGCAGTTCCGGCTTGAACTGCACGAAGTTGTGGTAACCCACACCGTCGAACACCATGCGGTTGTAGATGTCGTCGGTGATGATCCATGTGTCCGGGTGTTTCACCAGCACGTCGGCCAGCGCGGCGATTTCCTCGCGCGTGTAGACCATGCCGGTCGGATTGGAGGGATTGTTGAACAGGAAAACTTTCGGCCTGCTCGCCAGCGCGCGGTCGAGCTGCGCCGGCGTCATCTTGTAGTTCTGTTCCGGCGGGCACGGCAGCAGCGTGATCTTCGCGCCGAGGATTTCCGCGATGTCGAGATACGACGTCCAGTACGGCGTCGGGAAGACGATCTCGTCGCCTTCGTCCAGCAACGCCTCGCACAGGTTGTAGAGCACCTGCTTGGCGCCGATGCCGACCGCGACGTTGGACCGCTTGTAACCGTCGAGTCCGATCTCGCGCATGTGCGCGAGAAATGCATCGAGCAGATCCTCGCGGCCGCGGTTGGAACCGTAGGCGCCGGTGTCGTGCTTCAGCGCCTCGCGCACCGCTTCGTACACGTGCTCGCCCGGCAGGAAGTTCGGCACGCCGATCGAGAAATTGACGATGTCGCGGCCGGCGGCTTTCAACTGCTTGGCCTTGTCCGCGATGATCATGATCGCGCTGGGTTTTGCGCGGCTCATTCTGGTGGCGAGTTTCGGCATGGCTCTTCCGATTCGGCGAGGAAAAACGGCGTGATTTTAGCACGCGGTGGCGAGTGCCCGTGGATCAGCCGCGCGCGTCCAGCGTCTTGTTCCACTCGGCGATGCGCGCAGACTGGGACGCGAGCAATGAGGAAGCATCGCCGTCGATCGTGACCTTCTCGATCCTGTCGCCGCCGCGGATCGCGTTCACCACCTTCTGGTCCTCCGTGGAGATGACTTCACCGAACACCGTGTGCTTGCCGTCCAGCCACGCTGTCGGCACGTGCGTGATGAAGAACTGACTGCCGTTGGTGCCGGGACCGGCGTTGGCCATCGACAACACGCCGGGCTTGTCGTGTTTCAGTCCGGTGCGCACTTCGTCTTCGAAGCGATAACCCGGCCCGCCGCGACCCGAACCTTCAGGGCAACCGCCCTGGATCATGAAATCCGGAATCACGCGGTGGAAGTTCAGCCCGTCGTAGAAGCCGCGTTGCGCGAGGTTGACGAAGTTCGCCACCGTCACGGGCGCCTGATCCGCGAACAGGCGCAGGTGGATCGGGCCGCGGGAAGTCTGCATCGTGGCGGTCAGTGCGGTCATTTCGAATCCTTGGTCGAGGGCAATCGACTAGCTTAACAAGCCCACCAGCGAATGCCAGCGGTGGACCGTCCGAGCGGGTATAATTGCGACATGCGCGGCATGCCTGAGGTCGGCAAGCCGCTTTTTCTTTCCCTCGAAATTCGGCCGCGCTGCGGCCGTTCGGCGTGCCCATGTCCATCCAGAACCTGCGCAACATCGCGATCGTCGCCCACGTCGATCACGGCAAGACCACGCTGGTCGATCAACTGCTGAAGCAATCCGGCACGCTTTCGGAACGCGCGGTGGTGCCCGACCGCGTGATGGACAGCAACGATCTGGAACGCGAGCGCGGCATCACGATTCTGTCCAAGAACACCGCGATCCGCTGGAGCGATCCGCGCGGCGAGCAGTGGCGCATCAACATCGTGGACACCCCCGGGCACGCCGATTTCGGCGGCGAAGTCGAACGCGTGCTGTCGATGGTTGATTCGGTTTTACTTCTCGTCGATGCGATGGACGGCCCGATGCCGCAGACGCGCTTCGTCACGCAGAAGGCGTTCCGGATGGGTTTCAAGCCCATCGTGGTGATCAACAAGATCGACCGCCCCGGCGCGCGGCCGGACTGGGTGCTCAATCAAACTTTCGATCTGTTCGACCGCCTCGGCGCTTCCGACGAGCAACTGGACTTCCCGGTGGTGTACGCCTCCGCGCTGCAAGGCTATGCCGGCTTGCAACACGACGTGCGCGGCGGCGACATGACGCCGCTGTTCGAGTCGATCGTGAAAAACGTGCAGGCGCCGCAAGTGGATCCGGACGGCGCCTTCCAGATGCGCGTGTCTTCGCTCGACTACAACTCCTATGTCGGCGTGATCGGCGTGGGCCGAGTGCAGCGTGGCACGGTGCGGACGAACATGCCGGTCGCGATCGTCGATCGCGAAGGCAGGAAGCGCACGGGCAAGGTGCTGCAAGTACTCGGCTTCATGGGCCTGGAGCGGCGCGAAGTGGATTCCGCGCAGGCCGGCGACATCATCGCGATCAGCGGCATCGAGAACCTGAGCATCTCGGATACTCTGTGCGATCCGGCGCAACCCGAAGCGCTTCCCGCGCTGACGGTGGACGAGCCGACGATCTCCATGACCTTCCAGGTCAACAACTCGCCGTTTGCGGGCCACAAGCAGCACAGCGGCGGACGTTTCCTCACCTCAAGACAGATTCGCGAACGCCTGACGCGCGAGACGCTGCACAACGTCGCGCTGAAAGTCGAGGACACCGAAGACCCGGACAAATTCAAGGTCTCGGGACGCGGCGAATTGCATCTGTCCATCCTGATCGAAACCATGCGCCGCGAAGGCTACGAGCTCGCGGTGTCGCGTCCGGAAGTAATCGTGCGCGAGATCAACGGCGTGCTGCAGGAGCCTTACGAACAGCTCGTGGTAGACATGGAAGAGCAATACCAGGGCGGCGTGATGGAGCGCCTCGGCACGCGCAAGGCGCAACTGAAGAACATGGAACCCGACGGTCGCGGCCGCGTGCGGCTGGAATACCTGATCCCCGCGCGCGGGCTGATCGGTTTCCAGACCGAATTCCGCACGCTCACCGCGGGCACGGGTTTGATGTTTCACGTGTTCGATCATTACGGGCCGAAATCGGAAGGCGTGATCGGCAAGCGCCAGAACGGCGTGATGATCTCCAACGGCACCGGCATGGCGCCGGCCTATGCGCTGTTCGGTTTGCAGGAGCGCGGCCGCATGCTGATCGACGCGGGCGTCGAGATTTACGAAGGACAACTGGTCGGCATCCATGCCAAGGACAACGACCTCACCGTGAACGCACTGCGCGCCAAGCAGCTCACCAATATCCGCGCGGCCGGCAAGGACGACGCGCTGATCCTCACGCCCCCGGTGAAGCTGTCGCTGGAGCAGGCGCTGGAATTCATCGACGACGACGAACTGGTCGAGGTTACGCCCAAGGCCATCCGCCTGCGCAAGAAGCACCTGACCGAAAGCGACCGCAAGCGGGCGTCCAGGCAGGCAGCGTAAGGAGCGGAAAGGCGTAAACATCTCTGATCCGTACAATCACTCGATGGAAAGACCCGTTCTACTGGCATGGAGCGGCGGCAAGGATTGCCTTATGGCGCTGCAGCGGCTGCGCAACGATCCGCACTGGCGCATCGTCGGGCTGTTGACCACTGTGACGAAGCAGTTCGAACGCGTGGCGATGCACGGCGTCCGCCGCGATGTGCTGCACGCGCAAGCCGCTGCGCTCGGGTTGCCGCTGATCGAATGCGGAATCGAATGGCCTTCCAGCAACGAAGCTTATGAGGCTGCGCATGCGGATGCGCTGAGACGTGCGCGCGAATGTTGGCCCGGTCTGCGGCATTGCGCCTTCGGCGACTTGTTTTTGGAAGACGTGCGCGTGTATCGCGAAAGGCAATTGGCACGCGAAGGCTGGAGCGGCGTGTTTCCGCTATGGGGCTCGGAGACGCGCGAACTTTCCCGGCAGTTCGTGGCGCAAGGGCATCGCGCCGTATTGACCTGCGTGGACACGACGCAACTGGATGGTGCGTTTTCCGGCCGCAATTACGACATGGATTTGCTGGATGGTCTGCCGGAAAGCGTGGACCCCTGCGGCGAGCGCGGCGAATTCCACACGCTCAGTTACGGCGGTCCGCTGTTCGCGCACGATCTTTCCCTCGAGCGCGGCGAGTCGGTGCTGCGCGAAGGCAGATTCAAGTACACCGATTTTCTGCTGGAAGGAACGCAGTCGGAATAAGCGGCCCGCGTTCAATACACCGATTCGCTTTCCGCTTGTTCCAGCAATACGACGGCCGATGCCGCGATGCCCTCGCCGCGGCCGGTGAATCCGAGCTTTTCGCTGGTGGTCGCCTTGATACTGATCGCGTCGATATCGCAGTCCAATGCGGACGCAAGCCGCGCGCGCATCGCGTCGATGTGCGCAGCAAGCTTAGGTTGCTCGCAAATGACGGTGATATCGGCATTGCCGAGCGTGTAGCCGCGTTCGCGGATCAGCGCCATGCAGCGCGCCAGCAATTGCAGGCTGTCGACGCCTCTCCAGCGCGGGTCCGAATCGGAAAAATGTTTGCCGATATCGCCCAGCGCCAGCGCGCCCAGCAGCGCGTCGCACAGCGCGTGCACGGCGACATCGCCGTCCGAGTGTGCAAGCAGCCCTTGCGTATGCGGAATGCGCATGCCGCCCAGCATCACGTGATCGCCCGGACCGAAAGCGTGCACGTCGAACCCCTGGCCGATGCGCATCATGCGGTCTTGTCGAGCAGGAACTCCGCCAGTTTCAAATCGGCGGGCGTGGTGACCTTGATGTTGTCCTCGGCGCCTTCGATCAACAGCGCGTGGAACCCGCAGCGTTCCATCGCCTGCGCCTCATCGGAGACGATCACGCCGTCATTGCGCGCGCGTTCCAGCGCGATCATCAACTCGCCGCGCCGGAACATCTGCGGCGTGAACGCGCGCCAGCGCGACTCGCGGCCTTCGGTTTCGATGCTGCGGCCCGCGCCGTTCGCGCGCTTCAAGGTGTCGCGCAACGGCGCCGCCAGCAATGCGCCGCCCGCTTTCGATCCTTCCTGGATCAGGCGGCCGAGGTCTTCGTAGCGCAGGCACGGGCGCGCGGCGTCGTGCACCAGCACGAAATCCGCGTCGCCCACCAACTCCGGCAGCGCACGCAATCCGGCCAGCACGGAGTCGGCGCGTTCGCCGCCACCGATGGCGGTATGCGATACGGTTTTGCCGTTGATCGCGCGCACCCCAGGCCACCAATGATCCTGTGCCGCCAGCACCACCATCAGGCCTGCGATGCGCGGATGCGCGGCGAGGCGTTCCAGCGTGTGCAGAATCAGCGGGCGTCCCGCCAACGGCAGGTATTGTTTCGGAATCGCGCCGCCGAAACGCGCGCCGCGCCCGGCCGCGGGCACCACGCACCACAGTCCATTCGCGTCAGTGGCCATTGTCTGCTCGAGCCGAGGAAGTGGAGGAAGCCGGCGTGGGTGTGACCACCTGATAGAACGTCTCGCCCGGTTTGATCAGTCCGAGTTCGGAACGCGCGCGCGCCTCGATCGCCTGTTGGCCGTGCTTCAGATCCTGCACCTCAGCCGAGAGCGCCTGGTTGCGCTGCTTCAGCTTCGCGTTTTCGGCGTCCTGCGCGCTGATGCGCGCGCGCAGCGCACGCAGGTCGCGCATGCCGCCCTCGCCCACCCACAGTTTCAGTTGCAGGGCGATCAGCAGGACGATCAGGATCAGCGCGACCCAGCGCAGCATGCGAACCGCCCCTATAACGTCAGCCCTTGAATGCAGGCAGATTGGGAAACGCCGCGCGCCCGGCGTAACGCGCGTCCTTGCCGAGCTGCTCCTCGATGCGCAGCAACTGGTTGTACTTGGCGACGCGATCGGTACGGCACAGCGAGCCCGTCTTGATCTGCGTGGCGGTGGTGGCGACCGCGAGATCGGCGATCGTGGTGTCCTCGGTTTCCCCCGAGCGGTGCGAGATCACGGCCGCATACCCGGCCCGATCCGCCATCGCAATGGCTTCAAGAGTCTCGCTCAAGGTCCCGATCTGGTTGACTTTTATCAGTATCGCGTTGGCGATGTGATTGGCGATACCTTCCTTGAAGATGGAAGGATTGGTGACGAACAGATCGTCGCCGACCAACTGGATTTTCGCGCCGAGTTTTTCGGTGATCAGCTTCCAGCCGGCCTGATCGCCTTCTGCCAGGCCGTCCTCGATGCTGATGATCGGATACTTTGCGCACCAGTCGGCATACAGCTCGACCATGCCGGCGGCGTCGAGTTTGCGGCCCTCGCCTTTGAGGTCGTACACGCCGTTTTCGAAGAACTCGGAAGAAGCGGGGTCGAGCGCGATCCAGATTTGTTTGCCTGCTTTGTAACCCGCGGCGTCGATCGCTTCCAGGATCACTTCGATCGCTTCCTCGTGCGAACGCAACGCGGGTGCGAAGCCACCTTCGTCTCCCACCGCGGTATTCAAGCCGCGTTTCTTCAGTTGTCCTTTCAGCGCATGGAAGCATTCCACGCCCGCGCGCAAGGCTTCGGAAAAACGATCGAGACCCGCCGGCATCAGCATGAATTCCTGCATGTCCAGCGGATTGTCCGCGTGCACGCCGCCGTTGATGACGTTCATCATTGGGACCGGCAACTGCGGGGAAACGAGAGACGGAAAACGGGAGACGATGTATTGCCATAGCGGCTGTTGATGCGATGCGGCCACCGCATGCGCCGCCGCCATCGAAACACCGAGAATGGCATTCGCACCCAGCTTCGACTTGTTCGGCGTGCCATCCAGCGCGATCAGCTTGTCATCCAGACCCTTCTGATCGGCGGCATCGAAGCCTTTTAGCGCATTGGCGATCGTGGTGTTGACGTTGGCGACCGCATTCCGCACGCCTTTGCCGAGATAACGCGACTTGTCGCCGTCGCGCAGTTCCACCGCTTCGCGCGTGCCGGTGGACGCGCCGCTCGGCACTGCGGCACGGCCGAACGAACCGTCGGCCAGTGTGACTTCGGCTTCGAGCGTGGGATTGCCGCGGCTGTCGAGGATTTCTCGAGCATGAATGTTCGCGATCGTGGTTGTCATGTCGTGGTTTATTTGGCTTCAAGAAAACCTGCGCGCTTGGTGGCTTGGTCCAGGTCTACCAATGTCTGCAACAACGCTTCCATCTTCCCCAGCGGCCACGCATTCGGTCCATCCGACAAAGCCTTGTCCGGATCGGGATGCGTTTCCATGAAAAGGCCGCTGATACCGACCGCTATCGCCGCGCGTGCCAGCACCGGCACGAATTCGCGCTGACCGCCGGACTTGCTGCCCTGCCCGCCCGGCAATTGCACCGAATGCGTGGCATCGAACACCACCGGGCAATTCGTTTCGCGCATCACCGCGAGCGAGCGCATATCGGAGACAAGATTGTTGTAGCCGAAACTGGCGCCGCGCTCGCAGACCAGGATCTGCCGGTTGCCGGTGGAGCGCGCTTTCTCCACCACGTTCTTCATGTCCCACGGCGAGAGGAACTGGCCCTTCTTGATGTTGACGGGCTTGCCCTGGCTGCACACGTTGTGGATGAAATCGGTCTGGCGGCAGAGGAATGCGGGTGTCTGCAGCACGTCCACGACGGAGGCGACTTCAGCGAGCGGCGTGTACTCGTGCACGTCGGTCAGCACCGGCACGCCGATCTGTTTCTTCACTTCGCCAAGGATGCGCAGGCCTTCTTCCATGCCCAGTCCGCGGAAACTTTTCTCCGAAGTGCGGTTGGCCTTGTCGAAGCTGGACTTGAAAATGAAATTGATGCCGAGCTTTCCCGTAATTTCCTTCAGCGTTCCGGCGGTGTCGAGCTGCAATTGTTGCGATTCGACCACGCAGGGACCGGCGATCAAAAAAAATGGCCGGTCGAGGCCGGCTTCGAAGCCGCAGAGGTTCATTGCAGAGCCTCACCAAGTCCGCACGATTGAGCCCTCCCCTTCAAGGGCGAAGCAGCGCGTTTGCGAACCGCAGGTTCGCGCGCTGCTGAGCGGCCGGAGCAGGAGCGGAGGGCGGGGTTGCTGGCGAGAACAGGACGTTCGAGCCTGCAACGGGTTGGATGGGGATGGTGCTCAATTCCGGGAATCAGGCACACCATCCCCCACCCCGCCTCCCCCTTGAAGGGGGAGGAGTCAAGAGCGCGCACTTTCATCCCACCGCCTCTTTCGCCAGCCGAGGCGCCTCGCGCATGGCCTTGAACTCGCGCGCGGCGCGCACGAAGCCGGAGAACAGCGCGTGTCCTTCGCGCGGCGTGGAAGTGAATTCCGGATGGAACTGGCAGGCGACGAACCAGGGATGTTTCTGCTGCGGCAGTTCGATGATTTCGACCAGATCGTCATTGGACACGCCGGCGATCACCAGTCCGAGCCTCTCGAACCGCTCGCGATAGCGGTTGTTGAATTCGTAACGGTGACGGTGGCGCTCGCGAATGACATCCACGCCGTACAACTCGCGCGAGATCGTGCCGGCTTTCAAATGACATTCCTGCGCGCCCAGCCGCATGGTGCCGCCGAGATCCGATGATTCGTCGCGGCGCTGCACGTCACCCTCACCTTGCGTCCACTCGGTGATCAGCGCGATCACCGGCTCCGCGCAATGACGATCGTTCTCGGTGGAATTTGCGCCGGCGAGTCCCGCCACGTCGCGCGCGAATTCGGTCACCGCCGCGTGCATGCCGTAGCAGATGCCGAAGTAAGGCACGCCGGCTTCGCGCGCGTATTTCGCCGCGGCGATCTTGCCCTCGAAGCCGCGCTTGCCGAAACCGCCCGGCACCAGGATCGCGTCTGCGCCCCGCAGCACCGCTTCCGCGCCACGCGATTCGATCTCCTCCGAATCCAGCCAGTCCAGTTGCACGCGCGCGTTGTTGTGGATGCCGCCGTGTTTCAGCGCCTCGCCAAGCGATTTGTACGCGTCCTTGTGTTCGACGTACTTGCCGACGATGGCGATGCGCACTTCGTCCTTCGGGTTCTCGACGGCATCCACCGTGCGCCGCCACTGCGACAGATCGGTGGGCTTGGCATCCAGGCGCAGACGATCCACCACGATGTCATCCAGCTTCTGCGAGTGCAGCCAGATCGGCAATTTGTAGATCACATCCACATCGATCGCGCTGATCACCGCGTTCTCCGGCACGTTGGTGAACAGCGCGATCTTGCGGCGGTCCGAATCCGGCAGCGGCTCTTCGCAGCGGCAAAGCAGGATATCCGGCTGGATGCCGAGCGCGCGCAATTCCTTCACCGAATGCTGCGTGGGTTTCGTCTTGATCTCGCCCGCGGCCTTGATGTACGGCACCAGCGTCAAGTGCAGGAACAGCACCTTGTCGGCGTGTTCGATGCGCAACTGGCGCGCGGCTTCCAGGAACGGCTGCGATTCGATGTCGCC
>DAIOUL010000005.1:0-68588 GCA_036759545.1 Rhodanobacteraceae bacterium
GCTGCATGTTCTGCGTGATCGCCTCGATCCACCACGGCAATTGCGGCAGCGCTTCGGAACGGTAGCCGTCCGCGAATGCGCCGAGCTGGCGTTGCACGTGCCGCACAGCGCCCGCGACCAGCGCATCGGCCGGACGATCGATGCGCGTGAAGTCTCCCTGCGCATCCACCGCGACGTGCTCCTCGAATATCTCGCCGTCGGCGATCGCGAACCGCGTCACCGGCAACGCGTCCAGCACTTCGTTGGCGAACAGCACGCCCGACCAAGCTTGTTGCGGCGGACGATCCAGCCATTCGATGCGCGCGAACAGCTCCGACCCGAACGCATCGCGCAGCAATGCGCGCTGACGTTCGCGCAGGTCCGCGCTGGGCTCCAGCAACCAGTAGTGTTGCGGCAAAGCGTCCAGCGCTTGCAGTTGTCGCAGGCAATCGCGAGCGAATACGCCGCTGCCACCGCCCAGTTCGAAGAAAACCGCGGCTTCCCCGCACGCGCGCAGCGCCGGCGCCAATGTGCGCGCGACACAGCGCGCGAACAGCGCGCCCAATTCCGGTGCCGTGACGAAATCTCCGCCCTCGCCGAATTTCAGCTTACCGGCGCTGTAATAGCCCAGGCCCGGCGCGTACAGGCAGCGCTCCATGAAACGCGAAAACGGCATGGGTCCGCTTGCCGCGATCTCTTCTCGAATCAGCGCCGAGAGTTTCTGCGAATGCGCCAGTTCTTCGGCGTCGGGTGGAGGCAGGTCCGTGCTCAAGATCGGTTTGGTGATTGCGGCAGGTGCGCGAATCCCGCAGCATAGCGCGCACGGACGAATGCATGAGCGTACAAAGCGAAAATCCCGTTGTCCTGATCACCGGCGCGGCCAAGCGCGTCGGTGCGACCATCGCGCGCACGCTGCACGGCGCGGGTTACGATGTGGCGCTGCACTATCGCAGCTCACGCGCGGAACTGGACGCGCTGATCGCCGAACTGGAATCGGCGCGTAAAAATTCCACGCTGGCGCTGCAAGCCGATCTCACCGACAGCGCGCGCTTGCCGCAACTGGTCGAACACACGCTCGCGCGCTTCGGCCAGCTCGATGCGCTGGTCAACAATGCCGCCGTGTTTCATCCCACGCCTTTCGGCACGATCACCGCGCAGCAGTGCGACGAGTTTTTTGCGACGAACGCGCGCGCGCCGTTGCTGTTGGCGCAGGCCGCTGCAACGCACCTGCAACGTTCGCGCGGCAGCATCGTCAACATCATCGACATCTACGCGCAGCACCCGCTGCCGGATTACACCGCTTATTGCATGAGCAAGGCCGCGCTGGCGCTGGCGACGCTGGCGCTGGCGCAGCAACTGGGCCCGGACGTGCGCGTGAACGGCGTCGCGCCCGGCAACGTGCTGTGGTCCGAGCAGCCGATCAAGGACGAAACGATGGCAACGATCTTGCAGCGTTCCGCCTTGAAGCGGCAGGGCTCGCCGCAGGATATCGCCGGTGCGGTGCTGTGGTTGTTGCGGGATGCGAATTACGTCACCGGCCAGATCCTGCGCGTGGACGGCGGAAGAGGACTGTCGATTTGACGCGATATTCATGTCCTCTTGAGCCGCGGCCTGCCAGATTGGACCGCACATCGCCGGATTGATCGCCATGAATGCAGCCACCACGACCGCCATCGCAGCGCCCTCCGATACCAGCCGCATCGCGCACACCATCCTCAACTTCCTGGGCGAGATCCCGCGCAGCGCCGAACCGCCTTCGGTTTCGCCGCGCATGCGCGCCGAAGCGATCGCGGCCGCAGCACGCCGCCGCGCCTTCATCGCTTCGGCTTCGCTGTCGCTGCCGCCGGGGCCGCTGGGCTGGATGACCGTGCTGCCGGAGCTGGTGGCGATCTGGAAGATCCAGGCGAAGATGGTGGCCGACATCGCCGCGGCCTACGGCCAGTCTTCCACGATCACGCGCGAGCAGATGCTCTATTGCCTGTTCAAGCACACCGCCGCGCAGGCGGTGCGCGACCTGGTGGTGCGCGCAGGCGAGCGCTTCATCGTGCGCCACGCCACTGCGCAGGCTTTGCGTGCCATCGCCGAACGGATTGGGGTCAAACTCTCGCAACGCGCGCTAGGCACGGCGTTGTCGCGCATGCTGCCGCTGGTGGGCGCGGCCGGAGTCGGCACCTACGCGTGGTTCGACACGCGCCAGGTCGCTCGCACCGCGATTGCGATGTTCTCGCACGAGATCGATTTCGTGGAAGCGGCGTCGCGCAGCATCGAAATTCCCGCGAAGCGGATCAGGCTGGATCAGTTGGCGCGGGAAGCGGGGTTGTAATCCTTCAATCTGCGCGCAGGTCGATGTCCAGTCTACGCGGCAACCCATCCGGTTTCGCGGCTGCATACTGCTTCCACAACGCAGCGATCGTATTGCTGCTTTGCGGCTCGACCAGCCCGGGCGCGATTTCACTGAGCGGTGCCAGCACGAAGGCCTCGCGCAATTCGGGCCGCTCGGTCGCTTGGCCGTCCATCGCGACGATATCGATGTCCAGCGTCCGGTCGGCATAACGTGGTCCGCCGCGGACGCGGCCTTCGCGTGCTTCCAGCGCGTGCAGCCAGTCGTTCAATGCTTCGGACTGCAGATCGGCTTGCAAGCCGACGGCGAGATTCCAGAACGGCGGACCCTCGAACCCGACCGCGGCGGATTCGTACACCGATGAAACCTGCAGCTCCCCGAAACGCGCGCGCAGTTCGCGCAGCGCCGCGCGCAAATGTTTTTCCGGTTCGAGATTGGAGCCGAGGCTGAGTTGGAAGCGGCGCATCTCAGGCCGGCCGCGTGCCGCGTTCTATGACAACTCCCACTGATTTCGCGCCCCGCACCGCACCCGGCTTGGACAGCTTCAACCGCAGCCACGCCACGCCGAATTCTTCGCGCAGGATTTGCGCGCAGCGTTCGGCCAGCGTCTCCACCAGTTGATACTCGGAAGCCTCGACGAAGGCGATCAGCCGTTTCGACACGCGCTTGTAATCCAGCGCGTGTTCGATCAGCTCGCTGGCGGCGGGTTTCGTGTTGTCGAACGCCATCTCGACATCCAGCGTGACCGGCTGCCGCACGCGCCGCTCCCAGTCGTAGATGCCGATTGTGGTTTCGATGGTGAGACCTTCGATGAAGACGATGTCCATGTTCAGCCCACCACCGGCAACGATTCCAGATCCCACCTCGGCCTCACGCGAATCTCCGCGCTCTCGACCTGCCCTGCCGCCAATCTGAGCGCACCGGCCAGCGCGATCATCGCGCCGTTGTCCGTGCAGAACACCAGGCGCGGAAAATAGGTACGGAATCCTTCGCGCGTCCCTGCTTCCGCCAACTGTGCACGCAATTTGCGATTGGCGCCTACGCCACCGGCGACGACCAGTTTGCCGTATCCGGTTCCCGCCAGCGCACGGCGGCATTTGATCGCAAGCGTTTCGACGATCGCATCCTCGAATCCGCGCGCGATATCGGCGCGGGTCTGTTCGCTTTGATCCGAATCGCGCCATGCCAGCAGCACCTGCGTCTTCAACCCGGAAAAACTCATGTCGAGTCCTGGCCGGTCGGTCATCGGCCGCGAGAACTTGTATTTGTCCGGCCGCCCACTCTCGGCCGCCTTCGCCAGATGCGGGCCACCGGGATACGGCAGGCCCATTAATTTCGCCGTCTTGTCGAAGGCCTCGCCCGCGGCGTCGTCCAGCGTGTCGCCGAGAATTCGGTAGCGGCCGATCGCTTCCACACCGACCAGCATCGAATGCCCGCCCGAAACCAGCAGCGCCACGAACGGCGGTGCCAGCGGCTCGGTGCCGGGCGCGGGTTCCTCCAACAACGGCGCCAAGAGGTGCCCTTCCATGTGGTGCACGCCGATGGCCGGAATCTCCAGCGCCCAGGCCAGCGCGCGCGCCAGCGAGGCCCCGACCAGCAGTGCGCCGATCAGGCCCGGTCCCGAGGTGTAGGCCACCCCGCCCAGGTCGCACACCGACAAACCGGCTTCGTCCAGTGTCTGGTGCAGCAGCGGCAACAGCTTGCGGACGTGATCGCGGCTGGCCAGTTCCGGCACCACGCCGCCGTATTCGGCGTGCAGGTCGATCTGCGAGTAGAGACTATGCGCCAGCAGCCCGCGGCCGGGCTGATACACCGCCACCCCGGTCTCGTCGCAGGACGATTCGATGCCCAGCACGGGCTTTGAAAACGTAGCTTGGGACACGCTATACTTCGCGGCTCGCCCGGATGGGTCCGGGCAGTCTAACCACTGTGGAGCCGATATGCCCAGCGTCAAGGTTCGCGAGAACGAACCCTTCGAAATCGCCCTGCGCCGCTTCAAGCGCACCTGCGAGAAGGCCGGCGTGCTCGCCGAAACCCGCAAGCGCGAGTTCTACGAAAAGCCGACCCAGGAACGCAAGCGCAAGCGCGCCGCCGCGGTGAAGCGCCACCTGCGCCGCCTGTCGCGCGAAGTGACGCGCCGCGAACGGCTGTACTGAGAATCTGCGCAACGCGCATCGGCGGCCGGCTCGCGACGCGATGCCGGCCGTTTGTTTTTGTGGCCCGAGATTTCGAGGAATGATTGCGATGAGCGCCCTGAAGACCCGTCTCACCGACGACATGAAGGCCGCGATGAAGTCCGGCGACAAGCAGCGGCTGGGCACGATCCGGCTGGTGCAGGCCGCGATCAAGCAGCGCGAAGTGGACGAGCGCATCCGGTTGGATGACGCGCAGGTATTGCACGTGCTCGAGAAGATGCTGAAGCAGCGCCGCGATTCGGTCGCGCAGTACGAAGCCGCGCAGCGCCAGGACCTCGCCGCGCAGGAGCGCTACGAAATCGGCGTGATCGAGTCCTATCTGCCGGCGCAATTGTCGGAAGCGGAAGTCGATGCCTTGATCTCCTCGGCCATCGCCGATTCCAACGCCAGCTCGCCGCGCGACATGGGCAAGGTGATGGCGCTGCTTAAGGAGCGCGCCGCCGGCCGTGCCGATTTCGGCGCGTTGTCGCAGAAGGTGAAGGTGAAACTCGCCGCGGGCTGAATCTGGAGGGTGTGCCGACATCGGCGAAACCTCGCCGAAAGGCAGGCGTCGCAAGCTGGTCCCCGTGATGCTCGGCGTGGGCTGGACGTTCGGGCGACGACCGGACGGGCATGAGCATGACCCAATCGATGATCAAGCAGGCCGACTTCCTGCTGCGCGGCGGGCGCAGCGGCGTTCTGCTGATCCACGGCCTCACCGGCACGCCCGCGGAGATGCGCTTCGTCGGCAAGGGGCTGCACCGCGCGGGCTACACCGTGTACGGCATGCAGCTCGCGGGGCACTGCGGTTCCGAATCCGATCTGCTGAAAACGGGATGGCGCGACTGGCGGCGCAGCGTTGCCGAAGCGGCGGATCGACTGCTGCGCGAAGTGGATCACCTGTTCGTCGGTGGCCTGTCGATGGGCGCGGTGCTGGCACTGCAACTGGCGATCGACCGGCCGCAAGCGGTGGACGGTCTCGCACTCTACGGCAGCACGTTCTTCTATGACGGCTGGACGATCCCGAAGCTCGCACGTTTGTCCTTCATGCTGCCGCTCGTTTGCGGGCTCGGGTTGTTCAAGCAACGCCGCTTCATGGAAAGTTTTCCATACGGCATCAAGGACGAGCGCGTTCGTCAGCGCATCGCCGGCGCGATGTTCGCCGGGATGAGCGAAACCGGCGGCCTGCCCGGCAATCCCTGGCCCTCGCTGGCGGAATTCCACAAGCTGGTCTGGCATGTGCGGCCGCGGCTGCATCGAGTGCGCGCGCCCTGCCTGATGATGCATTCGGCCGACGACGACATCGCCAGTGTGCGCAATGCGCAGCTTGTCGAACGGCGGATATCCGCGCCGACCGAAACCGTACTGCTCAACAACAGCTATCACATGATCACCGTGGACGGCGAACGCGATCAGGTGATCGCGCGTTCGGCGGAGTTCTTCGCGCGCGTGCTGGGCCGGCACGAGCCCTTTGCCTCGGCCGCCGTCCCGGCCTGACCGGCGTCTTCACGCCGGCGCAACAAACGTGCTGGCTGGATGCGCCGGCCGAAGCGCCGCGCGAGAACTGCCGCACGGCGCCGCGGCCGTAGCGGCTGGCATACTGGTGCAGGACCGCGAGCGCTTGAGCGCGGTTGCGCCGGACGTGGCGACAGGAGAGACGCATGAGCGACGACGTGCAGCAGACCGTGTTCGGCATCATCGCCAAGGAGGCCAACATCGACGTGTCGAAGATCACGCTCGATTCGACCCTGAAGGATCTGCAGATCGCATCGCTGGATGCCATCCAGATCATTTTCGAAATCGAGGATCACTACAAGATCCAGATGCCCGACCGCGACCCGAACTTCGACACAGAATCGGTGCGCGGATTGGTGGAAACGGTGCAGAAACTGTTGGCCGAGCAAGCCGCCAATCCCCCACCCGCAGCGCCCACCGCGAGTCCGCCAACTTCGAGCTGAAGCGATGAACCGCCGCGTCGTGATCACCGGCGTGGGCGCGATCTGCGCGCTTGGCCACAACGCGCGAGAAGTTTGGCAAGGCATGCGCGAAGGCCGCAGCGCGATCGCGCCGCTCTCGGGTTTCGACGATCCGACCTTGCGTGTGCGCGTGGCCGCGCAGGTGCGCGATTACGATCCGCTGCAACATTTCGACGAAAAGAAACTTCTGCTGCTGGATCGCGTTTCGCAATTCGCGCTGATCGCCGCGCGCGAAGCGGTTTCGCACTCCGGCCTCGACTTTTCGGCAGACGAATCCTTGCGCGCGCGCACCGCGTGCGTCGTCGGCACCGGTACCGGCGGCGAGCAGACCAACGACGAATGTTCGAAACGTCTGTACGCGGAAGGCAATCCGCGCCTGCATCCGCTGTCGATCGTACGGCGCATGGTCAACGCGCCGGCTTCGCAGGTGTCGATCGAGTTCGGCGCGACCGGTCCGGCGTTTTCCGTTTCCAGTGCCTGCGCCTCGGCCAATCACGCGCTGGCATCGGCGTTCGCGCTGGTGCGCAGCGGCGCGGCGGACGTCGCGCTCGCTGGCGGCACCGAGGCGTGCATCACTCTCGGCGTGCTGCGCGCCTGGGAAGCGATGCGCGTGCTGGCCGACGACACCTGCCGGCCATTCTGCAAGCAGCGCCGGGGCCTGGTGCTGGCCGAAGGCGCCGGCATGTTCGTGCTAGAGGACTTCGACCACGCCCGTGCGCGCGGCGCGGAAATCCTGGCGGAATTCGCTGGCGCGGGCATGTCGGCCGATGCCGGCGATATCGTGTTGCCGTCGGACGCCGGCGCCGCGAAGGCGATGCAAGCCGCGCTGGACAATGCGGGATTGAACGCGGACGAAATCGATTACATCAACGCCCACGGCACCGGCACGCCGGCCAACGATCCCACCGAAACGCGCGCGATCCGGAAAGTGTTCGGCGAACACGCGAATTCGCTGGCCGTTTCATCCACCAAGTCCGTGCACGGCCACGCGCTCGGCGCCGCCGGGGCGATCGAGTTGATCGCCGCGATCGGTGCGTTGCGCGATCAAGTTGTGCCGCCCACGGCCAACTTCCTCGATCCCGATCCGGAATGCGATCTGGATTACGTACCGAACGTTGCCCGCAAACGCGAAGTGCGCGTTGCACTGTCGAATGCGTTTGCGTTCGGGGGCCTCAATGCGGTGGTGGCGCTTAAGCGCGCTTTCTGATTCTCCGCGGGAGCTGAATCTGGTCGTATCGCCATTCCGGAACTACGCGGAGCGCAGAGCCCTGAATCCAGTTTCGCTCTTCCGCAACGATCCGGCTCTGCTGCTCACCCTGACGTGATGACCTGCGCCGGTGGTATTTTGGTCCCTCGTCGAATCGACCTGGGATCGAGATGAAAGCTCTGGCCGTTGCACTTCTCGGAATGTGCTTGTCTATGTCCGCATTCGCAGAAGA
Source organism: Rhodanobacteraceae bacterium (assembly GCA_036759545.1). Taxonomy (GTDB): domain Bacteria; phylum Pseudomonadota; class Gammaproteobacteria; order Xanthomonadales; family Rhodanobacteraceae; genus 66-474. The sequence continues at coordinate 7,910 of DAIOUL010000005.1, forward strand.
CGGACTGGTTGTCCACTTCACGATCAAGAAAACCGCGGGCGACGAAACGAAAACGTACACCAACACCGTGCTGATGCGTCTCTCTGAAGCGTCGACATTTACATTTCCGGGAATGTACGAGATGCGACTGGATTCGCGAGCGATGCAAGGGGATCAGGAAAACCTCGTAATCGCGATCAAGGATATTTCCAGCGGCAAACCTGTGTACGCAGGAGATGGAGCAACAACGCTGAAGGTCGGCGCATCAACGACGATTCCGTTGCACCAGTTGCAGAACGCACAAGCACGGTATGAGGTTTTCCTCGATACTTCGTACGGGCAGCTCCCCAAGTCTGTGCACTGAAGCGCGTTGCGCGCAGCGTCGGAAAGCGCAGCAGCAAACGTAGCCCGGATGCAGGCGCGTAGCGCCGGAATCCGGGAACATTCGTGGATCAGTCCCGGATTCCACTTCGCTCCATCCGGCTACGGAAGAGCAAAAAACTGGATTACTCGCGCCGTCCATGGCGCTCGCCCTTCGGGCCATCGGCTTTGCCGATGTTCGCTTCGGCATCCTGCCTTCGCAGTCCGGCTCTCGCCGGAATGACGAGTCCGCGTAGCGGCTCAACCCAAGGGCGCGAGCATCATCAGCTTGCCGATATCGATGTATTGCAGCAGGCCGGCCATGCCCTGCATCACGTGCGGTTCGGAAGCCACGCCGGTGATCGCCCACTGACCCCAGATTTCGAACGCGTTCTGGATCGCTCCCGGTCCGCCGTTGGCGAACGCGCGTTGCGCTTGGCGTGGACATGCGTCCGTCAGCATCGAGGTGACGACGCTGCCGGCCTGCTGGTTGAGGGATTCACGCTGCGCCGGACTGATCGATGCCAGCGGCGCCACGTCGGGATCGAGCGCCAGCGTAGCGAACGCCCATTGCGTCAGCACCTTGCGATCCGCGGGCGTGGTCGCACGGATCAGGCATTGACCGAGATCGTCCGAATCGACGCCCGCCGCTTGCGAAGGGTTGAGGCGTCACCACGCAAACGACAGACGACACGGCAAGCAGCATGAGGAAGTAAGGGCGCATGTCGGCTGATCCTGTCGAGATCAACTATGGACCGCGCGATTGTTCCGACGTTCCGCCGATTGGATGTTCGCAAGAACTGGATTTCGGATCGCCGCTTGCGCGGCGTCCGGAATGACGGCCACTGAATCAGCTTTGCTGATTCAACCAGTCATCATCGCTGCCTTCATTCACCCCCTCGAACAGGAACGTCGAGAGGTAGCGCTCGCCGGTGTCGGGCAACATCGCCAGCAATACCGAACCTTGCGGCGCTTTCTTGGCGGCCTCCAGCGCCGCGGCGACGGTGGCGCCGGAAGAAATGCCGCAGAAGATGCCTTCTTCCTGCGCCAGCCGCCGCGCGGTGTCGCGCGCCAGCACTTCGTCCACCGGGATGATTTCATCGGCAATGGTGCGGCTCAAAACCTGCGGCAGGAAATCCGGCGTCCAGCCCTGGATCTTGTGCGGATGCCATTCCTCTCCCGAGAGCAAGGATGCATTCGCAGGTTCGGTCGCGATGATCTTGATATTCGGTCGCGCGAGTTTCAGCACCTCGCCCGCGCCGGTGAGCGTGCCGCCGGTGCCCCAGCCGCTGACGAAATAATCCAGCCGTTTTCCCGCAAAATCACGCAGGATTTCCGGGCCCGTGGTCTGGCGGTGATAGGCGGGATTGGCTTCGTTCTCGAATTGCCGCGCCAGAAACCAGCCGTGCTGCTTCGCGAGTTCCTCCGCCTTGCGCACCATGCCGGTACCGCGCTCGGCCGCGGGCGTCAGGATCACCTTCGCGCCGTAGGCGCGCATCAACTTGCGGCGTTCGATCGAGAATGAATCCGACATCACGGCCACGAACCGATAACCGCGCGCGGCGCAAACCATCGCCAGCGCCACGCCGGTGTTGCCGGACGTCGCTTCGACGACGGTCTGACCGGGTTTCAACGTGCCGCGCTGCTCGGCATCCAGGATGATCGCGATCGCCAGGCGATCCTTGACCGAACCACCCGGATTGAACGATTCGACTTTCGCATAAAGCGTGACGTGCGCGGGCGCGATGCGGCGCAGCTTGACGATCGGTGTGCCGCCGATGGTGTCGACGATGCTTTCGTGCAGGGACATGACCGACTCCTGTTGCGATGGATGGGCGCGGATCAGGCGGCGCGCACCGCCATTGCGTCGCGTAGGCCGAGCGGCGCGGCACCGAACCAGTGCAGCTCGTTTGCAAACGCCGCGACCTCGCCGACGATCAGCAGCGCCGGCGAGCGGATAGCGTACTCCTGCGCGGTTCGTGACAGGCGGTCGAGCCTTCCGGTGATCACGCGCTGATGCGGCGAGCCACCGTTTTCCACGATGGCGAAAGGCGTTTGCGGCGCGCGGCCGTACCGGATCAGGTTCGAGGCCACGGATTCCAGCGCGCCCACGCCCATGTAAATCGCCAGCGTGTGTTGCGTTTGCGCGAATGCCTGCCAATCCGGCGCGCCGAGCGCATCCGTGCAGTGTGCGGTCAACAAGGTGATCGCGTGCGCGTGCTCGCGGTGCGTCAGCGGCACACCCGCGAACGCCGCGCAGGCCAGCGCCGCAGTGACGCCCGGAATCACTTCGTAATCGACGCCGTGCGCGCGCAGGAATTCCAGTTCCTCGCCGCCGCGGGCGAACACCAGCGAATCACCGCCCTTCAGCCGCACCACATGCCGGCCGGCGCACGCGTGCCGCAACATCGATGCATGGATGCGGGCCTGCGTCCGCGCGTGATCCTCGCCCGCGCGCTTGCCGACATCGATGCGTTCGGCATCGCGTCGAGCCAGCTCCAGAACGCCATCGCAGACCAGGCGATCATGCAGGATCACGTCGGCTCGCTTGAGCGCGCGCAGGCCTTTCAATGTCAGCAACCCTGGATCACCTGTGCCTGCACCAACCAGTGCCACCGAGCCGCGCGCTTTTTGCGGCACCTGCATCAATGTACGTTCGAAAGCCGAACGTGCATCGGCAAATCGCTCGCTGCGCAGCAAACGCGGTACCTCGCCCCTAAGTATTTCCGCAAAAAAGTGCCGGCGTTCGCGTGACTGCGGAAAGCGCGCGCGAATCCGGCCGCGGTCACGCGCGAGCAGATCAGCCAACCCTGCGAGCGAGTCGTCCAGTTCGCTGTCGAACCTTTCGCGCAGATACGTGGCCAGCATCGGCGCGGCGCCGCCACCGGAAATCGCGATCTGCACCGGCCCGCGCCGCACCCGCGCGGGCACATGGAAGCTGGAAGTTTCCGCATCATCCACTGCGTTGACGAACACGCGCCGCGCGTGCGCGGCTTCCGCCACCGCGCGATTGATCGAAACATCATCGGTCGCCGCGATCACCAGCCACATGCCGTCCAGCCAGCCCGGCTCGAATTCGCCTTCGCGATGCTCGATGTGCCCGCCTTCGGCCATCCGGTTCAATTCGGCGTCCAATGCCGGCGCGCCGACCGTGACGCGCGCGCCGGCTTCCAGCAATGCCCGCACCTTGCGGCGCGCGACCGCGCCGCCGCCCACGGCCAGCACCGAACGTCCGCGCAGATCGACGAACAGGGGAAACAGTGGCGGGCGCGATGCGTCCATGCGACGATCCTGATCGCGGCCGTGCAGCCGCGGAAATGAGCATCCCGCAGCCACTTATTCCGAAACTTCATCAGCACCGGTTGGACGTCTAAACGTCCGCCTGATATTCTCCCCCCGAATCGATCCAGCGAAGCCTTCGATGTCGTTGCAACGTCGTCCCATGTGTTGGCGCACCTACGCGATGAAACGCGCGAATCGCGCGTGCTCTTCCGCCTGCCGCCCACACGTTCCGGACGACTTCCATGACACTCACCCAGCTTCGTTATCTCGTCGCCATCGCTGATTCCGGCCTCAACATCACCCAGGCCGCCGGCCGCGTGCACGCCACGCAACCGGGACTCTCCAAGCAGATCAAACGGCTCGAAGACGAACTCGGCTTTCTGCTGTTCGCGCGGCGCGGGCGCAGCCTGCAAGCGCTTACCGCCGCCGGTGCGCAGGTGCTCGGGTATGCCAGGCGCGTCATGAGCGAAGCGGCGAATATCCGCGCGCTGGCGGCCAACCAGCGCGGCGACCGCCGCGGCCGCCTAACGGTAGTGACCACGCACACGCAAGCGCGGCACGTGCTGCCGCGCGCGATCGCGGTGATCAAGCGCGAATTTCCGGAAGTGACCGTGCATCTGCAGCCGGCGGATGAAGGCGACATACTGCCGCAGCTCGCGCGCGGCGACGCCGATGTGGCGATCATCAGCAGCAGTGGCACGACGCCGGAAGGCGGCGTCGCGGTGCCGTTGTTCCGCTGGAAACGCGTGGTGCTGGTGCCGCGGTCGCACTCATTCGTTTCTCGCAAGCGCGCGCCGACCTTGCGCGAGCTGTCCGCGCATCCGCTGGTGAGTTACGCGTCGTCGCAGCAGCCGGGTTCTTCGTTGCGGCGCGCATTCGCGCAGGCCGGCTTGGACGTGAAGCTCGCGATGACCGCGGTCGACGCGGACCTGATCAAGACCTACGTGCGCGAAGGCTTGGGGTTGGGCATGTTGGCCGAGATGGCGGTGGATGCGCGGGTGGACGCCGATCTGCAGCCGCTGCCGGCGCCGGAGGCGCTACCGGAATGCACCACCTGGGCGGTGCTGCCGCGCGAACGCGTGCTGCGCGATTACGCGCTGGCGCTGCTGCACGCACTGGCACCGCAACTGGATCGCCACGACCTGCGCCGCGCGGTCAGCGGCAATGCGCAGCCGCGGTGGCCGCAGCCGCCGAGATGGGGCGAGTTGAGGCAGAAATACGCCGCGTGATTCGGGCAGAACGTACCGTCGGGGACCTGAACACCATCCCCACCCAACCCTCCCCTTGAAGGGGAGGGCTAAATCGGCCGCATGCAAGCGCGCTTCTACACAACAGCGACCGGATACGACCCCAACACCCGCACCTGCGCAGCGAAATCGCCCAGTTCCGCCAGCGCGTCGGACAGCGGCGCTTCCTCGACGTGCCCGCCGACATCGATGAAGAACGCGTACTGCCACAGTCCGGTATGCGCCGGGCGCGATTCGATCCGATTCATGCTGATGCCGCGCCGCGCCAGCGGTTCCAGCACGCGATACAGCGCGCCGGGCTGGTCGTGCACGAACACCAGCAGCGACGTGCGATCGTTGCCGGACGGCGGAAACAGCGCGCGGCCTAGCACAAGAAAGCGCGTGGTGTTGTCGGGACGGTCTTCGATCGGACCCGCGACGATCTTCAAGCCATACACGTGCGCGGCGCTCTCGCCCGCGACCGCCGCGCCATCGTCCGCGTTGCGCGCGCGGCGTGCGGCTTCCGCATTGCTCGCGAGCGCCTGCAATTCCGCCTTCGGCAGATGCTGACGCAGCCAGCCGCGGCACTGCGCCAGCGATTGCGCGTGCGAATACACGCGCTCGATGTCCTCGAGGTGACCGCCGCGCGAAAGCAGATATTGATGCACGTGCAGCTCGACCTCGCCGCAGATCTTCAGCGGCGAGGACAGGAACATGTCCAGTGTGGACTGGATCGTGCCCTGCCCCGAATTCTCCACCGGCACCACGCCGAAATCGGCGTGACCCGCGGCGACCTCGTCGAACACCTCCTCGATGCTGGAAAGCGGATAACCTTTCGCCGAGTGGCCGAAGTGCTTCAGCACCGCCTGCTGCGAAAACGTGCCTTCGGGGCCGAGATAGCCGACCTTCAACGGCTCCTGCTGCGCGAGGCACGCCGACATGATTTCGCGAAACAGCCGCACCAGCACTTCGTCGGCGAGCGGACCGTCGTTGCGATCCACCACGCGGCGCAGCACCTGCGCTTCGCGTTCGGGCCGGTAGTAATCCACTGCGGCGGCGAGTTTGCCCTTGGCCTTGCCGACCTGCCGCGCCCACTTCGCGCGCTCGGCGATCAGCGCCTGGATCTGCCGGTCGATCCCGTCGATCTGTGCGCGCACTTGCGCGAGATCGGGCTTGTCGCCGCTCGCGGTCTTCGCGCGTGCCGACTTGCGCGGCAAGTCGCCGCTTTTAGATTTGGCCATCTAGACGTCCCATTTATCGGAACGCGAGCTTGCCGGGTTCCATGGCCCGGCACAAGCGATCAGCCGCTGGCCACGCGCGGTGTCGCCGCAGCGGCATCGTCATAGTGCAGCCCGCATTCGCGTTTCAGCCCGAAGAAACGCGTGTCCTGCATACGCATGCCGGGTTGCAGCCTGCGGGTGGTGTGCCGATCTCCGATGGACGGATAACCCTGATGCCACAGCGGATGCCAGGGCAAGCCGTGTTGCTGCAGGTAATCGGCAACGTCGTAGTCGCTCCAATCGGCGAACGGATGCAGCTTCCAGCGCCCGTCGCGCAGTTCGAGAAACGGTATGGCGGCGCGGCTGTCCGACTGCGCGCGGCGGATGCCTGCGACCCAGGTGCGCACGCGCAGTTCCTGCAAGGCGCGCTGCATCGGTTCGATCTTGTGCAGACGGTTGTACAACGCGATGCCTTGCACGCCTTGTTCCCACAAGCGGCCGTGCCGCGCTTCCATCCACGCCGCGCCGAGCTGCGGGCGGAACACCTTCAGGTTGAGGTGCAACCGCTCCGTCAATTCGTCGGCGAAGCGGTACGTCTCCGGAAACAAGTAACCCGTGTCGATGAAGATCACCGGAATGTCGGGCCGCACGCGGGTGACCAGATGCAGCGCCAGCGCCGACTGCACACCGAAACTGGAAGACAGCGCGTGCTCGCCGGCCAGCGTCTTCAGTGCCCAATCCACGCGTTCCGCTGCACTGCGCAGCGCCAGCCAGCGATTCAGTTCTTCCAATGCGCGCGGCGACTCGGCTGCGGCCGACAAATCGGGGGCACTCATGCGCTCACCTCCGCCGCGGCGCCAAGGCCTTCGAGCAATCCCATGCGATGGAGAAAATCACCGAAGCGCTCCCGCGGTTCCCGCTCGCGCGCATAGCGCGCAAACAGCGGATCGAGCGCGTCGAAAATCTGCGCTTCTGTAATGTTCTCGCGATGCAGGACATTCATGCGCCGGCCGAGGTGATCGCCGCCCAGCATCAGGTTGTAGCGTCCAGGCGCCTTGCCGATCAGGGCGATCTCGGCGAGATGGGGCCGCGAGCAGCCATTCGGACAGCCGCTGACGCGCACGTCCATCGGTGCATCGCGCAAGCCATGCCGGGCGAGCAAGTCGTGCAGCTTGCCGAGAAATCCCGGCAGATAGCGCTCGGCCTCTGCCATCGCCAAGCCGCAGGTCGGCAGCGCCACGCACGCGAGCGCATGCAACTGCGTGGGCGTGGCGCGAGCGTGCAGATCGAGACGATGCTCCGCAAGCATGGAGTCGATCGCATCGCGCAGCGGGCGCGGCACTCCGGCGATCAGCAGGTTCTGGTTGGGTGTCAATCGGAATTGCACGCCCTTCGCATCCGACTCCAGCAGCGCGGCGATTTCGCGCAAACCGGTTTGATAGGAAAGACCGTCGCGATCCCAAACCCGACCCGCCAGGATGTGCAGGCCCAGATGCAAGCGGCCGTTCTCGCCTTCGCTCCAGCCGAAGGCGTCGCCGCGTTCGCTGAATTCGAAACCGCGTGCGGCCTGCAGTTTGAATCCCGCGCGCCGCTCGACTTCCCACTTGAACCACTCGATGCCGCGGTCGTCGATGGTGTATTTCAGCCGCGCGTGCCTGCGGTCGGAACGATCGCCGAAATCGCGCTGCGTTTCGATTACCGCACGCGTCAGCGCTTCCACTTGCTGCGGCTCGACGAAGCCGATGATGTCCGCCAGACGCGGGTAAGTTCTGGCCTCGCCGTGCGTCATGCCCATGCCGCCGCCGGCGCAGACGTCGTAGCCAAGCAGCGCGTTGTCCTCGATGATGGCGATGAATCCCAGATCCTGCGCGAATACGTCGATGTCGTTGCGCGGCGGGATGGCGAAGCCGATCTTGAATTTGCGCGGCAGATACGTCTCGCCGTACAAGGGATCGTCTTCGCCGCCGAGCACGCGTTCCCGGTCCAGCCAGATCTCGTGATACGCGCGCGTTTTCGGCAGGAGCGCTTCCGACAGCATGGCGGCCTGTGCGTGCACCTGCGCATGCAACGAGGACTGCAGCGGGTTCACCGCGGACACCACATTGCGATTGACGTCGCCGCAGGTGGCGATGGTGTCCAGCAACGCCTGGTGGATGGCCTGCAACGTGGCTTTCAGTTCGCGCTTGATCACGCCGTGCAACTGGACGGTCTGCCGCGTGGTGATCCGCAGGCCGCGCTGTGCGTATCTCCGCGCGATCGCATCCAGGGTGAGCCACTGCGCCGGCGTGACGACGCCGCCCGGCAGGCGCGTGCGGATCATGAAGCTGTAGGCCGGCTCCAATCTGGCGAGGCGGCGTTCCTCCCGCAGATCGCGGTCGTCCTGTTGATAGCCGCCGTGGAATTTCAGCAGTTGCGTGTCGCCGTCGCGCAGGGCGCCGGTGACCGCATCGGCCAGGCTCTCGCGCAAGGTGCCGCGCAGTCCGTCGCTGCCGCGCTTGATGGTTTCGACATTCGAAAGCGCGCCCATCAATACACATCCCGTGCGTAGCGGCCTTCGCGCTGCAAGGCGTCCAGCCATTCGCCCGCTTGCTCGCGCGAACGCCCGCCGTGTTCGGAGATCACGTCGATCAGCGCGGCGTGTACATCTCTCGCCATGAGCGCATCGCCGCAGACGTACAGGTGCGCGCCTCCGCGCAACCAGGCGTGCAGTTCGCGGCCGTGCTCACGCAACCGATGTTGCACGTAGATCTTTTCGGTCTGGTCGCGGGAAAAGGCGAGATTGAGGCGATGCAGCGTGCCTTCCTTCAATGCGGCCTGCCATTCGGTCTGATAGAGAAAATCGCTGCGGAAATGCGGATTGCCGAAGACCAGCCAGTTGCGTCCGCGCGCGCCTGTCGCCGCGCGTTCCTGCACGAAGCCGCGGAACGGCGCCACGCCCGTGCCGGGACCGATCATCACGATGTCGCGCGAACCATCCTGCGGCAGCCGGAAGCGCTCGTTGCGCTGCCAGCGCACCCGCAAACGCTCGCCCTCCGCACGCGTGGCAAGGTATTGCGAAGCCGCGCCCCAGCGCGTGTTGCCACCGCGCTCATATTCGATGCGCGCGACGGTGAGATGCGCTTCTTCGCCGACCGCTTGGCGGCTGGACGCGATCGAATAGGCGCGCGGCGCCAGTGGCCGCAGCGTTGCCACCAGATCCTGCACGTTCCACGCGCCGGACGCGGCGTGCAGAAGATCGATCACCTGATGCGCGCGCAGCCATTCGGCGAAGCTTTCGCCGGATTCCAGCAGGCGCGTGAGCGTCTCATCGCGCGCACGCTGCGCATGCGCGGCCACGAACGGGCGCGACAATCGCGTCAGTTCGCAGCGCTGTTCCAGCCAGACGCGCAACGGCAAGTCCTCGCCCTGGTGCACGATCGCTTCATCGCCTTTCGCACGCAAAACCGCCAGCACTCCCTCCACCAGCGCGGGCGGGTTGTGCGGTGCGATCAGCAGCGCGTCGCCAGGTTCGTAGTCGATGCTTTGCAGCGCCAGTTCGATGTGGCGCACGTCTTTCGCCGAATCGCGCGCGGTGATGCGCTGGTTCAGCAATATCTCGGCTTGTGCCTCGCGCACGGCGGCCGATGAAGGCTGCGGACGCAGCGGCGTGACCGTCGCCAATGTGGCGCGCGGCCTCAGCGCTTCCTTCGCCGCATCCAGCGCGCGCCGCGACCACGGCGCGGCCACGGTGTCGATGTCGAGATCGGCCTCGCCGCGTGCGAACAACCGCGTCGCGCCCAGTTCGGCCAGGCGCTCGTCCACCTTGCACGCGGCTGCGCAGAACTGCGGATAACTGGAATCTCCCAGCCCCAGCACCGCGAACTTCAATCGCGGCAGTTCCGGTGCGCGTTTGCTCGCAAGGAATTCGACGAAACCGCGCGCGTCGTCCGGCAGATCGCCGTCGCCCTGCGTGCTGATCACCACGTACAGCAGACGCTCGTCTTTCAATTCGCGCAGCGGATATGCATCAGCGCGCAGCAGCCGCGCGTGCAGGCCTTGCGCCTGCGCGCACCCGTCGAGTTGCTCGGCCACGCGCTGCGCGTTGCCGGTCTGGCTGCCGTAAACGATGGTGAGCCGCGCGCCGGCTTCGACTGCTGCTGCGGGTTCGGGCGCAGGGGCGAGCGCCGCCGAAGCAATCGGTTGCGCCAAGCCGGCCGTGTAACCCGAAAGCCACCACAAGCTCGGGGCGTCGAGATCATGGGTCAGATCGGCGAGCAGCCGCGCCTTGTCCTCGGACAGCGGCATCGGCGCTAAGGCGGCGGCAACGGACATCGGCGGCTCGGCAAAAGACGAGCCTGAAAACTACGGCCTGCACAGCACTTTTCGGAAAGGATGGCCCAGCATGGGCTTATGCCTGCGCGACATGACGCGGATTCTGCTCAGGCGCGCTTGGCTTTCGTCAGCAACTGATCCACCAATGCGATGCCGAGATCGATTTCATCGCTGCCGATGTGCAGCGACGGCGCCAACGTGATCACGTTCTTGTAGTAACCGCCGACGTCCAGCACCAGGCCGATCCGTTTGCCGCGGTGTTCCAGTTCGCCACCCAGTCCCATGTCCACCATGCGATCCAGCAGTTTCTTGTTCGGCGTGAATCCGTCCGCTTCGCAGATTTCCACGCGCAGCGCCAGACCCAGGCCGTCCACGTCGCCGATTTCCGGATGGCGTTTCTGCAAATCGCGCAGGCCCTGCAGGAAATGCGCGCCCTTCTTCATCACCATGCTTTCATAGTCGCTCTCGGCCAGCATTCTCATCGTTTCCAGTCCGACGGCGGTGCCGAGCGGATTGGATGCGAAGGTCGAGTGCGTGGAACCGGGCGGAAACACCTGCGGGTTGATCAGTTCCTCGCGCGCCCAGATGCCGGCCAATGGATTGAGTCCGTTGGTGAGCGCCTTGCCGAACACCAGCACGTCGGGTGTCACACCGAAATGCTCGATCGCCCACAGTTTGCCGGTGCGGAAAAAGCCCATCTGGATTTCGTCCACGACGAGCAACACGCCGTACAGGTCCAGCACCTTCTTCAAACCCGAGAAGAAATTCAGCGGCGGAATCACGTAACCGCCGGTGCCCTGGATCGGCTCGACGTAGAAGGCGGCGTATTCGCACTGTTGCGCCTTGGGATCCCACACGCCGTTGTATTCGGTTTCGAACAGGCGCGCGAATTTCGCCACGCACAGCTCGCCGTACTCCTCCTTCGACATGCCTCTCGGCCCGCGGAAGTGGTACGGGAATTCGATGAACATCGCGCGGTCGAAATGCCCGTAGCGGCGGCGATAGCGATAGCTCGAGGTGATCGCGGAGGCGCCCAGCGTGCGGCCGTGGTAGCCGCCTTCGAACGCGAACATCAGGCCCTTGCCGCCGCTGGCGTTACGCACCAGTTTCAGCGAATCCTCGACCGATTGCGAACCGCCCACATTGAAATGCACGCGGCCCAGCGCACCCCATTTCCTCTCGGCATCCTGCGCGATGAGCCTTGCCAGTTCGATCTTGGTCGGATGCAGGTATTGGCTGGCCAGTTGCGGCAGCGTGTCGATCTGCTTTTTCAGCGCATTGTTCAGGCGCGGATTGGCGTAGCCGAAGTTGCAGGCCGAATACCACATCTGCAGATCGAGGAAGGGCGTGCCGGCCGAGTCGTAAAGCCAACTGCCTTCGCAGTGCGTGAAGATTTTCGGCGGCTCGGAATAGTGCACGGTGTCGCCGAACGAACAGTACTTCGCCTCGTCCGCGAGCAGGAGCGCATCGGGTGCGGCCGTTGCAGCCGGGCGAACGAGGGCGTTCATTCGATGCGTTCCGGTTTCAGGACAGGCTGCGTTCGACCATCGCCGCGCGCCGCGGCGTGTGCAGCCTGCCGGCGAGCAATGCGGGCAGCAGATCGATCGCGTCGGCGAACCCGACGATCGATTCGTGCGGGATGTCGGCGTGGCGGCAGTGTTCGATCAAACGATGTTTTGCGAACACGAAATCCGCTTCGGTCGCCACGCAGAAATCCGAAGCGCCATCGCCGATCAGCAACACGGCTCCATCGGGGCCGCCGCGAACACGCGCTGCACTGGCGCACTTGCAATGTCCGCTGCGAACGCGGCAATGGGCGTCCGCGAACGGCGTTTCCAGCCTCCACGAACGTGCACCGGTCTGCACCAGGTGATTGGCCTGTACCGGCAGGTGTCCGAGACCGTAGCGGTCCAGGATGGAGTGGATCGCGTAGTCGAGGCCGTCGCTGATCACATGCAGCGTGGCACCCGCGGCATCGGCCGCTTCGACGAACCCGGGAAAGGCCGGATCGATGCGCAGGTCGGCGAGCTGCGTGTCGATCTCCTCGCGCGAAACGTTCAGCAGCGCGACCTGGCCGGCCATGCATTGCGCCGAGCCGATGCGGCCCTCGCGCCAGTCGCGCTCCAGCTTCTGCCAGTCCGGGTGAGCGAAGCGTTCGAGCAGCGAATCGGTCACGTCTTCAACGGCGATCGTGCCGTCGAAGTCGCACAGGATGTTCCATCGGCCCACGGCGGGCTCCGGTAAAGATGCCGGCACAGCGTAGAACGGCTGGCTTTCGCGATGCTTACTTCATGATGCGAATGGTTCCGCGTTCATATACCGCGGCGCTTTCCGCCCTCACCCTTTGCCCTCTCCCGCACGTGGGAGAGGGGAAGTCGGTGTCCTGCGGGTTCGACTTCGAACGAGCATCGGCGACAAATGGAATCAAACCCCACGGTGCCTTCCTTTATATGGACGATAGAACGCCCGCAGCGCTGCGATGTCGGCGGCCATGTCCGCGGTCGGATGGAACAGCGGCCCGATGCCGATCACCTTGCGCGGGTAATCGAAATACGCCGGGATGACCGGCACGCCGGCCTCGCGCGCGATCCGCCAGAAACCGCTCTTCCACTCCGCCACGCGTTTGCGCGTGCCTTCGGGTTCCACGCCGAGCCAGAAGCGTTCGCGCTGCTGGAACTGCCGCACCATCTGCGGCACGACCCCTTGCGCCGCGCGGCGTTCGATCGGGATGCCGCCGAGCTTGCGCAACAGCGCACCCAGCGGCCAGACGAACAACTCGCGTTTGGCCATGAACGAGATGTCCACGCCCAGCGCGATCTTGAACAACAAGCCGTGCACGCCATCCCACCAGGACGAATGCGGCGCGGCGATCAATACCGCTTTGGGAACATCGGGCAATTCGCCTTCGAATCTCCAGCCGCTGACGCGAACCATGCCGCGGAAAATCTTGCGCCATGCGTGAGCCGGAAATTGCGGCGTGTGCGGCGGCAAGGCCGCCGGCAATGCGACACGCGCTTCGCGCTTCGGATCCCCGGTCCATGGTCCCCGGTCCCCGACAGGTTTCAATCTTCGCTCCAGCCGCGCGTGCGATTACGTTTAATTTTGCCGCGCTTCTGTTTGTTCGCCAGACGCCGTTCTTTCGATGCGCGCGTGGGCCGGGTGGCGATACGCTTCTTCGGCGGATGCAATGCACCGCGGATCAGTTCGGCCAGCCGCTCGCGCGCGTCCTGGCGATTGCGCGCCTGATCGCGGAAGCGCCGCGCCTGGATCACCAGCACGCCTTCATCGGTCAGGCGGCGGTCGTTGCGCGACAGCAGGCGCGCGCGAATCTCATCCGGCAGCGAAGGTGAATGCGCGACGTCGAAACGCAATTCGACCGCGCTCTCGGTGCGGTTGACGTGCTGACCGCCCGGACCGTCCGCGCGCAGGAAACGCTCGGTGAGTTCGGAGTCGGGGACGGTGAGGTGCGGAGTGATGCGCATGCGGTGAATTTAACCGACCGTAGGCCAAGGATGGCCGTCTTGAGCGAGCTTTCCGGCGCTGTATGCGATGCCGCAGCGACGCAGCCGAGCGCGCGAACAAGGGCGAGCCGGGATTTCGCGCGGCACAGCCGCGCGCCGGCGAGCGCCCGCACAAGGATGTGCGGGCGGGAAAGCGATCCAAGGATGGCTGCTCGCGGACATCGACGCGCGCGAGGCAAGAGCAAGGGCAGTCGAGGCAACAGGAGGTTGCCGAGACCATCGCATCCAGCGCCATGGTTTTGGCTACTTTTGCCGAAACAAAAGTAGCCCGCTCGCCAGGAGGCGAGCGGAAAAAGACATGGATGTCGAGCGATAAAGCGAAAAGCTGGATTGCAAAGTCCATCCGTGGACTTTGCCCTTCGGGCCAACCTTCGGTTGTCCAAATTCGTTCCAAACGAATTTGTCCGGCTTTCGCCGGAATGACGATCGTGCACGCTTCAGCGATCGCGCCAAGGCCATGCAATTCCAAAAGCCAGCAGGCCGCCTGCCAACGCGACGATCTCCAACCACGGCGCCCTCGCCGGCGCGAATGCGAACAGCAGTGCTGCGCTCACCAGCAGTGCGCCACCGAAGGATGCGGCCAGAATTCTTCGTTGCGTGTCGCGCTGGGCGGCGTGCAGCCATTGCAGTTCCTGCGAAGTCACGTCTACGCGCGTTGCGCCCTGCGCCAGTTTCTGCAAACCGGCGTGCACCAGATCGGGAATCTGCGGCGCGATGTGCAGCCACTCCGGCACACGGCGGCGGATGTCGCGCAGCGCGCGCAGAGGGTTGTAGCGGCGCGCCAGAATCCGCTTCAGTTCCGGATACGCCACCGCCCAGATGTCGATCTGCGGATCGAGCTGACGGCCCAGCCCCTCGATGTTCAACAGCGTCTTTTGCAACAGGATCAGTTGCGGTTGCAGCGTCAGCTCGAACTGGCGCGCGGTGTTGAACATCTTGGCGATCACTTCGGCCAGCGAGATTTCCGACAGCGGCCGGGTGAAATACGGCTCGCACACCGTGCGCACCGCGGTTTCCAGTTCGTCCAGCCGCACGTTCGCCGGCACCCAGCCCGCGGCGACATGCAATTCGGCGATGCGCCGGTAGTCGCGCTCGAACAGCGCCATGAAATTCTCGGCCAGCCAATACTGGTCGGCTTCCGGCAGCGTGCCCATGATGCCGAAATCCAGCGCGATGAAACGCGGATCCTCGACTCGCGTGGTGTCCACCCAGATGTTGCCGGGATGCGCGTCGGCGTGGAAGAAGTTGTCACGAAACACCTGCGTGTAGAACAGCCGCACACCCTTCGCGGCGAGATGCCGGCGGTCGATACCGGCCGCATCCAGCGCGGTGATGTCGTCGGCCGGGATGCCGTGCACGCGCTCCATCGTGAACACGCGCTCGTTGGTGTGCGACCAGTGCACCTCCGGCACGTACAGATCGGGCGAATCGGTGAAATTGCGCCGCAGCAGACTCGCGTTCGCCGCTTCGCGCTGCAGATCGAGTTCGTGATACAGCGTCTTCTCGATTTCCTCGACGATTTCCTGCGGGCGGATCTTGTCGGCCTGCGGGTGCCAGCGTGCGACGAGATTGGCGAGCGCGTGCAGCAAATCCAGATCGCGTGCGATCTGTTTGCGGATGCCCGGGCGCGCGACCTTGACGACCACTTCGCGTCCATCCGGCAGTGCCGCCGCGTGCACCTGCGCGATCGAGGCCGATGCCAGCGGCGTTTCGTCGAAGCGCGCGTACAACGTGCCGATCGGCGCGCCCAGCGCCTGCTCGATGATGGCGCGTGCCTCGTCGCCGGGAAACGGCGGCACCTGATCCTGGAGCAGCGCCAGTTCGTCGGCGACGTCCGGCGGCAGCAGGTCGCGGCGCGTGGACAACACCTGCCCCGCCTTGACGTAGATCGGCCCCAGTTGCGTCAATGCCAGACGCAATCGCGCGCCGCGCGGCATCGACGCGATTTCCGCACGCGGTCGCGGCAGCACCGCGCGCGCCCACTGCAGCGGGCGCATCACGTGCGCTTCGTCGATCAGATCGTCCAGCCGGTAGCGCACCAGCACCGCGAGCACACGGAGCACGCGCGGGAACAACCGCAGCGGGGTCATGCGGTTTGCTCCCGCAATCTGTTGACGCGCGCGTTCAAGCGCTCGGCGCGTTCGCGCAATGTATCCACTTCATCCAGAAAATCATCCAACTCCCCGCGCGGCACCACAAGCCGCGATTCGTCGCGCAGCCAGTCGGCGGAATCCTGCGCGGCGTGCCGCGCGCCTTGGCGCAGCCAGCGTGTCGTTTCGCGCAGCGCGCGCGCGATGGCGACGCCCATCACCTCACCGAACACGCCCGCGAACGCTGCTTCGAAATCCGGTGCGAATTCCCGCGCCAGTTTTTCCACGCGGCGCGCCAGTTCCGCGTCACCCGCGATCTCGACTTTGCCGGGCGGTGTTTCTCCGCCGCGCGACAACGCCATCGCCAGCAGCGAACCGGGCGTGGCGGAAACGCGCAGATCGGTTTTGTCTTGCGAGTCGTTCGATTGCGGCGGCTCGACGCGCAGCGCGCCTTCGCGCACGGCGATGTCGAATGCGATCTTCGGTCCGCGCAGATGCACGCCGACGCGGCGGCCGTTCAATTTGCCCAGCGCTATTTGAGTATCCGGATCGAGTCTCAGTGCGCGGTTGAACGCACGTTCCAGCGCCCGGCCGGCCAGCCGCCGCAGTGGTTTCGGCATCCATGCATTGGCGGCGGCGGCGTCCACCACACGATTGTAGCCTCACAAGCCGCCGGCAAAGTCCAATTGCCGCCAGGCTTCGTACACCGCCACCGCCACGGCATTGGAAAGATTGATGCTGCGGTTGCCCGGCACCATCGGCAGGCGGACGCGATGCTCTGGCGCAAAGCGGCCCAGAATTTCATCCGGCAATCCGCGCGTCTCGCAGCCGAACAGCAGCGCGTCGCCGTCTTCGAAGCGCACACCGGTGTGGCGAACTTCACCGCGCGTGGTGAAGGCGAAGGTGCGCGGATGATCCAATGCGGTGAGGCATGCGTCGAGATCGTCGTGTACCGCCACGCGCGCGAACTCGTGGTAATCCAGACCCGCGCGCCGCAATTTCGCATGATCCAGTTCGAAGCCCAGCGGCCGAATCAGATGCAGCGACGCACCTGTATTCGCGCACAGCCGGATCACGTTGCCGGTGTTGGGCGGGATTTCCGGATTGTGCAGGATCACGTGCAATATCGTCATCCGGCATGGATCGGCCGGGAACCAGCGCCAGGACGGCCAGTGCCATTATGCCGCGCGCTCAATGCACACCGAGCATCATCGCGCAGAATCCGCAAACGGTGGTCAGCGAGGAGATGGTGAACAGGACGCGCAAGACAGTCGTTTCGGTTTTCATGTTGCTCTCCGGATTCGCCGCGTCAGGGAGGACGGCGATCTGTACAGAGCAGACGGCGTGCCAATCGCGGCAGATCAGGAAAGCGGGCCGAAATCAGCCGCTTGCATCCGGGATCGGGCAAACCCGCGCACGCTGCGCGTGACCGCGGACACGGACGCACGCGCCGCGGACAGCGGCGGATTTTCACCAGGGCAAGGGCGCGCCGTCGTAGGCCAGGAACTTTCCGCCGTCGTCCGGCTTGGCGTGCTCGATCAAGCCCAGCATCGCCTTTACCGAAGTCGCCGGTTCCAGCGTGGCGCCCGCGCCGCCCATCGCGGTTTTCACCCAACCCGGATGAAATGCCATCACCACGACGCCGCGGGGCGAAAGTTCCGCAGCCAATCGTTTCACCGCCATGTTCAACGCGGCCTTGCTCATCGCATAGCTGAGCGTGCGAAAACCGGATGCCTGCGCGATCGAAGCCAGTTGCGTGGAGACGCACAGCACGCGCGGCTTGTGCCCGCGCATCAGCAACGGCGCCAGCGCCTGCGTGATCAGCAAGGGCGCGGCTGCATTCACCGCGAAGCTCTGCATCAGCGATTCGGGAGTCACGTTGCCGAAACGCTCACCCGACACCAGCATGCCGGCGTTGTTGACCAGCAGGTCGAGCCGTTGCAGGTGTTTCGCCGCGATTTCGGGCAACGTAGTGATCGCCTGTTGATCGGCGACATCCAGTGCGTGCACGATCAGTTCTTCGCCGTGCTCCTTTTGAAGCGTATTCAGATCATCCGCGTGCGCGGGATCGCGGCAGCAGGCCAGCACGCGCGCGCCGCGCGCGAGCAATTGCCTGGTGAACTCCAATCCCAGGCCGCGGTTGGCGCCGGTGACCAGGCAGCGCTGCATCGGCCATTCCTCCTGCGTTTCAGTGTAGTCCTTTCGGCATTTGCGCGTGCGCAGGCCAGCCGTTAGCCTCGGGCAGATTTTCATCCCGGGGAGAGAACCGATGCGCAAGCTCGTATCAGGAGTGCTCGCGGCCGCCATGGCCCTGGCCGCGAATTTCACCGCGCAGGCTGCAAGCAGCGGCGCGAAGATCGACATTCCCTACACCCGTTTCACCCTGCCCAACGGTCTGACCGTGGTAGTGAGCGAAGATCACAAGGCGCCGATCGTGGCGGTCAGCGTGTGGTACCACGTCGGTTCCGGTTACGAGCCGCAAGGCAAGACCGGCTTCGCGCACCTGTTCGAACACCTGATGTTCCAGGGTTCGGAAAATCACAAGGACGAATACTTTCGTCCGTTCGAACGGGTCGGCGCCACCGGCATGAACGGCACGACCTGGCTGGATCGCACAAACTATTTCGAAACCGTGCCGACCACCGCGCTGGACATGGCGCTATGGATGGAGTCCGACCGCATGGGCCATTTGCTGGGCGCGATCGGCCAGCACGAACTCGACGAGCAGCGCGGCGTGGTGCAGAACGAAAAGCGCCAGGACGAGAACCAGCCTTATGGCCGCGCCTCCGAGGACATCCAGGCGAATGCGTTCCCGGCCAACCATCCGTATCACCACGACACCATCGGCTCGATGGCGGACTTGAACGCGGCTTCGCTGGACACCGTGAAGCAATGGTTCCGCGACTACTACGGCGCGGCCAACACCACGCTGGTGCTGGTCGGCGACATCACGCCCGCGCAGGCGCGCGAGAAGGCGATGAAATATTTCGGCGACATTCCCGCCGGCCCGCGCGTGCCGCGGCCGCAGGCGTGGATCGCACCGAACACGAAGTCATCGAGCGGCACGATGACCGACAACGTGGCCCAAACGCGCATCTACCGCGAATGGAACACGCCGGGCCTGGACTCGCCGGGCAACGATCGCCTGATGCTGGATCTCGCCGCGCAGGTGCTGGGCGGCAGCAAGACTTCGCGCCTGTACCAGCGCCTGGTCTACAAGGACAAGCTGGCCGATGACGTCTCGGTCTACAACCAGACCTTCGAACTGGCCAACATGACGCAATTGCAGGTCGATGTGAAGAAAGGCATCGACCCCGCGAAGGTCGAAGCCGCGGTCGCCGACGAGTGGCAGAAATTCCTGAAGGACGGCCCGACCGCCGACGAACTGGCGCGCGCCAAGACCACGTATCAGGCCGCCACCATCCGCGGGCTGGAACAGGTAGGCGGCTTTTCCGGCAAGGCGGTGACGCTGGCCGAGGGCCAGGTCTATCGCGGCGATCCGGGCGCTTGGAAAAAGGATTACAAGATCACCATGGCGGCCACGCCCGCCGCGGTGAAGGCCGCGGCGGACAAGTGGCTGTCCAGCGGCGACTACACGCTCACCGTGACACCGGGCAAGGTCGAAGACACCGACATGGCCACGCTCGCGGGCCGCGCCGCAATCGCGGGCCGTCCCGCCGACGTGCTTTCGCCCGCGGGCGACTACACCGTCGGCAAGAGCGATGTCGATCGAAGCGCCGGCGTGCCGGAAGTCGCGGCGTTTCCCGATCTCACCTTCCCGAACCTGCAGCACGGCAAGTTGAAGAACGGCGTCGAAGTGGTGCTGGCCGAACGCCATTCGATCCCGGTGGTGCAGATCGAAGCGATGTTCGATTCGGGCTACGCCGCCGATCAGGGCCGCAAGCTAGGCACCTCCAGCTTCACCATGGCGATGCTCGATGAAGGCACCAAGGATCTGGACTCGGTCGAAATCGCCAAGCGCAAGCAGCGTTACGGCGCGGAGATCGCCAGCGGTTGCGACCTCGACATCTGCAACGTGTCGCTGAATGCGCTGGACGACAAGCTGACCGATTCGCTGGCGCTGTACGCCGACATCGTGCGCAACCCCGCCTTCCGCGACGCCGACGTGTCGCGCCTGCGCGGACAATGGCTGGCCGGCATCGCGCAGGAGAAGAGCGAACCGACCGGTGTGGCCTTGCGCCTGCTGCCGCCGATCCTCTACGGTCCCGGCAATGCTTATGCGATCCCGTTCACCGGTTCCGGCACGGAAGCTTCGATCAATTCGCTGACCACCGCCGACATGCGCGGCTTCGTCGGCGATTACCTGCGGCCGGACAACATGAAGATCCTGGTCGCGGGCGACACCACGCTCGACAAGATCATCCCGCAACTGGAGAAGGTGTTCGGCGACTGGCAGGCGCCGGCCAAACCCGTGCCGGCGAAGAATCTCGCCAAGGTCGACTACCCGGCCAAGTCGCGCGTGTATCTGGTCAACCGTCCCGGTTCGCAGCAGTCGGTGATCATTGCCGGGCTGGTCGCGCCTTCGACCAAGGCGCAGAACAACATCGAGATCGGCACCATGAACGGTGCGTTCGGCGGCACCTTCACCTCGCGTCTCAACATGAACCTGCGCGAGGACAAGCACTGGGCCTACGGTGCCTTCAGCTTCAGCCCGAACGCGGTCGGCCAGCGCCCGTTCCTGATGTACGCGCCGGTGCAGACCGACAAGACCGCGCAATCCGCCGAGGAAGTGCTGAAGGAAGCGCGCGCCGTGATCGACGAAAAGCCGTTGACCGATGCGGAGATCCAGAAGATCAAGGACAACGACGTGCGCAAGATGCCGGGCCAGTACGAGACTTCGCAGGCGGTGCTGGGCGCGGTCGAGAACATCGTCAAGTACGACCGTCCGGACGATTACGTGCAGACCTTGAAGTCGCGGATCGAGGGTCAGAAGGACGCCGACGTGCAGGCCGCGGCCGTGGAAGTGATCCATCCCAATCACCTGACCTGGGTGATCGTGGGCGATCTCTCCAAGATCGAGCAGCCGGTGCGCGCGCTGAACCTGGGTGACGTGCAGGTGATCGACGCCGACGGCAATCCGGTGCATTGATGCAATACCGACGGCCCTCCGCGGAGGGCCGTCTTCCTGCCGTGCATTCCGATTCAGCCGTCTCGCGCTAGCCTGTGGCGAGATTGACGGGCCGGAGATCGCGATGAAATCCCCGCTGCGAAAGAGAATGGCGCGAATGGCGCCGCTGTTCGGCGGCGCGCTGCTTTCGGCATGCACCTACGGGATCGTGCTCGATGCAGGCGGGCAGAGCGTCAGCACCGACTGGAACGGCCAGCGCGTGGCCGGTTGCCGCGATATCGGCAAGGTCACCGTGTCGGTGATGAGCCGCGTCGGGCCGATCGACCGCAACGACATCAAGGTGCGCGACGAACTGGAGATCATGGCGCGCAACCAGGCCGCGCAGATGCACGCCGACACGATCACGCCGCTGGGCGATCCCCACGACGGCGAGCAGTCCTGGGAAGCGTATTCCTGCGGCACGGTCGCGCCGCAGGGTTATGCGCCAGCCTATCCGCCGCCGAATCCGCAAGGTTCCGGCGCGCCGGTCGAGGAAGTGCCGCCACCCAACGCTCCGCCGCAATCGAACTATTCGGAATCGAACTATCCGCCGCCATCGAACTATCCACCTCCGCCGCCGCCGCAGAATGCGCAGCCGCAGCCGTTCAGCGCGCCGCTGCCGGCGGGCAGCAGCGCGCAGACGTATCCGATGTCGGGAAGCTCCAGCTAGACTGCGCGGATGGGCGATCTGCAATCACAGGGCACCACGCACTTCGGCTACCGCGAAGTGCCGGTCGCGCAAAAGCAGAAGCTGGTCGGGGAGGTGTTCACTTCCGTCGCCGGAAAGTACGACCTGATGAACGACCTGATGTCGTTCGGCGTGCATCGCCTCTGGAAGCGTTTCTTCGTCGCGACGTCAGGCGTGAGGCCCGGCGACCGCGTGCTGGATCTGGCGGGCGGCACGGGCGACATCGCCGCGCTGCTGCTGCCGCGCGTGGGCGGCAAAGGCGAGGTGATCGTCGGGGACATCAACGCTTCGATGCTGCGCACCGGCCGCGACCGCTTGCTCGATCGCGGTTTGTTGTCGCGCCTGGGCTGGACGCAGCTGAACGCGGAGGCGTTGCCGTTTCCGGACGATTCCTTCGACGCGGTGACGATCGCCTTCGGCCTGCGCAACGTCACCGACAAACAGAAGGCGCTTGCCGAAATGCAGCGCGTGCTGAAACCCGGCGGCCGCGCGCTGATCCTGGAATTCTCGCGCCTGCAGAGCGAACTGCTGAAGCCGCTGTACGATTTCCATTCCTTCCAGGTGCTGCCGCGATTGGGGAAACTGATCGCGGACGACGAAGCGAGTTATCGCTATCTGGCCGAATCCATCCGCAAGCATCCCGATCAGGACACGCTGCGGGCCATGATGGAAACGGCGGGTTTTCGCAATGTGCAGGTGAGAAACCTCTCCGCAGGAATCGTCGCGATCCACCGCGGCTACAAGGCCTGATTCGCGCCTCAAGCCGCGCGCAAATCCTCGACGATCTTGCCCCATTGCAGCACTTCTTCCTCGTGCGCCTGGTCGCGCCAAGTTTCGGACAGCGCGCTCTCGTACCACCCGCGCATCGCAGGCAGCGCCAGCAACCGCTGCGCGTACGCCAGCGCGTTCCCATCCAGCGGCGGCGAATAGGTCTGGATGCGGAACGCCACCGGCGCGTAGAACGCATCGGCCGCGGTGAATTCGTTGCCGGCGAGGAACGGACCGCCGAAACGTTGCAAGCCTTCGTTCCACAATTCCGAAACGCGCGACAAATCTCGTTGCAGCGCCGCATCGACTCCGCGGAGTTTCACGCGGATGCCGCAGCTCATGCCGCACTGCGTGCGCAGCGCGGTAAAACCGGAATGCATCTCGGCCGCGGCGCAGCGCGCGAAGGCGCGCGCCTTGGCATCCGATGGCCATACGCCGGGGTGGCGCTCGGCCAGGTACTCGGCGATCGCCAGCGAATCCCACACCACCGTATCGCCGTCCACCAGACACGGTACCTTGCCGCTGGGCGAAAAAGTGCGGAAGGTTTTCCAGCTCGAACCGGCGTCGAACTGAAATAACTTCTCCTCGAAATCGATCCTGCGCGCCTTCATCAGAATCCACGGCCGCAGCGACCACGACGAGTAATTCTTGTTGCCGATGTATAGCGTGTACATGGCGCGTTCCATTCTCCGCAAGCGCGGCATTCTAGCGGCGCTCGGCGGTCACGTGCGGGGCTTTCCGCACACGCCGCCATGGCGCGCCGATGGCATACTCGGCCATTCGTCTTGACCGGAGTCCCCGATGTTTCGCCGTTTTCTTTTCGCTGCGTTGCTGCTGCTGCCGCTGGCCGCCTTGGCGGCCGACCCGCACACCTATGCGCAACCCGATCAGGTCGTCGTCAAGCACATCGATCTGGATCTCGCGGTCGACTTCGCCAAAAAGGAATTGAACGGCACGGCCACGCTCGATCTGGACTGGAAGAGTCCGTTCGCGACGCAATTGGTGCTCGACACGCGCGATCTGCACATCGGCCGTATCGAGGCGCTGGATGCGAATGGCAAGACTTCGCCGCTGAAGTACGCACTGGCCGCCGCCGACAAGTCGCTCGGCAGCAAGCTGACGATCGAGACGCCGGATCGCCCGAAGCGAATCCGCATCGCCTATGCGACCTCGCCGGATGCTTCCGGTTTGCAGTGGCTCGATCCTGCACAGACGGCGGGCAAGAAGACGCCTTTCATGTTCTCGCAATCCGAAGCCATCCACGCGCGTTCGTGGGTGCCGCTTCAGGATTCGCCGGCGATCCGCTTCACCTGGCACGCGGTCGTGACCGCGCCGAAGAACCTGCGCGTGGTGATGAGCGCGCCGAACGATCCGAAACATCCGCTGGACGGCCAGTTCGAATTCACGCAGGCGCATCCGGTGCCTTCGTACCTGCTGGCGATCGCGGCCGGCGATATCGCCGTGCGCGAAACCGGTCCGCGCAGTGCGGTGTATGCCGAACCTTCTGTCGTCGAAAAAGCCGCGCATGAATTCGAAGACACCGAGAAGATGATCGCGACCGCCGAGTCGCTGTACGGGCCGTACCGCTGGGGCCGTTACGACATTCTCGTCTTGCCGCCGTCGTTTCCGTTCGGCGGCATGGAGAATCCCAACATGACCTTCGCCACGCCGACCATCATCGTCGGCGACAAGAGTCTGGTGAGCGTCGTTTCGCACGAACTGGCGCATTCGTGGTCGGGCAATTTGGTGACCGCGGCGAGCTGGCGCGACATCTGGTTGAACGAAGGCATCACCACTTACGTGCAGGGCCGTATAACCGAAGCCTTGTATGGCAAGCGCCTCGCCGACGAAGAAACCCTGCTGGCGATCCGCAATCTGCAGAAGGAAATCGGCACGATGCCGCAGAACGCGCAGCGGCTGGCGCCGCAGCCGCGCAAGATCGATGCGGACGATGAATTGTCCGATGTCGCCTACGACAAGGGCTCGTGGTTCCTGCGCGCGCTGGAACAGCGCTTCGGCCGCAAGCAGTTCGACGATTATCTGAAAGGATACTTCGACCACTTCGCTTGGCACAGCATCACGACCGAGCAGATGCTCGATTATCTGAAGCCCAATCTGATCGACAAATATCCCGGCAAGATGAGCTGGGACGAGGTGAAGGAATGGGTGTACGGCGCAGGCATTCCGAAGGATGCGCCGATCCCGGACTCGCCGCAGTTCGATGCGATCGACAAAGAGCGCGCGCAATTCCTCGCCGGCAAGCTCGCCGCCGACAAGCTGGACGCGAAGAACTGGAACACGCAGGAGTGGATGTATTTCCTCGATCGCCTGCCCGACGCGCCCAAGCTCGCGCAGATGCAGCAACTCGATGCGGCCTGGCATCTCACCGGCACGCCCAACGCGGAGATCGGTATGCGCTGGTACGTGCATGCGATCGCGGCGGGCGACAAGGCGGTGTGGAACGCCGCCGCCGAACACATGACGCGCATCGGCCGCATTTATCTGATGCTGCCGGTGTATTCGGCTTTTGCAAAGACGCCGGATGGTTTGGCCTTCGCGGAACAGGTTTATGCGAAAGCGAAGGCCGGCTATCACCCGATCACCCGCATGGCGATCGAGCGCGTGTTCGCCAAAGCGAAAGCCAAACCGAAAGCAAAGAAAGCTGCGGACTGAAATGGAAGAAGGTCAACGCGCAATTGTGATCGCCCGCGTCAAGCGGCGCCTGATGATCCTGGGCGCGCTGCTCGGCCTGATCGTGCTCGCGTTGATCGTGATCTACTTCGCCGCTCCGCAGTGGTTAATGCACGCGCAAGTGGCGTGGCAGGCGCGGCGCGCCCAGCTCGAAGAAAAATTCGTGCAGGCCGGCGACACGCGCTGGTCGTATTACGAAGGTGGAAAGAGCGATGCGCCCACGCTGCTGCTGTTGCACGGCTACGAGGACAGCAAGGAAGTCTGGCTGCCTGTCGCGCAATACCTGACGCCCAACTTCCGCGTGATCATTCCCGATCTGCCCGGCTGGGGCGATTCTTCGCGCATCGCGAACGCCGACTACGGCTACACCGCGCAGGCCGATCGTCTGCGCGCATTCGTGCAGAAGTTGAACCTCGGCGGCATTGCGCTGGCCGGTCATTCGATGGGCGGCGGCATCGCCGGCGTGTACGCGTCGAAATACCCGCAGGACACGGCGGCATTGATCCTGATCGACAGCGCGGCCGCGACATTCAAGGACAACGCCTTCATGCGCGAGGTGAATGCCGGCCGCAATCCGTTCACCATCGAGAACCGCGCCGATTTCGACCGCGGCCAAAAACTCGGTTTCGAAAACCCGCCGTGGCTGCCGCCCCGCTTCAAGAATGTGATCGTCGAGCACGCGCGCGAGGACCGCGCCTTCGACGATCGCGTGTTCCGGCAATTGATGGCGCCGGATCAGCGCGACCTGCTGATCCGCGCGCTGCCGAAGGTGACGGCGCCGACACTAACGATCTGGTGCCGGCAGGACAAGCTCATCGACATTGCCGCGGTGGATGCGATCCGCGGCGCGTTGACTTCCGCGCCAAAGATTGGCGTGACCGAGTTCAACGGCTGCGGCCACATGGCGATCCTGGAGCGGCCGAAGGAAATCGCCGACGCGATTACACACTTCGTGTTGATGCCGTAACCGCGACGGGGCGTAAAATGACCGGATGCCCGATCAATTGCGCAAGGACGTGAGCGAATCGCCGCTGGGTCGCCGGATCGAGGCGCCCTCCTCACCCGATGCACGCGTTTTGTTTCCAGTCGCGCGGGCGCAGGCGCGCAACGAAATCGGCCTCGATGCGCAGGCGCTGCCTTTCGTCGGCAGCGACATCTGGAATGCCTACGAACTGTCGTGGCTGGATGCGCGCGGCAAACCCGCTGTGGCGATCGCCGAACTGCGCGTGCCCGCCGATTCGCCGAATCTGATCGAATCCAAATCGCTGAAGCTGTATTTGAACGCTTACGCGCAAACGCGTTTCGATGACGCATTCGATCTGCGCAATGCGATCGTGCGCGATCTCGGCCATGCCGCCGGTGCACCAGTGGAGATCACGCTGATCGAGTCGGAAGACTTTCCACGGCAAACAGTTTCGGAATTGCCGGGTTCGTCATTGGATGCCCAAGAGATCGTGATCGGCGACTACGGTCCGCCGCAACCGAATCATCTGCATGCCAATGCGCGCGCGAAGCAGATAGAAGAATCGTTGACCACGCGGCTGTTCCGCTCCAATTGTCCGGTGACGGGACAACCGGACTGGGCCGCGGTGCAGATCCGCTACATCGGCGCGCCGATCGATCGCGCGGGCCTATTGCGCTATCTGATTTCCTATCGCGAGCATTGCGGCTTCCACGAAGCCTGCGTGGAGCGCATTTTCGTGGACTTGATGGCGCACTGCGCGCCGCGCTGCTTGAGCGTGTACGCGCGCTTCACCCGGCGCGGCGGGCTGGACATCAATCCGTGGCGTGCGACGCCGGGTTACGCGATGCCGCCGTTGAACGTCCGCACCGCACGGCAATAAGGAAAAGCGCATGGAACACCACTTCGACTACTTGATCGTCGGCGCGGGCATGGCGGGGTCGGCCGCGGTGAAAGGCATCCGCTCGCGCGATCCGAAAGGAACCATTGCGTTGCTGGGCGCGGAGCCGCATCCGCCCTACGACCGGCCGCCGCTCAGCAAGGATCTGTGGACGGGCAAGAAATCGCCGGAGCAAATCTGGCGCGACATCGAAGGCTTGCGCGCCACGCTGTTCCCGGGCCGCCATGCAACAGCGATCGACACGCAATCCAAAACCGTGCGCGACGATCGCGGCGATCACTTCCGTTACGGCAAGCTGCTGATCGCCACCGGCGGCACGCCGCGGCGGATCGCCGGCCTGGAAAACGAGCGCGTGATCTACTACCGCACGCTGGACGATTACCGTGCGTTGCGCGATGCCTTGCACAAAGACATGCGCGTGGCGGTGATTGGCGCGGGCTTCATCGGCAGCGAACTCGCCGCGGCGCTGGCGATGAACGGCGCACGCGTCACCCTGCTGATCGATGGCGATTTCCTCGGCGCGCGCGTCTATCCGCGCGCGCTGGCCGGGTTCGTCACGGATTACTTCCGCGAGAAGCGCGTGGAAATCCGCACCCACTCGCGCGTGGCCGGCGGCAACGCAACCGACGAAGGCGTGACGCTGCAACTGCAAAACGGCGATCCCGTGGAAGCCGAATACGTTGTGGCGGGACTCGGCATCACTCCTGATGTGCACCTCGCGCAAGCTGCCGGTCTGAAAATCGACAACGGCATCGTCGTCGACGAACAACTGCGCGCCGTGCCGGACATCTGGGCCGCGGGCGATGCGGCGAATTATCCGGATGCAACTCTGCACGAACGCCGCCGCGTCGAACACGAAGACGCCGCGCTGACGATGGGCGAGCATGCGGGCGCCAACATGGCCGGCGCGGACACACCCTACACGCACCTGCCGTATTTCTATTCCGACCTGTTCGATCTCGGCTACGAAGCGGTGGGCGAATTGGATGCGCGGCTCCGGACTTTCGAAGACTGGAAGGAACCGTTCCGCGAAGGCGTGGTGTACTACCTTAGAGACGGCCGCGTGCGCGGCGTGCTGTTGTGGAATGTGTGGGAGAAGAAGGACGAAGCGCGCGAACTGATTGCGCAGGCCGGGCCGTTTACGGAAGAGGATTTGCGCGGACGGTTGTTGTCGTGAAGCACTGACGTTTGTCCCCTTCCCCTTCAAGGGGAAGGCAGGGATGGGGATGGTGTGCGACATACGAACCATCCCCCACCCAACCCGTTACAGGCTCGAACATCCTGTTCTCGCCAGCAACCCCGCCCTGCGCTCCTGCTACGGGCGCTCAGCAGCGCGCGAACCTGCGGTTCGCAAACGCGCTGCTTCGCCCTAGAAGGGAGGGCTTTACGCGCTCGTCGCCGCACTCGCCTCTTTCGGCTTCACCAGCACGCGCACCGCGATCAGACCCAGCTCGTACAGCAGACACATCGGCACGGCCAGACACGTCTGCGAGATCACGTCCGGCGGCGTCAGCACCGCCGCGACCACGAAGCAGCCGACGATCACGTAACCGCGCGCCTTCTTCAATTTCGGCAGATCGACGAACCCGATCGCGGCCAGCAGCACCACCGCCACCGGCATTTCGAAGCACAGCCCGAAGGCGAGGAACACCACCAGCACGAAATCCAGATAATGGCCGATGTCGGTCATCATCGACACGCCTGCCGGCGTCACCGCGGTCAGAAACCGGAACACCATCGGCAGCACCAGGAAATACGCGAACGCGCAGCCCAAATAAAACAGGATCACCGCCGACACCAGCAGCGGCCGCGCCAGTCTTTTTTCGTGGCGATACAAACCCGGGCTGACGAACGCCCAGAGCTGATACAGCACCACCGGCATGGCGATGAACAGCGCGACGAAGAACGCCAGCTTCAGCGGCGTCAGGAACGGGCTGGCGACATCGATCGCGACCAGATGCGCACCCTGCGGCAGGCGCGCGACCAGTGGCCGCGCCAGATACGAATAGAGTTTTCCGGCGAACGGCACCAGCGCCAGCAGCACGATCAGCACCGCCGCGATCGCCTTCAGCAGGCGCGCGCGCAGCTCGATCAGATGACTCATGAAACCCTGCTCGGGGAGGGTTTCGTCGTGTTCCGGCGGACGTGTATCGGGCGCGCTCATGATTGCTCGCGCGATTCATTGCTTGCCGGCGCGGATTCTTCGGCGTTCGGAGCCGTCGACGCACGTGACGCTTCGGCGCGCGCCTCATCAATCCGATCGCGCGCTTCGCGCGCCACGCTGCCCAACGCATCGGCGGCGGTGCTGGCGTGTTTGCGGGTTTCGTCCACCGCCGCGCGCGCGGCTTCCTGCGCTTCCTTCAACTTTGCCCGCAGTTCCTCGGCTTCCAGTTCGCGCATCACTTCCGCGCGCACGCTGTCCCAGCCGCGGCGCACGCGACGCAACAACGCGCCCGCGGTGCGCGCCGCGCCCGGCAGGCGCTCGGGACCGAGCACCACCAGCGCCACCACCGCGATCAGAAGGATTTCGCCGAAGGAGACATCGAACATTGGCTGCGTGCGCGAGCGCGTTCTGCAAGAACCGTTCGTCTTGAGCGTAGGCTCGAAGGACCGGAGTCGAGACGAGTCGCTTCGACTCCGCTCGCTTCGCCCGCCAAGCTCAGCGCGAACGGATGGGTTGCCGTTACTCCGCGCGATCGCGCGGCGGCGGATTGACTTCCGCACCCGGCGGAGCCGGCGGCGGCTGCGGCGCGGCGGAGGTATCGGCGCGCAGTTGCGGCTCGGGCTTCTTCTCGTCGTCGCCGCTCATCGAATGCTTGAATTCGCGGATCGCCTTGCCGAGATCGCCGCCGACGTTCTTCAGCCGGCTGGTGCCGAAGATCACCAGCACGATCAGCAGCACGATCAGCCAATGCCAGATGCTGAGGCCGCCCATATCTCACCTCTCGATTGATTGTTGCCGCGCAGGAAATATTCC
Organism: Rhodanobacteraceae bacterium; assembly: GCA_036759545.1. Classification (GTDB taxonomy): domain Bacteria; phylum Pseudomonadota; class Gammaproteobacteria; order Xanthomonadales; family Rhodanobacteraceae; genus 66-474. Next base: position 38,013 of record DAIOUL010000005.1, read on the forward strand.
CTTAAAACGCGAGAGCCTACCGTGCAGTGTACTCCTCGAGCTGGTCGCGAAAGTGCACGACCGGCGCGGGCACGTCGTTGACGCCGCCCTCGAACACGCGCCGCGGCGTGATGCCGGGCCCATAGATCGCCGCGTCCGCGTCGTCGTCGATGCGCAGCGCGGCGCCGTCCAGCGAGACGCCGGCGAACAAGCCGCGCGAACGCGAGTAGGAATAGATTTCTGCCTGAAGCCCTGCATCGGTGGAAGCGTTGAGATTGCGGCCCACCGGTCCGGCGGCAGCGTGCGCGTCCGCGCCGATGGTGAACTTGCCATTGACGATGCCGTCCACGCTACGGCGCGTGCGGAATACCAGGATCACGTCGGTCGAAGACACGCCGGCCTGGAAGCCCACACTGCCGCCGGTCAGCGACAGGAATACCGGATTGGACCAGGTGCCGTCGGGCGATTTCACCGCGATCAGCCCGTCACCATGTCGGCCGCCGAACACCAGGCCCACCTTGATGACATTGGGGATCACCGCGATCGCGTAGGCGTCGCGCAGCAGATCGCGCGGGATCGCCTTGTCCGGCGCTTTCATGATGTCGGCCAGCACGCGCGTGGCGGTCTGCGCGCGCGTGATCGCGCTTTCGCGCTCGTCGGCGTGCGCGGCGAGGGCGGGCAGCAGCAGTGCGGTCAACATGATCAACGCGCGTGTGATTGGTTTCGACATAGATCCTCCGGCCGCTCGAGATATTCCCGGAATTCGACGGCAGTTTGGATGCCGCGAGCCCACTGCGGGCTTAACGCAACCGAGTATGTGGCAGACTGCGCGGCAATCTGCCGAGTTCCGCGCATGCCCCGCTACATCGACCCGCCCGAGGCAGTCCAGAAAAGCGCGCCGCGCACGGCGGTGCTGCTGGTGAACCTGGGTACGCCGCACGCGCCGACGGCGGATGCGGTGCGCGAATACCTTTCCGAATTCCTCGCCGATCCGCGCGTGGTCGAACTGCCACGCGCACTGTGGTGGCTGGTGCTGCATGGTTACGTGCTGCGCAGCCGGCCGCGCCGTTCTGCCGAGGCCTACGCCAAGGTCTGGACGCACGACGGCTCTCCGCTGTTGCTGCACAGCGCGCAACTCGCGGCGGCGTTGCAAGCGGAAATCGCCCGCCGAACCGGCGGTGCGGTAATGGTCGCCTTGGCGATGCGCTACGGCGCGCCCTCGATCGAAGAAACGATCGCGCGGATGCAGACCCAGGGCGTGCGGCGCGTCCTGTTGTTGCCGCTGTATCCGCAATACGCGGCGGCGACCACGGGTTCCGCGCTGGACGCGATGGCGGAGGCGATCAAGCCGCTGCGCTGGCCGCCGGAACTGCGCACCATCAACGACTATCACGACGACGCAGGTTATCTTGCCGCACTGGCGGCGAGCGTCGCCTCGCAGTGGTCACGGCATGGCCGCGCACAAAAGCTGCTGCTGTCCTTCCACGGCTTGCCGGAGGCCAGCGCGCGGCGTGGCGATCCGTATTTCAACCAGTGCCACGAAACTGCCTTCCGTCTGCGCGAAGTCCTGGGGCTGCACGAGGAGGAGGTACTGATCGCGTTCCAGTCGCGCGTGGGCCGGCAACGCTGGCTGCGACCGTACACCGACGAAATCATTGCCGGTCTGCCGGGCGACGGAGTAAAGACACTGGACGTGTTGTGTCCGGGCTTCGCGGTGGATTGCCTCGAGACGCTGGAAGAGATCGCGCTGCGCTACCGGACGGCTTTCCTGACGCGCGGCGGGATGCGCTTTACCTACATCCCCGCATTGAATGCCTCGCCTGCTCATGTGACCGCATTGACGCAATTGGCGATGAAACACTTGAACGGATGGATTTGATGCGGGAAGTTTTTCTGGACCTGCCGTTCGGCAAACTCGCTGCGCTGCAGTGGGGCGAAGACGATGCACCGCCGCTGCTAGCGCTGCACGGCTGGCTGGACAACGCAGCGAGTTTCATTGCGGTTGCGCCGTTGCTGGCAAATGACTTCCGCGTGATCGCGCTGGATCTGCCCGGCCATGGCCGCAGCGCGCACCTGCCGCCGGGCGTCACGCGCTATCACGCCACCGATTATGCCGATCATGTCTTGAATGCCGCGGACGCGTTGCAACTGCAACGTTTCGATCTGCTCGGCCATTCGCTGGGCGCAGGCGTGGCGAGCCTGGTCGCCGCGGCAGCGCCTGCGCGCGTACGCAAGCTGGCATTGATCGAAGGCTTGGGTCCGCTGGCGGATGACGGTTCGAACACGTTGCAACGTTGGCGCGAGGCCGAGTCGCAACGCAATGTCACGCGGCGCGCGCCTCGCGTGTTCGCGAGCATCGATGAAGCACTCGCTGCCCGCGTGGCGGTCGGTGACCTGCGGGCAGAGGAGGCCCGCTCGCTGGTCGAACGCGGCTTGCGCCAGGTCGAAGGCGGTTACGTCTGGAGCAGTGACGCGCGCCTGCGCCTGCCCACCCCGCTGCGCATCGAGGAGATGCAATTGCGGCGACTGCTGACGGGAATCGAAGCGCACACACTATTGCTGCTCGCCGATCCGGAGACGCCGTACCTGCCCCGCGCGAAGATGGAAGCGCGCGCCGCTTGCGTGCGCGACATTCGCGTCGAACGCGTGGCCGGGCGGCACCATCTCCACTTGCAGCATCCACAAGAAGTCGCGGAACGATTGCTGATGTTCTTGTGAATCGTCATCCCGGCGAAAGCCGGGATCCATTTTGCTTTTAGAACAAGATCAAAATGGGTTCCGGGTTCCGCGCTCTCGCGCGGTCCCGGAATGACGAGCAGAAAAATCACACCGAAATCGCCAACCGTTCGCTGCGATAGACATGCGCCGTGAGCAGGCCGATCAGGAAGGCCACCGCGAATCCGCACACCAGCGCGATACCGATCTCCGCCATGCCGACGCTGCCGCCGCGCAGTAATGCGCTGATGCCGAGCTGCTGGCCGAGCAGCGGCACGGCGTACATCCACGACGCGGGCTTCACCGGCATGAAGCTCATCAGGAACGAAGGCATCGCCGGCAGGATCATCAGGAACCCGAGGTACGTCTGCGCCTCGCGATAGGTCTTGGCGAAGGCCGCGATCAGCGTCTGCAGCACCGCGAACAGCACCAGCAGCGGCAGCTCCAGCAGCAGGGCCTGGCCGATGAAGCCGGCGCCGAGATCGAAGGACATGCCGAGTTTTTCCGCCGGCATGAAGTGGCCGGCGATCGAAAAACCGATCACGCACAATAGCAGGCTGAAGAAAGAGAACAGGCCGATCGCGCCCAGCTTGCCCAGCAGGATGCGCCAGCGCGCCACCGGGTTGGCGAACAGCGGCTCCAGCGATTGCCGCTCGCGCTCGCCGGCGGTGAGATCGATCGCCAGGTACATGCCGCCGATGTAGATCGCGATCACGAAGAAGTACGGCAGCATGCCGAACAGCAGTCCGGCGCGCGACTGCGGCGTGGACTGGTCGCGTTCGCTGACCACTACCGGCGTGGCGAGCGCGGGCGACAGGCCGCGCGCCAGCAGGCGCAGCGCGCCTTGTTCGCCGACGTAGCTTTTCAGCATGTTCTGCAGGCGTTCGCGCGGCGTGTCGGTGCCCATCTGCGAAGCGTCGTAGATCAGCTCCACCTGCGCGGGTTCGCCTTTGTTCCAGGCCTTGCCGTAACTGGCCGGAATGCGCAGCACGACGTCGGCATCGCGGTGACGCACGGCGTTTTCGGGATCGGCGATCGGGGGTTGCGGATCCAGCCCTTGTTGCTTCAAGGCATCGATCAGATTGGGCGCGTACTGCGCGCCGATCACCGGCACCTTCAACGGGCCTTCGGCTTTCGCGGTTTCGCGGTTGATCACCACGTTCATCAGCACCACGAACATGACCGGTCCGATCAGCGGCGCATAGATCAGCGCGCTCATCACGGTGCGCTTGTCGCGCAGGTTTTCGCGGACCTCTTTCCACCAGACGGTCAGGATCGAGTTCATGCGGCAGTCTCCGGCCGGCATGATGTTTCGTTCTTTGCAATGTTCATGCGGCGAGTCCCTCTTCGCTGCCGATGATCTTCACGAAGGCATCCTCCAGATTGGTTTCGCCGGTCTGCGCGCGCAGCGCGTCCGGTGTTTCGTCGGCCACCACACGGCCGTGCGCGATCACCACGATGCGGTCGCACAGCGCTGCGACCTCCTGCATGATGTGGCTGGAAAACAGCACGCAGCGGCCTTCGGCTTTCATGGCTTTCAGGAACGTGCGCATCGAGCGCGTGCTCATCACGTCCAGTCCGTTGGTCGGTTCGTCCAGGATCACGTTCTTCGGATCGTGCACCAGCGCGCGGGCGATCGCGGTCTTGACGCGCTGGCCTTGCGAGAACCCTTCCGTGCGGCGATCGAGGATGTCGCGCATTTCCAGCGCGTCGGCCAGCTTCTCGCGGCGCTGGTGCATCAGCGATGTTTCGACGCCGTGCAATTGCGCGAAGTATTCGATGTTCTCGCGCGCGGTCAGCCGCTTGTAGAGGCCGCGCGCATCGGGCAGCACGCCCAGCACGCGCCGCACCGCGACCGGATCGACCGCCGCATCCATGCCGTCCACCAGCACCTGGCCGGAATCCGGTTTCATCAGCGTGTAGAGCATGCGCAGCGTGGTGGTCTTGCCCGCGCCGTTGGGACCGAGCAAACCGGTGATCTCGCCGTCGCGCGCGGTGAACGACACGCCGTCGACGGCTTTCACTTCGCCGAAGGCCTTGTGCAGATTCTTGACTTCGATCATGGCGCGGCTCCGTTGAAGGTGACGAAAGCGGGCACCGGCCCGATCCGTTTCAGGCAGGCGGCGTCGAGTTGTTTCGGTTTCAGGTCGCCGACGAACTCGTTCACCAGTTTCGGCATGCAGCCGCGCGCCAGCACGCTGTGGCCCATGCCTTTCACCTCCAGCACGCGCGCATCGGACAGGCCTTTCAGGATTTCCTGCGCGTACGCAGGCGGCGTGACCGGATCGCGTTCGCCCGACAGGATCAGCGTCGGAATCGAAGACTGGAACGGCGCGTGGAAGTCCGCCGGCCGCGTTCCATGCGGCCAGACCGAACACGCCGCCCGGATGCCCTCGATCAACTCGCCGCCGAGTATCGTGCCCGCATCCTGAGGCCGCGGCTGCAGCAGGTCGGCATCCTCGGCGCAGATCACCGAAAACTGCATGCCGGTGTTCATGGCGCGGTCGAGACCGGACATCATCAATTGCGACTGGCCCATCAACGGCGCGTAATCGCCCTTCACCGCCTGCGTCACGGTCAGCGGCAGCAGCGCCGCGGTTTCCGCGGTGTAGGAGTACAACCGCGCGACCGCTGCGAGGCGATCGCCGGTGAGCGATTTCTGCACCGGCAGATTGGTCTTGGGATCGGGGAAGCTCGTTTGCACCGGCTGCGCGCGCAATTTGTCGTGCAACGCGTGCAGCGCCGCATTCCAGTCGCCGAATGCTTTCTTGCACGCGGGCGCTGCCGCGCAGGTGTCGGCCTGCAATTTCAGTGCGCGCTCCAGATTGACGGCGAAATCCTCGCCGAGGATCAACTGATTCGGCACCGCGCTGTCCAGCACGATGCTGCGAACGCCGTCCGGATGCGCGCGCGCGTACTGCTGAGCCATGCGCGTGCCGTAGGAGATGCCGATCAGATCGAACTTCGGATCGCCCAGCGCATGCCGCACCGCTTCCAGATCGGCAACCGCGTCGGTGGTCGTGTAGAAACGCGGATCGGAAGTCTTCTGCACTTCGGCCAGACACTGCGCGATCAGCGTGCGCGTGCGCTGCGGATCGAACGGCAGATCGGCGTTCTGATCCATCGTCTTCTGCACCTGCGGGCAGGTCAGCGGATGCGAATCGCCGGTGCCGCGTTGGTCCAGCAGCAGGATGTCGTGATGCTTGCGCAGCGGCGCCAGCGCCGCCGCGATCTGCGGATACGTCTGTGTCGCCGATTCGCCCGGGCCACCGGCGAGATAGACCACGATGTCCTTTTCCGCGACCTGCGCATCGCTCTTGATCAGCGCGAGTTTCAGGCCGATCTTGCGCGAATGCGGGTCGGCGCGGTTCTCACGGACGGAGAACGACACGCAGTACGCGGCCGTGGTGACCGCGCTGTCGGGTTGCTTCAGTTCGCACGACTTCAATGTCAGCGTGCCGAGCTTCAAGGTTTCGACCGGGTGCGGAGTCACGGGCGCCTGTGCCTGCAACGCCGGATTGCCCGCGCTGGACGCCGCGGCCGGCACGCTGTCGTCCGCAGCCGATTCGCTCGCGCGGTGCGAGCGCGCGTAGTTCCAGCCCAGTATCGCCAACGCCAAGATGACCACGGCGATGCGCAATGCGGTCCTGCCATTGATCTTCATCTTCATTTCCCCGGATCGAATATCGTTTCGATGCGCGAGCCGAACAGCCGCGCGATCTTGAATGCCAGCGGCAGGCTCGGATCGTACTTGCCCGTCTCGATCGCATTGATGGTCTGGCGCGAGACGTCCAGCCGCTCGCCCAGTTCGCCTTGCGACCAGCCGTGTTTCTCGCGCAGCTCGCGCACGCGGTTCTCCATCAACAACCCCACCAGTCCCAAGTACCGGTGACGCGCCGCTTCAAACCGAGCCGCGTAAAACCGTAGATCAGGCACAGGGAGGGAAAGATCCAGAACAGCTCGCTTCCATCGCCGTGCCAGACTTTCGCCATCGCCAGGAAACCGGCAATCATGCAAACAGTGCCGACCAGACCGGTGGCGACGCTCAACGAAATCAGATGCAGACGCTGTTCCAGCTCGTCGGCCAGCATTACCCGCCGGGCCATCAGCACCACCACCCAGCCGATGGGCACGGCCGGACTCACCGCAATCGCGGCCCGCACCCAGGTGTCGTGTGTCTCGCGCAGCATTGGCCACAGCGAACACAACAGCACGGTGTAGACCACCATCAGCAGCAGCACGTATAGATTGAAACGCCTGGTGCTGAAACGCGCCATGACGCCCTCCCGCTATGTCAAGTCAACTTGACAGCGGAGGTTAAAGGCATCCGCGGTCCATGTCAAGCGAACTTGACACTGACGAAAGGGCGGGAATTACTTGACGACGATCGTGCCGACCATCTGCGGATGGATCGAGCAGAAATAGGTGTACGTGCCGGGTTTGGCGAACGTCGCCTGGTAATGATCGCCGGTGTCGAGCGCCGGTGATGAGGGGAACTGGTTGCCGGTGCTGACCACGATGTGCGGTTCTTCGTCGGTATTGGTCCAGGTGACCTGCGCGCCGGCGGGCACCGTGATCTGAGCGGGCATGAAGTGGAAATTGTGGATTTGCACTTGGTACTTGGTGGCTGTGGCTTGCGTCGCGGCGGAAGCGGCCAGCGGCAGCGCGAGCGCGATGAACAGCAATGAACGTTCGAACATGATTCGATCCCTTTTTGGCTGCGCCGCTCAGGCGAGCGCCGCGTCGGTGATGGCGATGGTTTGCGAACCGCGCACGTGGCGCACTTCGCGCAAGCCGATGTGTTTGCGCAATTGCGCAGCCGGCAGATCCTTCAACGGACCGGGCGCGGGACCTTGGCCGGGCGCCGGTTGCGGATAGGCAGTCGAACGCGCGGTGTAGAACGTCACCTTCCCTTCCACCGTCTGCTGGATCTGGTGGATGTGGCCGTTCAACACCGTCACCGAACCGAAGCGATTCAGCAGTTCCAGCGCCTGCGCGGCGTCTTGCGTGCCCCAGCCCCATTGCGGGTACAGCGACCACATCGGCATGTGCGCGAGCACCACGATCGGCGTGCTGGCAGACAGGCCAGCGACATCCTGTTTCAGCCACGCCAGTTGTTCGGTGCCGAGAAAACCCAAGCCACCGGCCTGCAGGTTCAACACGTTCACAAGCGCGACAAAATGCACGCCATGGTGATCGAAGCTGTGCCAGCCGCCGCCGCTGACGCCGCCGCCGAAACGGTCGAAGAACGCCTTGCCGTTGTCGCCGATCACGTCGTGCTCGCCCGGAATGAAGAACACCTGGTCGACCTTGGCTTCGCTCAGCACCTGCTTCACCGTGTCGAACTGCTCCGGTTTGGACAGATGCGTGAGGTCGCCGGTGTGCACGATGAAATCGGGGCGCTGCGGCTGCGCGTTGATGTGCGCGATCGTCTCGCGCAACGTGGCGAGCGGATCGGGATTGGGCGCCTGATGGAACCCGATGTGGCTATCGCTGATCTGCACGAAGCGGAAGGTCGCATCGGCCGCGGCATTGCTCGCGCCCAGGGCGCTCGCGTGCGCGATGCCGCCCTTCATCATCCAGACCGCACCGGCGCCGGCCCAGGCCATGCATTCCAGAAAGCGGCGGCGCTGCGGTACTTCATCATCGTGTCGGTCGTTCATGGCGGTTCTCGCGTGGGGTTCGCGATGAATTACCGGCGCGCCACGCGGTTTATTCCCGTCGCAAGCCCGCGGGAATAAACTCGCCGACGCGGCGGTCTTGTTTGAATGCTCCGCGCACCGCAGCGGACTGCGAGACGGCATGGCGACGCGCGCGCAATTCGAGACCAACGTAATGCAGCACCTGGATGCCGCCTACAACCTGGCGCGCTGGCTGGCGCGCAACGACGCCGATGCGCAGGACGTGGTGCAGGAAGCCGCGCTGCGCGCGTTCCGTTATTTCGACGGTTTCCGCGGCGGCGACGCGCGTGTGTGGCTGCTGACGATCGTGCGCAATACGTTCTATTCGCTGCACGCCTCGTCGGCTTCGAAGATGACGGAGAGCTACGACGAAGCGTTGCACGAGCGCGCCGACGAGCACACGCCGGATCCGGAGGCGCTGCTGTCGCGCGCATCGGATGCCGCGCAACTGCACGCGGCGCTGGAGCGCCTTCCATCCGAATACCGCGAAATCCTGGCGCTGCGCGAATTCGAGGAGTGTTCCTACAAGGAGATCGCGTCGATCACGCGATTGAAGATTGGCACGGTGATGTCGCGGCTGGCGCGTGCGCGCGAACGCCTGGCCGTCGAATTGAGCGTGGAGGCTTCGCCATGAACTGCACCGAAGCCCGCGCACTGCTGCACGCCTATCTGGACGACGAGCTGGACGCCGCGCGCAGCGCGGAAATCGCGCAGCATCTTTCGGCGTGCGCGGAATGCGCCGCGCGTTACCGCGCGCTGGAAAACTTGCAGCAATCCTTGCGCGCGCCGCAGTTGCGGCATGCCGCGCCGATGGGATTGGCCACGCGCATCCGCGCGCATTTGCCCGATGATGCACCCGCGCTGATTCAACGGCGGCCGTGGCAATGGCCCGCATTGAGTGCGGCGTTGGCCGCGTCGCTGTTGATTGCCGTTGCCGTCGTGGGTTGGCAGGCGGTGCAGTTGCGCGCGCACGGCGCCGATGCGCTGGTGACCGAAGCCGTGTCCGATCACGTGCGCTCGCTACTGGCTGCGCATCTAATCGACGTGCGCTCTTCCGATCAGCATACGGTCAAGCCGTGGTTCGACGGCCGGCTGGATTTTTCGCCGCAGGTGAAGGATCTCGGCGCGCAGGGATTCGAATTGATCGGCGGCCGGCTGGACGTGCTGGGCGACGAACGCGTGGCCGCGCTGGTGTACAAGCGCCACCTGCACATGATCAATCTGTTCCAGTGGCCGGCGAACGGCGCGGCGGCGGAAGAACCGAAGGAGCAATCGCGCAACGGCTACCACGCAATTTTCTGGCGCGAAGGCGGCATGCAGTTCCTCGCCGTTTCCGATACGGCCGACCTCAACGCCTTCGTGCAGGATTTCCGCGCGGCGGTGCCACTGGGGTCGGAGCCGCGCTGAAGCGCATCGCGCACAAAACCGTTCGCGCTGAGCGTCGCGTCAGCGGTGCACTGTAGGAGCGAGCCTGCTCGCGACCGCTACCCGGAAATGGTCTCCAGCGCACGGTTGAACGTCGCGCTCGGCCGCATCGCGGCGCTCACTTTCTGCATGTCGGGACGGTAGTAGCCACCGAGCGCGATGGGCTGGCCTTGTGCGCCATTCAATTCGCCGACGATGGTTTCTTCGTTGGTTTCCAGCGTATCGGCCAGCTTGCTGAACGTGGCCGCGAGTTCGGCGTCATCCTTCTGTTCGGCCAGCGCGCGCGCCCAGTACATCGCGAGATAGAAATGGCTGCCGCGGTTGTCGATTTCACCGACCTTGCGCGCGGGCGACTTGTCGTTTTCGAGGAAGCGTCCAATCGCGGTGTCCAGCGCGTCCGCCAGCACCTTTGCGCGCGGGTTGTCGTACGCGCGGGCAAGGTGTTCCAGCGACGCGCCCAGCGCCAGGAATTCGCCCAGCGAATCCCAGCGCAGGTAATCCTCGGCCACGAACTGCTGCACGTGCTTGGGCGCGGAACCGCCCGCGCCGGTCTCGAACAGTCCGCCGCCCGCCATCAGCGGCACGATCGACAGCATCTTGGCGCTGGTGCCGAGTTCCATGATCGGAAACAAATCCGTCAGGTAATCGCGCAGCACGTTGCCCGTGACGGAAATGGTGTCCTCGCCGTCGCGGATGCGTGCGAGCGACAGACGCATCGCGTCTTCCGGCGCGAGAATGCGGATGTCGAGACCCGTGGTGTCGTGATCCTTCAGATAGCGTTCGACCTTGGCGATGACCTGTGCGTCGTGCGCGCGATGCTTGTCCAGCCAGAACACCGCGGGCGTCGTCGAAATGCGCGCGCGCGACACGGCAAGCTTCACCCAATCGGCCACCGGCGCATCCTTGGTCTGGCACATGCGCCAGATGTCGCCGGCCTCGACCTTGTGTTCGAAGATCACGTTGCCATCCGCATCGGTGACGCGCACCGCCCCGTCAACCGGCATCTGGAAGGTCTTGTCGTGCGAGCCGTATTCCTCGGCCTTGTCGGCCATCAGGCCAACGTTCGGCACGCTGCCCATCGTGGCCGGATCGAACGCGCCGTGGGCCTTGCAATCCTCGATCATCACCTCGTAGATGCCGGCGTAGCTGCGGTCGGGAATGATGGCCTTGCAATCCTGGCGCTCGCCGTCGGCGTTCCACATCTTGCCGGAATCGCGGATCATCGCCGGCATCGACGCGTCGATGATGACGTCCGAGGGCACGTGCAGGTTGGTGATGCCCTTGTCGGAATCGACCATCGCCAGGCGCGGGCGCGCCGCATACTGCGCCGCGATGTCGGCTTCGATCGCCTGCCGATCTTCTTCGGGCATCTTGGCGAGGCAGGCGTAGAGATCGCCCAGCCCGTTGTTGGGATTGAAGCCGGCTGCCTTGAGTGCATCGGCGTGCGCGGTGAGCACGTCGCGGAAGAATTCCTCTACCACCACGCCGAACATGATCGGATCGGAGACCTTCATCATGGTGGCCTTGAAGTGCACCGAGAACAGCACGCCCGACGCGCGCGCGTTGGCGATCTGCGCATCGATGAAGGCAGCCAGCGCGCGGCGCGACATCACCGCGGCGTCGACGATCTCGCCCGCCTGCACCTTGATGCCTTCCTTCAGCACGCGCTGCTTGCCGTCATTGCCGTCCAGCACGATCTTCAGCGCGCCGGCTTTCGCCAGCGTCGCGGACTTTTCGGTGTCGTAGAAATCGTTCGCCTCCATGTGCGCGACGTGGGTTTTGGAATCGGCGCTCCACTTGCCCATCCTGTGCGGGTGCTTGCGCGCGTAATCCTTCACCGACGGCGGCGCGCGCCGGTCGGAGTTGCCCTGGCGCAGCACCGGATTCACCGCGCTGCCCTTGACCCTGTCGTAGCGCGCCTTGATGTCGCGCTCGGCATCGTTCTTCGGCTCGTCCGGATAATCCGGCAGCGCATACCCCTTGCCTTGCAATTCGCGGATCGCGGCCTTCATCTGCGGCAGCGAGGCCGAAATGTTGGGCAGCTTGATGATGTTGGCTTCGGCGGTGAGCGCCAGCTTGCCGAGTTCGGCCAGGTCGTCGGCGACCTTCTGGTCCGCCTTCAGCACCTCCGGGAATTGCGACAGGATGCGTCCCGCCAATGAAATGTCGCGCGTCTCCAACTCGACACCCGCCGACCCGGTGAACGCCTCGATGATCGGCAACAGCGACGCCGTGGCCAGAAACGGCGCTTCGTCGGTGAGCGTGTAGATGATCTTGGGAGTTGCGGGCATGGTGGCCTCGGTCTCGGCTGCATGGAAACCGCCATTGTCGCGGGTACGCGCCGGGCCGCCAAGCGAACGCGATAAGGAACTTGCAACCCGTTTCGGCGATCATTGCAGGATGCGTACTCTTGCCATTGCCTGCGCCGCCTTGCTCGCCTGTGGCAGCGCAAATGCACAAAACGCCGCGTCTGCATCGACGACGTCACCTGCATCGTCATCCAGTATCACGACGCTCGAAACCGTCAGCGTTACCGGCGTGCTACCGGGTCCCGGACTGTGGAAGGTGAGCCGCAACGGCCACGTGCTGTGGGTGCTGGGCGTGATTCCTTCGCTGCCTGCGCACATGCAATGGCGCTCGGCCGAAGTGGAACAGGCGATCGCCGGCTCGCAGGAAGTGATCGAGTCGCCGAAGGTCAAGGTAAAGCTCGACACCAACTTCTTCGGGAAATTATTCCTGCTGCCTTCGGCACTCGGTGCGCGCAAGAATCCCGACGGCAAGACATTGCGCGATGTGCTGCCCGCGCCGATGTACGCGCGGTGGCTGGGCTTGAAGCAGCGATATCTCGGCAATGACAACGATGTCGAGCGCTGGCGGCCGATCTTTGCCGCGCTGAAGTTGTATCGGGAGGCGCTGAAGAAGAACGACCTGCGCAGCAGCGGCGGTGTCGAAGACACCATCGAAGCACTCGCGAAACAGCACGGCATCACGCCGGTGTCCAGCGAATACACGCTGATCGTGCGCGAACCGCGCCAGGCGATCCGCGCGTTCGAAGCCGCGGGGCCGGATGGCATCGCGTGTTTCGGCCACACGCTGGACAGCGTCGAGCACGATCTTCCCGCAATGCGCGCGCGCGCGAACGCCTGGTCCACCGGAGATATCGACACGCTGCGCAAGCTGCCCGACAGCCGGTTCCGGCAGGTCTGCACGGACGCGATTACCGGGGCCGGCTTCGCACGCCAGCTCGGCATCAGCGATGTGCCGGCGAAAGTCCAGGCACACTGGCTGAATCTGGCGCGCGGCGCGCTGAAAACGTATCCGCAGAGTTTCGCGGTATTGCCGATGCAGGAGCTGATGGACGCGGATGGCTCGCTCGCGATCTTGAAATCGCAGGGCTACGCGGTGCAATCGCCGGACGAACTGGATGCGCATGCGGCCGCGGCATCCAGCTCGGCCGCGCTGTAAAAAAACGGCGCGAATCATCGCGCCGTTTCTGGCCTCCCGCGAAGGTTTGTTCAAATTCGCCGCCGGCCGAAGATCAGCGAGGCGATGAACAGGATGATGAAGATGATGAACAGGATCTTGGCGATCCCGGCAGCGGTGCCGGCCACGCCGAAGAACCCGAAGAAGCCCGCGATCAGGGCGATGATCAGGAAAACGATGGCGTAGTAGAGCATCGGAGACCTCCTTGTGCTTGCCCGCGTGGGCGGACGGAATGCCGCCCATTCCGGCGCGGCCAGTGGCAGCATTGACGCGCAGGCGTGAGCGCGATGTGATGAGATGATCGTCCTGTTCAACAAACCGTACGGCGTGCTGTGCCAGTTCACCGAGCGCGGCGGATCGCTCGATGAAAGCGGGCCACGCCGCACGCTGGCCGAATTCGGATTGCCGCCCGAAATCTATCCGGCGGGTCGGCTGGATTTCGATTCCGAAGGCTTGTTGCTGCTGACCGACGATGGCGCACTCGCGCATCGCCTCACCGATCCGCGTCATCACAAGCCCAAGACCTATGTGGTGCAGGTCGAAGGCGTACCGGATGACGTCGCATTGCAACGTTTGCGCAACGGCGTGGAACTGAAGGACGGCATCACGCGCCCCGCCGGGGTGGGCGTGCTGCAACATCCGCCGGATTGGCTGTGGCCGCGCGATCCGCCGGTGCGATTCCGCAAGACCGTGCCGGATTCATGGGTGGAAATCACGCTGCGCGAAGGCCGCAACCGGCAGGTGCGGCGCATGACCGCGGCGGTCGGCCTGCCGACGCTGCGGCTGATCCGCACGCGCATCGGAGAATATTCGCTGGAAGGGCTCGCGCCGGGCGAGTGGCGCGTGCCGGATGTTCCGCATCGATCACGAGCGCCACGAATTCGAGGAAGCCGATGAGCGTGAATTTCAAGGATCATTTCTCGGGACACGCCGATCTGTACGCGCAGGCGCGGCCGCGTTATCCCGGCGCGTTGTTCGAATGGATCGCACGGCAGTCGCCGATGCGCCAATGCGTTTGGGACGCGGCTTGCGGCAATGGTCAGGCGAGCGTGGCGCTGGCGGAGAAGTTCGACCGCGTCGTCGCCACCGATCCCAGCGCGCAGCAGATCACGCAGGCGCAACGACATCCGCGGATCGAATACCGCGTGGAACCTGCGGAGCACAGTTCGATGGAAGATCGTTCCGTCGATGCGGTCACCGTGGCACAGGCGCTGCACTGGTTCGATTTGCCGCGTTTCGTCGAAGAAGTGCGGCGTGTCGCCAGGCCCGGCGCACTGTTCGCGGCGTGGAGTTACGCCGGCTGCAACGTGGGCGCGAAAGTCGATGCGGTGATCGCGCGGCTTTACGAGGGCATTCTGGGTGAATACTGGCCGCCGGAGCGCAGATCGGTGGAGGAAGGTTACGCATCGCTGGAAATTCCATTCCCGCAAATCGAAGCGCCCGCTTTCGAAATGCGCACGGATTGGAATGCCGAACAGTTGCTGGCGTATCTGCGCTCGTGGTCGGCGGCGCAGCGTTACCGGAAAGCAACCGGCAGCGATGCTGTGGCCGAGATTTCGGAGGAACTGCGCAGTGCGTGGGGCGATGCCCACTCTTCGCGCGCGGTCCGCTGGAAACTGGCCTTGCGTGCCGCGCGCGTGGATTGATTCCATCGAACGAGCCGGCAGGAGGCGCCGGCTCATCCGGATTGATTACCAGCCGAAGCCCACGCCGGCACCGACCGAGCTCTCGCCGTTGCTCACCGAACCGCCGATGGTGAGGGTCGCCTGCGGCGCGATCTTGCGTTGGTAGCCGACGGAGAGCGCCGACTGTCCGTTGGTGTTGCCATAACCGACTCCGACACGGTTGTCGGAATCGATGCCCGCCGCCGAAGCCGCCATCTGCACCATCGCGGTGCTCATCGCCGAAATGCGGTCGATGCGCTTGTCCTGCTCGTTGAAGCGCGCGTTGGTCTGCTGCTCGAAGCTGTCGAGCTGTGTCTGCACGCCGGCCACAGCCTGGTCGGTATACGCATTCGCCTGGCTGAGCGTCGCCTGGTCGCCGGCGGTCGAGTAGGTCTTGGCGGAGTTCAACGCTTCGGCGGTTTGCTGGTCGGTGTAGGTGTTGGCCTGGCTGACCGCCTGCGACATGTCGCTGCTGCTGGAAGACGCCGATTGCGCCGGCAGATCACCGGCCGCGGCGCTGCCGGATCCGGACGACCCGGAAGATGCGCCGGTGCTCGCCACCGTTTGTGTCGATGCCGTCTGCAGCGACTTCAACTGCTGCGAGAGTTGATCGATCTCGCTGGACAGGTTGGTGATCGCGGCCGTCGTCGAATAGTTCGCCTGCAGATAACCCAGCGTCACTGCGTCGTGCGCATTGACCGGATCAGCGACGTTGACGATGCGGCGGTAGTTGCCGAACGAACCCACTGATACGACATTCATGCCGTTCGCGATGGAACCCGCACCCAACGCCACACTGTTTGTACCTTTTGCCTGTGCGCCATAACCGAATGCCACGCTGTTGTCGCCAAAGGCATCAGTATTCGCACCTATGGCCATGCTGTTGTCCGCGTGAGCATAAGCCCCGATACCAAAGGCAGCGCTGTAGTGCCCGTACGCCTTCGTAAACCGTCCGATTGCTGTTGAGCCCAAGCCGGCCGCAAAAGCCTGCGTTCCTATGGCTTCACTGTCACCATTGGCGTAAGCATGAGCTCCGATCGCCACTCCATAGCCCGTTGCTGCCGCGGAATACCCCATTGCCACCCCCCCAAGGCCAGTGGCTCCCGCATACATGCCCACGGCGGTCGACTTGTAGCCACTAGCGTGCGCGCCAACTCCAAATGCCGCTGAACCAGCACCTGCATAAGAACCCGTTCCCACCGCGGTCGCCGAAAACTCAGTTCGGCCCGATCCCGTTGGACTATGGGCGCGCGCTCCATCCCCGATGGCGACGTCACCAAAACCATTGGCGTTCGCTTTGTAGCCAAGCGCAGTGCTGAATCGATCTGATGCATAGGCATTCTTCCCGATTGCCACTGCTGCATAGGTGTAATAACCACCGGCATACGCGTTGACGCCGATCGCCATGTTGTTGTTGGAGTACGAGAAATGCGACGCGCCGGTTCTTGCGCCGTTTCCGATCGTGATGTCGTTTACATACGCCGCCTTGGCGTTGTAACCCATCGCGATGCTGTTGTTTCCGATCGCCTGCGCACCGCTGCCAAACGCTGAGGCATTCGTGCCTGATGCGTAGGCATTGCTGCCCACAGCAGTGCTGTATGCACCATAGGCCGCTGCGGTGTTGCCCACCGCAGTCGATGCCGCGCCCGTCGCGAATGCGGAGTAACCCGCTGCCGTGCTCAGATCGCCGCTGGCATTGGCCAGCGAACCGATGGCCGATGAACCTTGTCCGCTGGCATAGGAGTTCGCACCCACCGCCACCGCGCTGTAGTTGCTCGCCGCCGCAAAGGTGCCGATCGCCACGCCATTGATTGCATCGGGCGAAGTCGCTGCGCGGAAGCCCAGCGCGATCGATTCATCACCCGCGGCATAGGCATCGGCACCGAGTGCCGTGGAAATGTAACCCGTCGCGTGCGCGCCATATCCCGCCGCGGTCGCGCCGCCGTTGGACGCCACCGCATATTTGCCCAGCGCGGTGCTGTAGTTGCCCGTGGCGCTGGAGTACTTGCCCACCGCCGTGCTGTTGGTGCCGCTGGCTTTGGCCTGCGAACCGATCGCCGTGCCGTACTTGCCGCTGGCGTTCGCCTGCTGGCCGACTGCCGTCGATTGATAGTTCGACGCAACGGAATTGGTACCGAACGCGTTCGAATAGGGACCACTCGCGTTGGCGCCGTAACCGAACGCGTTGTCGGAAGTATTGCTCGCGGTCGAGTGGATGCCGACCGCGGTGCTGTAACGCCCGCTCGCGGTTGCATAGGCACCGAGCGCGGTGGAATCGATATTGCTCGCCGCCGCACCGACACCGAGTGCCGTGCCATACGCACCGGTCACGCTGCTGCCGGCACCGATCGCGGTGCCTTGCGTGGGAACGGTCGAATAGCCGGTGTAGTAGTTCCCGGCCTGCGCGGTCGCCGCGACGTAAGCGCCCTTGCCGATCGCGATCCCGTTGTCGCTCAGGCTCGTAGCGTGATCGCCGAGTGCGACACTGCTCGCGCCCGCCGCGTAGGCGCCCGTGCCCAACGCCGTCGAGTTGGAACCGTTCGCGTAGGCACCGCCGCCCAGCGCGGTAGCCCCATCGTTTTGCGCGTGGGCGGCTGAACCCACCGCGGTGGAAAACGTACCATCCGCGTGGCTTCCGGCGCCCAGCGCCGTGCCGCCGTAGCCCGTGGCGTAGGACCACGAGCCCACCGCCGTGGCATAGGTGCCGCTGGAATATACGTGGCTGCCCACGGCCGTGCTGTAGAGCCCGAGGGCGAGCGCGAGATCGCCGTTCGCGGTGCTGAAATTGCCGCTCGCCTGCGCGCGATAACCTGTTGCCGCGCTGTATTTGCCGCTGGCGCTGGCCTTGTTGCCCAATGCGGTGCTGCCGGTTCCGCTCGCGTACGCCTGCGATCCGATCGCCGTGCCGTACTTGCCCGTGGCGATGGCCTGATTGCCGAAAGCCGATGCGCCCTGATTGGTTGCAGCCGAGTTCGTGCCGACCGCTGTCGCCGGAGCGGTGCCGTAATAGCCCACGCCGTTTGCGCGCGCGTTCTGGCCGATGGCGATGTCGCCGGGACCGTACGCATTCGAGTAATTGCCCGCCGCGATCGAATTCGCACCTGTCGCAACGGAATTCGCACCCAACGCAGTCGAGTAGTCGCCGGCAGCGTCGGCGAATTCACCGAATGCACTGGAACGCAATCCGCTCGCGGAAGCCTGTTGTCCCACCGCCACCGCGCCGTGGCCCGTCGCCGATGCGAGTGTGCCGAATGCGTTGGAAAAATAACCCGATGCCGTCGCGCCGTAACCGAACGCGTTGTCGGACGTGTGCGCGGCCGTGGCGTGGACGCCTACTGCCGTCGAAAAACTACCGAGTGCCTGCGAGGCATATCCGAAAGCCGATGCGTAGTCACCGGAAGCGATCGCTTCGGGGCCGATCGCGGTGGCGTAAATCCCGCTGGCGACCGCACCCTTGCCGCAGGCCAGCGCGCCCTTGCCCGGAGCCGAACCGCCGGGGCAGAAAGTCTGTCCTGCAAGAGCCAAGGGCACCACGCCCATTGCCAGCACGATCGCGAACGCCAATCGCGCCGCTGCCGGCAGTCCGCGCCCGGTTCCATTGCTGCCACCCGCACTCTTGCACGTGGCCAGCTCGGACGCCACGACGATTTGCTTGAGTGACTTGTTCCATACCAGGCTGTAGATCTTCTTGTTCATGGTCGGCTCTCAGGGTGAGTTTGATGAACAGATCTCGGTGGGGATATGTGAATCAGGCACGCGGCGACGCGCGCGCGGACACGCAGCTCGCGCGAGAACATTTCCTTCCGGGCAAAGAGGGGAGCGGCTGTTTACGGCCGCGATGGGAATCGCTTGTTCGATCCATCTGATGCCGGGCGCTCCCCTCCCTCTGATGGACGCCCTGCCGGGCCTCCCCGCCACGACGATGCGATCCGGGAACCGGCGATCACATTGTCCGAAGTGTGGCCGTCTTCCCTGCCACACCTTGAACCGCAGAAACCGAGCCTAACAAGAGGTGAACCGCGTCACAATCCTGCAATGCAACATCTTGCCGTACGCGCGCGTGCGGTGTCGTTGCGCATGCTTGAAGAACCTTTTATTTTAGGTTAAAGAATGCGCGCGCCGCAGCTGTGGAATGCGCGGCGGTGGTTTCGGCGGACTCGGCACGATCGCGCGCTACTTCCTCGCAGATGTGCGCGAGATACATTGGTTCGTTGCGCCGATGCGACGGCTGCGGATGCACGCTGCGCGGCAGCAAATAAGGTGCGTCGGTTTCCAGCAGTAAACGGCTGGCCGGAATTTCGCGCACCAGTTCGCGCAGATGCGTGCCGCGCCGCTCGTCGCAGATCCAGCCGGTGATGCCGATGTGGCAATCGAGGTCCAGATAGTCGCGCAACGCTTCGCGCGTATCGGTGAAGCAGTGCACGACCGCAGCCGGCACCTTGTCGCGTGCGGTTTTCAGCAGCGCCAGAAAATCCTCGTGCGCATCGCGCTGGTGCAGAAAAAGCGGTTTGCCGGTTTCCATCGCGATCGCCAGCTGCTTTTCGAATGCCGAAAGTTGCGCGGTACGCGGCGAATAGTTGCGGTGATAGTCCAGACCGGTTTCGCCGACGGCCTTCACTTCCGGTTCGCGTTGCAACGCCCGCAGCAGTGCATCGGTTTCGGCGTCGTACTCGCTCGCGTGATGCGGATGCACGCCGGCAGTGGCGAACAGCACGCCCGGATGCGCGCGCGCCAGTTGCAAGGCGTGTTCACTGCCTTCCTTCGAGGCACCGGTGACGATGATCTGTTCGACGCCATGTTGTCTTGCACGCGCCAGCACCAGGTCGAAATCGTGGCGGAAGGATTCGTGCGTGAGATTGGCGCCTATGTCGATGAGGTGCATGGATGGCCGGGAATCGGGAATCGGGAATCGGGAATCGGGAATCGGGAATCGGGAATCGGGAATCGGCGAGAGCGTAACAACAATGTCGTCATTCCGGGGCCGTTCGCGGCTATATCGCGAGCAGCTTTTTTCAAATCAACGAAGGCTCTGGATTTCCGCTTTCGCGGGAATGACGCCAGAATGGCTGTTTTCCGCATCGAGCCGTCTTGGCAAATCCCGATTTCCCCATCACTCCTTTGCTGTCCGCGATTCGCGCGTCCTTGCGCGAACACCCGCGGCTGGTGCTGGAAGCGCCGCCGGGCGCGGGCAAGACCACGCAGGTACCGCCGGCCTTGCTGGACGAAGCATGGTTGCAAGGTCGAAAGATCATCATGCTCGAGCCGCGCCGCATCGCCGCGCGCGCGGCGGCGGAGTTCATGGCGGCCGCGTTGGACGAAGCGGTCGGGCAAACGATCGGTTATCGCATCCGCTTCGATTCGCGCGTGTCGTCCCGCACGCGCGTCGAGGTGGTCACCGAAGAAATCCTGACGCGCATGCTGCAGGACGACCCGGAGTTGCCCGGCGTCAGCGCGATCCTGTTCGACGAATTCCACGAGCGGCATCTGCAGGGCGATCTCGGCGCCGTGCTCGCATTGGACGTTCAGGCGAGTCTGCGGCCCGATCTGCGGCTGGTGATCATGTCTGCGACGCTGGAAGGCGAGCGCGTGGCGCAATGGTTCGATTCGCCGGTAATCCGCAGCGAAGGCCGCGCGTTTCCGGTGCGCATCGAACATCCGCCATTCCGGCGGGCCGAAGATGCAATGTCGCATCTGCGCCGCGCGGCCGAACACGCGCTGCAGGAGACGCAGGGCGACGTGCTGGTGTTCCTGCCGGGCAAGCGCGAGATTGCGCGCGCGCAACGCGTGTTGCGCGAAACCTTGCGAATGGGCGCAATCGAAATCCTTCCGCTGCACGGTGAACTCTCGCTCGCCGATCAGCATGCCGCGTTGTCGCCGGCAGAGTCGGGCGCGCGGCGCGTGATCCTCGCCACCAACGTCGCCGAATCCAGCATAACGCTGCCCGGCATCCGCGCGGTGGTGGATTCCGGACAAGCGCGCGAGCCGCGCTTCGATCCCAATTCCGGCTTCACGCGTTTGCAGACGGTCAACATCTCGCAAGCCTCCGCCGACCAGCGCGCAGGACGTGCAGGCCGCGTGGCGCCCGGCGCCGCGTATCGATTGTGGCCGCAATCGCAACGTCTCGAGCTTTCTCGCACACCGGAGATCGCGCAAGCGGATTTGTCGTCGCTGGCATTGGAACTGGCGGCGTGGGGCGTCGGCGAAGACGCGCGAAGTATGTTGCGCTGGCTGGATGCGCCGCCGTCCGGTGCTTTGGCGCAGGCGCGCGAACTGCTGCAACGGCTCGGCGCGCTGGACGAGCATCTGCGCATCACGCCGCTGGGCCGCGCGATGCTGCAGCTGGGCGCGCAACCTCGGCTGGCCGCCGCCGCATTGCGCGCGCCGGAAACGCAACGCGCGCTGGTCGCGGATCTGCTCGCGTTGCTGGAATCCCGCTCGCCGCTGCGCGGCGCGTTCAATGACGACCTGCGTGCACAACTCGCCGCATTGCACGTGTGGCGGGACGGGAATGTGCGTGTGCCCGGTGTGGATGCCGGTGCGCTTTCCCTGATCGATCAAACCGCGCGCGCCTGGCGCAGACGCCTCGATGTGCGAAGCGCCCCGAGCGGTGTGCCGGATGCGCTCTCCGTCGGCCATCTGTTGCTGCACGCGTTTCCCGATCGCGCAGCGAAACAGGACGAGCGCGATCCGCGCCGTTATCTGCTCGCCAACGGCCGCGGCGCTCGGCTGCACGAGGAATCCGCGCTATTCGGTGAGCCTTGGCTGGTGATCGCCGAAGCGCGCTTCGACGCGCGCGACAGCCTGATCTTGAACGCGGCGCCGTTCGATCCCGCGCTGCTAGCGCGCGATTTTCCGCAACGGTTTGCGCGCGAACGCGTGTCGCGCTGGAACGGCGAGAAAGAAATGGCGGAGGCGTTCGAGGAAGAACGATTCGATGCGATCGTGCTGTCGCAGCGCGCGGTCCCGGTTTCGCCGGAAGACGCGTTGCCCGCGTTGTTGTCGTACATCCGCTCGCGCGGTTTGCAGTCGCTGCCGTGGTCCGAGTCCGCGCAAGGCCTGCGCGCGCGCATTGCGTGGCTGCGCGCGACGATGCCGGAAACGAATCTGCCGGACGTTTCCGACGCGGCGTTGCTGGATTCACTTGAGCGGTGGCTCGCCCCCGCGCTGCACGGCAAGCGCAAACTCGATGGATTATCGTCGGCGGAACTGTCGGAGGCCTTCGCTTCGTTGCTCGGTTGGCCGCGGCGCAAATGGCTGGACGAGCACGCGCCGGACGCGATCATCGTGCCGAGCGGCATGACTCGCCGGATCGAATACACGGATGACGGGCCGGTGCTTGCGGTGAAATTGCAGGAGCTGTTCGGCCTCTCTGACACGCCGCGCCTCGCCGACGGCCGCGTACCTATCACGCTGCATTTATTGTCGCCGGCCGGACGGCCGATCCAAGTCACGCAAGACCTGCGCAGCTTCTGGGAACGCACCTATCCGGAAGTAAAAAAGGAATTGAAAGGGCGCTATCCGAAACATCCGTGGCCGGATGATCCGTGGAGTGCGACGCCAACGCATCGCGCCAAGCCGCGATAATGAATTCGTCATTCCGGGGCCGTTCGCGGCTTTGTCGCGAACGGAACCCGGAATCCAGCTTTTCAAGACTCAAAATCAAAGCTGGATTCCGGCTTTCGCCGGAATGACGAAATCAAAGCTGCGGCGCAACATGCCGCGCATGCGCTCTAGCCGTACACTGATTGTTGCGCCCATCGCAAGGAGAGCCACCATGCGCCGCCTCGTCCTCACCGCAACTGTCGCTGCCGCATGTCTTGCCGCTTCCGCACAGCCCGCAGCTCCGGCGCAATTCACGCCCGCCATCACCGCGCAGGGCTTTCGCGACTATGACAAGGCGATCTCCTCCGATTACATGGAAGGCCGCAAGCCCGGCACCGAAGGCGCACAGCGCGCGACCGCTTACATCGTCGAGCAGTTCAAGAAGCTCGGCCTGCAGCCGGGCAATAACGGTGCGTGGTTCCAGACCGTGCCGACCGTGTCGGCCACAGTGCAGAACAAGAACACGCTGAAGCTGGATGTGAGCGAAGGCGGCGGCACGCAATCGTTCGCCTACGGCAGCGACATGGTCGTGTACGACCCGCAGGACAAGCCGCACGTCGCAATCAAGGATTCGCCGATCGTCTATCTCGGTTACGGCGTCGATGCGCCGGAATACCAATGGAACGACTACGCCAGCCAGGACGTGAAAGGCAAGACCGTGATCGTGCTGGTCAACGATCCCGGTTTCGGCGATCACGATCCGAAGCTGTTCAAGGGCCGCGCGATGACCTATTACGGCCGCTGGACATACAAGTACGAGCAATGCGCGCGCGCAGGCGCGGCCGCGTGCCTGATCGTGCACGACACCGATGCGGCGGGCTATCCGTGGACCGTAGTCAAGAATTCCTGGACCGGTCCGCAACTGAGCCTGCCCACGAGCGAGGATCCCGCGCCGCGCACGCCGGTGGTCGGCTGGCTCACCACCGAATCCGCGCGGCGGTTGTTTTCGAAGGCGGGGCTCGATTTCGACAAGCTGAAAGCCGCGGCCGATCATCGCGGTTTCAAACCCGTCGCGTTGAACGCCAAGGCGTCGGTCGCCTTCGACAGCACCATCGAACACGGCAGCGCCAACAACGTGCTCGGTCTGATCAAGGGCAGCAAGAAGCCGGACGAAGTGATCGTGTACTCGGCGCACTGGGACCACTTCGGCCGCGATCCGAAATTGAAAGGCGACCAGATCTTCAACGGCGCGATCGACAACGGCACCGGCATCGCCGCGTTGCTGGAAATCGCCGGCGCGTTCGCCAAGCAGAAACCGGAGCGCAGCGTGCTGTTCCTGGCCGACACGTTGGAGGAATCCGGCCTGCTCGGTTCGCTCTACTACACGATGCACCCGGTGTTTCCGCTCACCAAGACCGTCGCCGACATCAACATGGACGCGATGGACGTGATCGGCCCGACGAAGAACCTGCAGATCATCGGCAGCGGCCAGTCGCAACTGGAAGACATGCTGAAAGCGGTGCTGAAAAAACAGGGCCGTTCCGCCAGCCCGGACGCCACGCCGGAGAACGGTTTCTATTTCCGCTCCGACCATTTCAGCTTCGCCAAGGCCGGCGTGCCCGCGCTGATGACGCAGACCGGCGACGACAAAGTCGATGGCGGCGTCACCGCGGGCCGCGCCGCGCTGGCCGACTACACGGCCAACCGCTACCACACGCCGCAGGACAATTTCGATCCGAAGTGGGATTTCTCCGGCGTCGCAGAAGACGCGCAGGCGTTGTTCGAAGTCGGCAACCAACTCGCCAACAGCGAGCAATGGCCGAAGTGGAATGCGGACAGCGAATTTCGTGCGAAACGCGAGAAGATGATGCAGGCGCACTGACCGCATCATCTCTCGTCATTCCGGGGCCGCGCGCAGCGCGGAACCCGGAATCTGCTCTGCCGGCGTGGAGAAGCAGATTCCGGATCGCGGCTGCGCCGCGTCCGGAATGACGGAACCTGGGACCTACGAAGACAGGAACAAACCTGATGCACCACTCACGCCTGTGCTCCATGCAGATCGACTGCAACGTCGACGACATCGACGAGGCTGCGTGCTTCTGGGCCGCGGCACTCGGCCGCCCGGTGGACATGGCTCATCCGGGCAGCCGCGGCAAGTACCGGCAGCTTGCGACCTTGCCGGACGAACCGATGGTGCAGTTGCAGCGCGTCGAGCACGAAAGCCGCGTGCACCTCGATATCGAAACCGATGACATCGAGGCGGAAGTCGCGCGGCTGGAAAAGCTCGGCGCGGTGATCGACCAACGCTTCGAAAGATGGGTGGTGATGCGCGCGCCGAGCGGCCAGCGCTTCTGCGTCGTGCGCGTGCAAAGGCCGGAGTGGCCGAAGCATGCGAATCGGTGGGATTGACGTAGCCCGGATGAAGCGAAGCGGAGTCCGGGGCATTTGCGCGCCTCATTCCCGGATTGGGGCGCTACGCGCCTTCATCCGGGCTACTTGCTGGGCTGCGAAGCCCAGCCTACGCGCTCGGAAGTCCGCCGATGTGTGGCATGATCTCTTCCATTGTTGTCTCAAAAATATGTGCCATCGCTTGCACCTCGATAGCAGTAAACGGAATTCTGCCGTGCATACGTCGCGACATCGAAGCCTTGTCCAACAGCGTTCGGCGCCCAATACGATTGCATAATTCACGTGCGAAAGCGTCATCGGTTTCAAAACCAGCTTTCATCATTCGCATCCGCAGCCACTGCATATTCACATAAACTTTCTTGCGGTGGACCCCGCCTGTGCCCCGCTTCATTTTTACTCTCCAGGTTCGGTAGTGGTTGTGCCGCCACTCATGCAAAAAATCGAAATGAAACTAATGAGTTTGTGACTTTATCTAAGACAACGAAATCCCAGTTCTCATTGCGAACCTAAACCCACTCACGTGAAATTAAATACTTCCTCAACCTCGCCTCCGCGCTCCCTTCCTCCGGCACATATCCGTACTCATATCGCACCTGCGGCGGCAGGGACATCAGGATGGACTCGGCGCGGCCGCCGGATTGCAGGCCGAACAGCGTGCCGCGGTCGTACACCAGATTGAATTCCACGTAGCGGCCGCGGCGGTACAACTGGAACTCGCGCTCGCGTTCGCCGTAGGGCGTGTCCTTGCGGCGCTCGACGATCGGCAGGTAGGCATCGATGAATCCGTCGCCGACCGCGCGCAGAAACGCGAAGCACGTTTCGAAATCCCACGCGTTCAGATCGTCGAAGAACAAGCCACCGATGCCGCGCGCCTCATTGCGGTGCTTGATGAAGAAATACTCGTCGCACCACTTCTTGTATTTCGGATAGACCTCGCCGCCGAATGGCGTGCACAGATCGCGCGCGACGGTGTGCCAGTGCACGCAGTCCTCGTCGAGTGGATAGAACGGCGTGAGATCGAAGCCGCCGCCGAACCACCACACCGGCTCCGCATCCGGCTTATGCGCCTCGAAGAAGCGCACGTTCATGTGCGCGGTCGGCACGTACGGATTGCGCGGATGCACCACCACCGACACGCCATTGGCGAGCCACGAACGGCCGGCTAATTCAGGCCGCTGCGCGCTGGCCGAAGGCGGCAGCGTATCGCCGAACACCTTGGAATAACCGACGCCGGCCTGCTCGAATACCGCACCGTTCTTCAGCACTCGAGTGCGGCCGCCGCCGCCGGACAGACGTGACCACACGTCATCACCGAAACGCGCTTCGCTCTCGAATGATTCGAACGCGTCGCACAGGCGATCCTGCAAACCGCGCAAATAGGTTTCGACTTGGCCGGCGTGGTCGGACATGTTTTGATTCCGTTCGCACTGAGCGTAGGCGCGCAGCGCCGAAGTCGAAGTGCAAACGTGCTTCGACTCCGCTTGCTCGCAAGCTACGCTCAGCACGAACGGTTCTACAACTCAATGCATCATCGCAAACCGGTTGTTGATGTCAGTGGTGAGGTTCTGGATCCAGCTCGGATAGTTAGTGTGGATGTAGCGCACGCCGTTCTTCACTTCGTACTTCAGGTTGCTGCTGTTGAGGTAATTGATCTGCACCTGATGGCGGTCGTAATGCACGGCGATGGTGACGCTGAAGTCGCGCCGCGCGTAGGTGGCGTCGATCTCGCCCGGCATGTGCCGCGCGATCGCCCAGCCGCGGCCGGTCAGCGCTTCCGTCACCGCGTTCTGCACCTGCGCCTCGCTTACGCCCGGCGGCACCTGGATCGGCGGCGGGTCGTTCAGCGGAACCTGGCGGAACGCCATCGTCAGCAGCAGCAGCGGCAACAGCAGGACCAGATGGATGCGTTTCATGTTCTTCTTCCCCTTTGGATGAGTTGCAACGGTGCAACCGCGCAAGCTTGGCAGCAGCGCGCCCCGCGCTCAAGTATCCACCCTTGACCGATCCGCCACGGCGCTTGCGTATACTGCGCGGCCACTTTGGAGCTGTCCGCTTGCCCGCACGTATTCCGCCGCTCGCCGTCACCGCGTACAGCGCGACTTCCGCGCTGAGCCGCGGTGTGGCCGCGCACGCAGGTGCGCTGCGCGAAGGACGCGGTGGTTTGCGCGCGAACGATTTTTCCTCTGCGCCACTGGAATGCTTCATCGGCCGCGTGGAAGGGCTTGAAGATGCGCCGCTGCCGTCGACACTCGCACATTGGGAATGCCGCAACAACCGATTGGCTTGGCTGGGCTTGAACCAGGATGGATTGCTCGATGCCGTGCAAGCTGCGATCGAGCGCCACGGCGCCAATCGCGTGGCACTGATCCTCGGCACCTCGACCGCCAGCATCGGCGCCAGCGAAGAAGCGTATCGACGCCTGGAAGACGGACACTTTCCACCGGATCTGCAACGGCCCGGCATCCATACCCCGCATTCGCTGACCGCCTTCGTTGCGGAAGCGGCGGGCATTACCGGACCTGCGATGACGATCTCGACCGCGTGTTCTTCTTCGGCAAAAGTGTTCGCGTCGGCGGAACGCATGATCCGCTTGGGTTTGGTGGATGCCGCCTTGGTCGGCGGCGTGGACACCTTGTGCGACAGCGTGCTGTTCGGCTTCAACGCGCTGGAGCTGGTATCGCCCGAACCGTGCCGGCCGTTCGATGCGCAACGCAAGGGCATTTCGATCGGCGAAGCCGCGGCGTTTGCGCTCTTGCAGCGCGTGGATGTGGAACCGGATGCGCCGCGGCTGATCGGCTATGGCGAGTCGTCCGACGCATACCACATGTCCACGCCGCATCCGCAAGGCCGCGGCGCACGCGCGGCGCTGGATGACGCGCTGGCGCGTGCGGGACTGGACGAAGACCAGATCGATTACATCAACCTGCACGGCACGGCCACGCTGAAGAACGACGAAGTGGAAGCGACGCTGCTGGGCGAACGGTTTTCGCCGCGCGTACGCGCCAGTTCCACCAAGGGTTTTACCGGCCACACGCTGGGCGCCGCCGGCGGACTGGAGGCGGTGTTCGCACTGATCGCGATCGAACAGAGGTTGATTCCCGGCAATCTCGGCTGCACCCAGCCCGAAGCCGCTTGCGCGCAACAACTTGCGTTGCAAAACGAACAGCGCGACGTGCGCGTGGCGCTGTCCACTTCGTTCGGATTCGGCGGCAACAACGCATGCCTGGTTTTCGCGCGGGCGGATTTCGCATGAACGACCTGCGCGTTTGCATTGAAGGCGTGGGCGCATGGCTGCGCGGCGCGCCGGACTGGAACACGTTGCGCACGATCCTGCGTGGGGAGCATGGCCTGCGCGAAGATGCGCCTTCCAAGCCCGCAGCAGCCGCATTGCCGCCGGCCGAGCGGCGGCGCGCGCCCGAAGCGGTGCTGCTGGCGGCCGAAGTCGCCGGACAGGCTTGCGAACAAGCGAATCGCGAGCCTTCTTCGATGCCGTGCGTATTCGCTTCCACGCACGGCGAATTGTCGATCACCGATTACATGTGCGCGACTCTGGCGAACGCGCCGCGCGAATTGTCGCCGACGAAATTCCACAACTCTGTGCACAACGCACCGGCGGGTTACTGGACCATCGCCACGCACTGCGAGCGCGCGTCAAACGCGATCACCGGCTGGCATACGAGTTTCGGTGCGGGATTGCTGGAAGCAGCGACGCTCGTCGCGGCGGAACAGACGCCGGTCTTGTTCGCCGCCTACGACACCGCGTCGAGCGGACCGTTGGCCGAGATGACGCGCACCACGCAGTCGTTCGGCACCGCGCTGGTATTGTTGCCGGCCAACGTCGCGGATGTATGGTCGATCACATTGAATCTGCGTGCCGGCAGCGCATTCGATCTACCGCCGTTGCCCGAATCGGTCACCGCCGCGGCCGCGGACAATCCGCTGACCGCGCACGCACTGGCGTTCCTGGCCGCATTGGCGGACGATGCGCGCGTACGCTTGACCTTGCCGGCCGCATCGGGTCTGCTCCTCGACATGGAGGTTTCGTTTTGAAAATCGTGCCCCGCTACTGCGTGCTGATCCCCTGCCTCAACGAGGAGCGCGCGATTGGCCCGTTGTTGCGCGCCGTTTTAACGCAGTGTTCCGAGGTGATCGTGGTGGACGATGGTTCCGACGATCGCACTCCGGAAATCGCTTCGGCATTGCCGGTGACGTTGCTGCGGCACACTTCGCGGCGCGGCAAGGGCGAGGCGCTGCGCACGGGCTTTCGCGAAGCGCTCAAACGCGGCTTCGACGCGGTGCTGACGATGGACGGCGACGGCCAGCACGCGCCGGAAGACATTCCGCGCATCCTCGATGCCGCGCTGGCGTTTCCGGACCATATCGTGATCGGCGCGCGCCTGTTGAATCGGGTGCAGCAACCTGCCGGCCGGCGTTTTGCCAACGCGTTCGCGGATTGGGGCATCAGCTGGGGCTGCGGCAAACCGGTCGCCGACACGCAGAGCGGCCAGCGCTGGTATCCGCGCGCGGCCATGGAGCTGGTCGATCTGCGTTCCGAGGATTTCGTGTTTGAGGCGGCGATCCTGATCGCCGCGTGTCGCGATCTCGACATGGGCGTGGTGTCGGTACCGATCGAATCGCGCTACGCGGGCGAGTTCCGGCTGTCGCATTTCCGCCCGGTACGCGATGTCTCGCGCATCACGCTCTACACGATCGGCCGGGTCGCGCACTACGGCAACATCTTCGCGAGTTACCGCCGTTCGCACGGCACACCTCCGCTGGTACACGACCCGGAAGGATTGTGCGGTGCGATTGACGCGCAGCCCGCGAGAGTCGGGCCAAGCTGATCACCGCCAGTTCGGAGCCTGGATCGGCACAGGGGATGTGCCGACGCAGAGGACACGCAGTGTCCGACGCGGCACCGTGGCGCGGCTTGCCGCGACCGTTTGCTTGCAACCCGCGGCAGGATGCCCGGTGTTGCAATATCATCATTTCTCTTTCAGCGCGATCGCGTGGATGCCCGCGCTGTTCAGACGCTGCTTGGCCGACTCAAGCTCGGTCGCTGAAGCGAACGGTCCCAGCCGTACGCGATTCCAGGTCTGGCCGTTGATGGTGACCGGCTGCACGCTGGCGGTAAAGCCCTGCAGAGCGAGCTTCGCCTTCATCGCGTCTGCATCCGCGCTGCTCGGAAACGAACCGACCTGCAGCAGATAACCGCTGTTGGCGGAACCGGTTGTGGGTGCTGTCGCAGGCGGCGCATTCGCAGCAGGAGCGTTGGCCGCGGCGGCTTTCTGCTGCTCGGCCTTGGCCTGCGCCGACAGCTGCGCATCTGGAATCACCACTTCTTTTTCCGGCAGCACCGAGTAGAAATCGAAAGTCGGTTTGTTGCTATCGGACTTGTTCGACTGATCGGCGATGCCCGGCGCGCTGGCCTGCGGTGCGGTCGCTTGCGGATTGGGTTGCGGCTGATCGTGCCGGCGCAGGTTGGGCGCGTAC
This sequence comes from Rhodanobacteraceae bacterium, assembly GCA_036759545.1. GTDB lineage: Bacteria > Pseudomonadota > Gammaproteobacteria > Xanthomonadales > Rhodanobacteraceae > 66-474. The sequence continues at coordinate 68,404 of DAIOUL010000005.1, forward strand.
CCGCCCCATACCACGATCGCGCAGAGGATCGCGCCGACGATCACACCGCCGCCGAATAATGCCCAGCCCGGCGCGCCGCCGTTCCGCACCGCTTGTCTGCCGTTGCGTTTTACCGTTGCCATGAAATTCCGTGAGACGTGAGACGTGAGACGTGAGACGTGAGACGTGAGACGTGAGACGTGAGA
>DAIOUL010000006.1:0-55760 GCA_036759545.1 Rhodanobacteraceae bacterium
ACGGCTCGCGCAGCCACTCCGCGTCCGGCGTGATTTCCTGCAGGTTGAAGCCGTCCTCCTCGATGTTGAGCAGGCGGCCGATGTAGCAGACCTCGGTTTCTTCTTCGCTGTCCACGTGCACGCCCATTACCGCGGCGTGCTCAGCCGTGGCGCGCACGACCTGGTCGATGGAATCCAGCGGGAAGTCGCGCGGCAGACGCGGGAAGATCTTGCGGATCATCAGCGCCTTGCCGATGAAGGCGTGATGCGACTCCGGCGCCTCGACCTCGGTGACGTCGCGCAGGCGCATCGCATAGAGGCCGTCGAAGCTGATCTGGTCGCCGACCACCCACAGCAGCACGAACTCCATGCCGATGCCCGCAACATAACCGCAAAAACTGCCGTCCTCGAGATTGCCGCGCCACACGCGCACCAATTCGCCCCGCTGCATGGCCCCGCGCAGTTGCTGGCGAGGCCCGGTGCTCGGAAGTTGGATCACGTTGCTCATGGCAGACATTCTAGCCGGACCGTCAAGCCGGCTAAAGGATGTAGCGGGACAGATCCTCGTCCGCCGCCAAGTCCTTGAGGTTTTTGTCCACGAATTCGGCGTCGATAAGGTACTTTTCACCGCTTTTGTCAGCAGCTTCGAAGGAAACCTTCTCCAGCAGCCGTTCCATTACGGTGTGCAGGCGGCGTGCGCCGATGTTCTCGGTGCGCTCGTTGACCCGCGCGGCCACCTCGGCCAGCCGGGAGATGCCGGAATCGGTGAACTCCAGACTGACGCCTTCGGTGGCCAGCAGCACCGAATACTGTTTGGTGAGTGCGTTGTGCGGCTCGCGCAGGATGCGCTCGAAATCCTCGCGCGTCAGCGCCGACAGTTCGACGCGGATCGGCAAACGCCCCTGCAACTCCGGGATCAGATCGGACGGCTTGGCCAGGGAGAACGCGCCCGAGGCGATAAACAGCACGTGGTCGGTCTTGATCGGTCCGTACTTGGTCGAGACCGTCGAGCCCTCCACCAAGGGCAACAGGTCGCGTTGCACGCCCTCGCGCGACACGCCTGCGCCGCCCCAGTCGCTGCGCTGCGCGACCTTGTCGATCTCGTCGATGAAGACGATGCCGTTCTGCTCGCAATTGGCAATGGCCTGTGCGCGCAGCTCGTCATCGTTGAGCAGCTTGCCCGCCTCCTCGTCGATCAAGAGCGGCCGTGCGGCGCGAATCGACAGCTTGCGCTTCTGCGTGCGCCCGCCGCCCAGGTTCTGGAACATCGAGCGCAGTTGCTGACCCATCTCCTCCATGCCCGGCGGCGCCATGATCTCGACGCCGACATTGGCGGAAAACTCCAGCTCGATTTCGCGGTCGTCCAACGCGCCTGCGTGCAACTGACGGCGCAATTTGTGGCGCGTCGCGCCGTCGTTCTCGCTCGTCGGCTGCGCATCCCAGCCGCTGCGATGCGGCAGCAGCGCATCGAGAATGCGCTCTTCCGCGTTTTCTTCGGCTTGCGATTGCACGCGCGCCTTGGCCTGATCGCGTGTCAGCTTGTACGACACGTCAGCGAGATCGCGGACGATCTGATCGACGTCCTTGCCGACATAACCGACCTCGGTGAACTTGGTCGCCTCGACCTTCACGAAAGGTGCGTTCGCGAGCGTGGCGAGGCGCCGCGCGATCTCGGTCTTGCCGACGCCGGTCGGGCCAATCATCAGGATGTTCTTCGGCGTGACCTCGTCGCGGAAATCCGGATCGATCTGCATGCGCCGCCAGCGGTTGCGCAGCGCGATCGCGACCGCGCGCTTGGCGTCGTTCTGGCCGATGATGTAGCGGTCGAGTTCGTTGACGATTTCGCGGGGAGTGAGTTCGCTCATTTCGGGGACCAGGGACAGGGGACCAGGGACCAGTCAGAGTGGAAGGGAACCGCGACGTGCAGGATTTCGCGGGACGAGCCGCGCAACAAATGTGCAAAAGCGGTCATGGCTTTCCGGTCTCCGGTTCCTGGTCCCCGGTCCCCAGCTCCTCGATGCTGACATTCCGGTTGGTATAAATGCAGATCTCGCCCGCGATGCCGAGCGCCTTCTCGACGATCGTTCGCGCATCGAGTTCGGAGTTCTGCAGCAGCGCGAGTGCCGCGGCTTGCGCGAACGGGCCGCCGGAACCGATTGCGATCAGGCCGTGCTCCGGTTCCAGCACATCGCCGTTGCCGGAGATCAGCAAAGAAGTGTCGGTATCGGCCACGGCCAGCATGGCTTCCAGCCGTCCGAGCCGGCGGTCGGTGCGCCATTCCTTGGCGAGTTCAACCGCTGCGCGCGTCAATTGTCCGCTGTGCCTGGAGAGCTTGTCCTCGAACAGCTCGAACAGCGTGAAAGCATCGGCTGTGGCGCCTGCGAAACCCGCCAGCACGTTCGCATCCTTGCCGAGACGGCGGATCTTCTTCGCGTTCGCCTTGACTACGGTGTTGCCCAGCGTGACCTGGCCGTCTCCGCCGAGAACGACCTTGCCGTTGCGGCGCACGGACAGAATGGTGGTGGCGTGGAACGCGTCCATGGGACTGCCTCGCAGAACCGGAGCGGGCAAAGATGGGGCTCGGGATGGCCGATGGCAAGCACGCCGCCCAACGCAACAGGCGGCGCTGCCTTTAGGCGTGCCGCGCCGTATTTCAGGTGATCCTGGAAGCGGGCATAAACGGCTGCATTGCGCGATGTTTACGTCCCGAGTATCGTTAAATCGCGGTTAGCCATACGACAGGGGTTGGCGCGCGGCACACGGACTTGTACCAACGCCCCGGTACACCTCAGTGGACGCGCTTGCGTTGTTCCGTACTCGCTGGGGAGATCCCATGAATCACAGAATGAAATGCCTGTCGCTCGCCGTGCGTGTCGGGCTGACGACGGGTGTCGTCGCGGCGACGGGTTTGGCCCAGGCGCAACAATCGTCGAACCAGACCACGAGCGCCCAAAGCCAGACCGATCAGAACCAGGCCAACGGCCAGCCGAAAACCCTGCAAACGGTGATCGTCACCGGATCGCTGATCCGGCGCGTCGATATGGAAACCGCCAGCCCGGTCGTCACGATCGATCGCCAGAACATCACCAACTCCGGTCAGCCGACCTTGGGCGATCTGGTGCAGCAGATGCCCAGCATCGCGGGCAATGCGACCAACACGCGCAACAACAGCAATGGTGGCGGTGTGGCTTCGCCTTTGACGGAAGGCGGCGACGGCGCCACGCGCGTTTCGCTGCGCGGCCTGGGCACCGGCCGTACGTTGGTGCTGGTGGACGGCCAGCGCATGCTCAACGCCGACTTGAACCTGATCCCGCAGGCGATGGTCGAGCGCATCGAGGTGCTCTCCGAAGGCGCATCGACGGTATATGGATCGGATGCGGTCGGTGGTGTCGTCAACATCATCCTGCGCAAGAATTTCGAAGGCGCGGAGGTGAGCTTGAACGACGGCATCTCCAGCCATGGAGACGGTCAAAGAAACGGAATCAGCATTGCGATGGGTCACTCGAACGACAAGTTTAGCCTTGTCGGGGGTCTCGACTACAACAAGTACGACGAAGTACCGGCCACCCGGCGGGACTTCTCGAAGGCGCAGTTGTATCTCTCGGATGGCGCGGTGACCGTGGCGGGATCCAGCTCGATTCCGACGGGCCGGATGCAGATTCCGGTCGGTGGATTTGGCGGCGCATTCAGCGATTGCCCCTCGCCGCCCAACCAAGTGACACTGGCCAGCGGTGACGGCACGAGCCTGAGCGACTATCGCTGCCGGACCTCGAGCGATACGTTCAACTACGCGGCATACAACTACATCCAGGTCAAGCAACAGCGGACCGACGGTTTTCTCTTGGGTAGTTACAACCTGACCGACAACGTCACGGCGTTCGTGGATGCGTTCTACAACCACACCACCTCGGCCGGCCTGGATGCCTACGCCCCGGTCGGCACCGGCGACGGCCTGATCATTCCCGCGAGCGCGCCGTTCAATCCGTTTGGTGTCACGTTTGCGGCACCGCCACCCCCCGGCGCTCCCCCGGGACCACCGACCTACACCTTTCAGACGCGCCTCACCAGCCTGGGCACGCGCTATCACCCATACACCACCAGCACCGGCCAGGTAATGACCGGTTTGCGCGGCGAGCTCGGCCAGAGCTGGAACTGGAACGTGACCTTCGATTACGGCCACACCGCGCGTACCCAGTTGGATGAAAACGAGATCGACATCCCCGCGTTGCAGGCGGCGATCGACGCGGGCGTGAACATTTTCGATCAAGCCGCCAATGGCCCGGCGTTCGAGGCGGCCGGCGTCGATGCCGACGTGGCGTATAAGAAGTACGAGACGATGCGGCAGTTGTCGGCGAGCGCCAATGGCGATTTGTTTTCACTGCCGGCCGGCCCGGTGCAACTGGCCTTCGGCGCGCTCTATCGCAAGCAGAGCATGAACTACACGGTGGACCCTCGCGCGCTCCTGGATCCCGTCACTGCGACCTGCGAAATCCTGCAGGAAGGCTGCGGTTCTCCCGGCAGCGGCAGCGACAATGTCAAGGAAGTGTTCGCCGAAACGTTGATTCCGCTGTTGAAGGAAGTGCCGGGCGCGTATTCGTTGAATGTCGACCTGGGCGTCCGCTATTCCGACTACGACAGTGCGGGCTCGACCACCAACGGCAAGGTCGCGATCGAGTGGAAACCGGTGCAGGACTTGCTGGTGCGCGGCACCGTCACGCAAGTGTTCCGCGCACCCAACCTCGACCAGTTGTATGACGGCCGTTCGTTGGTCCAGCCTGCCTTGAACGACCCGTGCATCGGCCTCACCGCGGCGGAACTGGCGCAACACCCCAACGCCTGCCAGTACGTGCCGGTGAACTGGAGCGGCAACGACATCGAGCAGGTCAATACGTACTACTCCGGTGCCAACGTGGTGGGCAGGAGCCTGAAGCCGGAACACGGCAAGTCCATCGACTTCGGGTTCGTCTATGCCCCGGGTTGGCTGCCCGGTTTGAACACCAGCGTGGATTTCTGGCACATCTATCTCTACGACACACTGGTGGCGATCGATGGACCGACAGTGGTCAATTCGTGCTTCGACAACAATGCCAGCCCGTTCTGTCCGTTCATCCACCGCTACGACAACACGACGACGACGCCCGGACAGGTCTTCTACATCGACACACCGGTGGTCAATCTCGGTACCTTGAGCACCAGCGGCATCGATTTCACGCTGAACTACGCCATCCCGCACTTCAACCTGGGGCAAGTGGATCCGGGCAACTTCAAGGCCGGGCTCAACACCAGCTATATTTCCACGTTCAAGAATGACGCGACTCCCGGCCAACCCGGAGACAAGGTAGATAGTTACGCCGGCACGCTCAGCACGCAGTTCGGCAATATCGCGCGCTGGCGAGCAATGGTCACGCTCAACTGGAACCTCGGCAACTGGGATGCGCAATGGCGCACGCGCTACATCAGCTCGGTCGCCGCGCTCAAGGCGGACGCCGCCACGCAGGCAAACCTTCCGATGGCTTCGGTGGTGTACGACGACCTGCAGATCGGCTACGCGGTGCCAGCGATCCACACGCGATTCGACGTGGGCGTGGACAACCTCACCAACCGGCAGCCACCGCTGTGGTATCAGAACGGTCAGGTCAATACCGACACCGCCACCTACGACACCATGGGCCGCTACTACTGGGCGCGTGCGACCCTGAAGTTCTGAGCTCGCGGTAGGCGACTCGGAGAACTCGTGAAGGGCGCCGCGCAAGCGGCGCCCTTTTTCTTGACTACACTGAAACGCCGCGTCAAAGATTGAAACTCGCATGACGACCTCGGCCAACGAACTCGTCAGGTCCATGGCGGAGGCTTGGAATGCAAGCGAGCCCGAACGCGTCATCGCGCTCGCGGAGCAATCGTCCGGAGCGGAAGAGCGCAGTGAAGGAGCGCTGGCGCTGCTGGGCTTGGCGCAACAGCAAACTAATCGCCACGCGCAGGCAGCAGAGACGTTCGAGCGCCTGTGCAGGATGCGTCCGGATATTTCCGCATACTGGAACAATCTGGGCGTCGCTTGCCGGGCGAGTGGAGATGCCGCGACCTCAGAACGTGCACTGCTGAAAGCCAGGTCTCTCGCGCCGAACGATGCCGAGGTGCTTTACAACGTCGGACTGCTTTTCATCCAGCAGCGGCGCTGGGCGGCGGCGCGCGAGGCGCTGCGGGATGCGGTGCAACTCGCGCCACGATTCGTCGAAGCGCGATTGCAGGCCGCGCACGCCTGTCATGTGTGCGGCGACGTCGAAGGCGAAGAATCGATGTTGGAAGGCGCCGAACATTGGCCTCCGCAAACGGCGGAGCAGGCGCTGGTTCTCGCCTCGATTTTATCGACGCTCGGCCGCATGGATACGGCGCTGGCAACCTTGTCGCGAGCACGCCTGCCGGATGGACCGGCGAGCGAAGCCCTGCAACTTCGTATCATCGCGCAGCGCGCCGCGCTGTACGAACGAAACAATCTGGTGGAACGGGCGCAGGAAGAATTGCGTCATTTGCCGCTCTCGACGCTCGCTGCGCTGCCCTCCGATGCGGATACCGTGCGCATCGACGGCTGGCGTGCTCACGCGTTGATGGCGATGCGCGAGGGCCGCAACGCCGATGCCGCTGCGCTTTACCAGCGCGTGCTCGACCTGGCCGTAGACGACGAAACCCGCGCCGGTTCCGCCTTCGGTCTGGCCGCCGCGCACGATCGGCAGTCGCATTACGAAGACGCATGGAAGGCTCTCGAGACCGCGCACGCGCTCCAAATGAATATCGCCCGGCAAGCGGCCCCGGAGTTGTCGAAGCAAGACAGCCGACCTTTGCCAATGACGGCCAGGTCGGTCACCGCGGATGCATACGCGACGTGGGAGCCTCTGACCGATCCTTCCGTGTTGCAGAGTCCGGTCTTCGTGATCGGTTTTCCCCGCTCGGGAACCACCCTGCTGGAGCAGATGCTGGACGCGCATCCCGATTTTCGTTCGATGGACGAGCGCGGCTACATCTACCAATTGATCGAACGCATGGAACACGCGGGACAGCGCTACCCGGATGATCTCGCGAATCTGACACAGACCGATGCGGATCAACTGCATGCGGTGTATTGGCGGCTGGTCGAACGGACGCTGCCCGATATCGGTCAGCGCCGGCTGATCGACAAGAACCCGCTCAACATGCTGTGCCTGCCGATGATCCTGCGGTTGTTTCCCGCGGCGCGCATCATCCTGTGCCTGCGGCATCCCTGCGATGTGCTGCTCAGTTGCAGCATGCAGCCGTTCCGCTCGCCGGCCTTCATGGTGATGTGCTCGTCGCTGCAACGGCTGGCGCGCGGCTACGCGGATGCGTTCGAACAATGCTGCCGGCATTTCGACGTCTTCAAGCCACAGGTGCTGGAGTGGCGTTATGAATCCGTCATCGATGATTTTGGAGCTGCGGTTTCGCGGCTCGGGATTTTCTTGGGTGTTGAAGACCCGTCGCCGTTCGCGAATTTCCCCGCGCACGCACGCGCCAAACGATTCATCGCCACACCCAGTTACGCGCAAGTCACCGAACCCATACACCGTGCCGCCGTGGGCCGCTGGCAACACTACCGCGAACATTTTGAGCCGATCTTGCCGCTGCTGCGGCCCTGGCTGGAGCGTTTCGGCTACAGCGAATGACGTACCGCGCCGTTATTTCCGCTTCGCCCGCGGGTGCGCGGCATCGTACACGCGCGCGAGGTGCTGGAAATCGAGATGCGTGTAGATCTGCGTGGTGCCGATATCGGCGTGGCCCAGCAGTTCCTGCACCGCGCGCAGGTCGCCGGACGATTCCAGGAGATGCGAGGCGCAGGAATGCCGCAGCAGATGCGGGTACACGCGCTGCCACACGCCTTGTTCTTTCGCGCGGCGCTTGATGCGCGCGCGCACCGCGCCGGTGGTGAGCGGCATGCCATTGCGTCCGCGCAACAGCGGATCGTCCGGTGCGGGCTGATCCTGCTCGCGCAACGCATTCAGGGCGGAAAGCGCACGGCTCCCGACCGGCACGATACGCGCCTTGCCGCCCTTGCCGGAAACTACGCGCAACATGCCCTCAGCCAAATCCAGGTCGCGCCAATGCACGTTCGTCAATTCCGACACACGCAATCCGCTGGAATACAACAACTCCAGCAGTGCGCGATCGCGTACGGTTTGCGGTTCGTCGCCTTCGATTTCCACCAACGCCGAGACCTGATCCACATCCAGCACCTGCGGCAGCTTGCGCCGCACTTTGGGCGAACGCACGCCTTGCGCGGGATTGGCGCCGACCTCGCCATGGCGCGCGAGGAACTTGAAAAAACTGCGCCACGCGGAAAGCCTGGCGCGCAGCGTGGATGGCTCCAGTTCGCGGCGATGCCCGGCCGCGATCAAGGCCTGCACCTGTTCGCCGCGCAAGTCGCGCCAGCGGGTGAGCGCGTTCGCTCGCATGTATTCCTGCAGCGCGGTCAATTCCTGCGCGTACTTGTGCAGCGTGGCCGGTGAGTAGCGGCGCTCGTCACGCAGATAATCGAGGAATCTTTCGATCGCAGCGGCGAGCGGTTCGTTCATCGCGATCAGTCGAAGCGGGCAAGCGCCGCGTCCAGCGCCTGCGCGATCAGCTTCAGGAAGATGGTGCCGATGCCAGGATGGAAACGGTTGACGTCGTCGCTGCCGATGGCGAGCAGGCCGCGTTCGCCGATCTTCAGTAGCGCGCAGGATTGCACGCGGTTTGCACGCGTGCCGAACAGGCGGTCCAGCTTTTCCGGGGCGAGCCGTCCGCACAGCGGCTCGTGGCGCGAAAGGAACTCGGCGAATTCCGGCAGGGCGCGCGCATCGGGTGCAATCAACAACCATGTGGCGGGTGAGAGTTCGGGCGCCTCGCGGAACAACGTGAGGCAGACGAAATCGGTCTGAAAATCCTCGTTCAATGCGGCCACGAAACTGCGGCAGGTCTCTTCCAGCGTGCTCGCGCGTAGCAGCGTCACGTTGAGCGAATGCACGCGTACCATCAGTTGTTCGTTGTCGGTGGCGACGGCAATCAGGTCGGCCAAGCGCTCGCTCAATTCCTGGTTGCGCGCGCGCAATGCTTCCAGTTGATACGCGGTGAGCGATGCGGCCGGCCCGTGCTCGCGCGGGATCACCAGCTCCTGCGCCAGATCGGGAAAATCCTTGAGGAAATTCGGGTGGCGGCGCAGGTATTCGGCGACGTCCATCGCTTCCAGTCCGGCTTTCAACGACATTTCTGGCATGACGATCATCCTGCGGCTTGCGCGCAGTGTGCTGATTCGCGAGGGATCAATCAACCAGCTCCGCATCGAAAACGAATTGCGCCGGTCCGGTCATCCATAGCGGATGTCCCGCTCCATGCCACTCGACCAGCAATTCTCCGCCCGGCAATTCCACCCGCACCCGATCGTCCACACGCCCGTGGCGATGCAGCACGGCTACCGCCGCGCAGGCGCCGCTGCCGCAGGCGCGCGTCCAGCCGGCACCGCGCTCGTGCACGCGCAGTTTGATCGCGTCGCGCGACAGCGTTTGCGCGAATCCGACGTTGACGCCCTGACGAAAACGCGGATGCGCCGTGATCAGCGGGCCGAGGCGATCGACGCGCGCGCTGCCAACGTCATCCACTTCAATCACTGCATGCGGATTGCCCATCGACACGACGCTAATCGTCACACTTTCGCCATCGATGTCCAATGCGTAGGTGAGCGCTTCGCCGTGCGCGTCGAACGGAACTCGCGCGGGATCGAACACCGGCTCGCCCATATCTACGGCCACATACCCGCCTCCGAGCAGGCGCACTTCGACCGGCCCGGCCGGCCCTTGCAGCCGCGCATGATCTCCGCGCACCGCGCCGGCGCGCCGCAACCACGCTGCGATGCAGCGCACGCCATTGCCGCATTGCTGCGCGGAGGAGCCGTCCGCGTTGCGGATCGAGTACGAGAAATCGCCCGCTCCGTGTGCGGATTCGATGATCAACAATTGGTCGAAGCCGACGCCGGTGCGGCGGTCGGACATTGCGCATATCTGGGCGGCGTTCAACGGCAGTGGTGCGTCGCGCGCGTCCAGCACCACGAAATCGTTGCCCAACCCATGCATCTTGGTGAAGCGCAGCGGCATCTGCGCTTCAGCGATGCTCGTCCGGATTCGGCGTCGGCAGATCGGACGGCGGCGGTGCCGTATGCGCGGCTGCCGGCGTCGAGCCGGAGCCCGGCCGCACCAGAGGTCCCTTCTGACCGCAACCACCGAGCGCGAGGCAGAAGGTGATCAGAACGATCGCGAACGCAAGACGGGCCATCGTGGTCACTCGAGTGGACACGGCGAGTATAGCCGCCGGGGCGACATCATCGGTGCGTTGCGGACCCGGTGCTCGCGGCAGACGCGGGCACACCCCGGTTTGCGGTGGCGGATCGTGCGGCTTCGTGCACTTCCTGCACGTTGCCGACCGTCACGGTTCCTCGATATTGGGCGTCTCGCGCGGCGAAGTATTTCTTGGGATCCCAGCGGTCGGGGTCGTAGTACTTCATGGCACCGCAGCCTTCATGCGGTACCACGTTCCCGCCGATCTCCAGTGTCGGACCGCCGCAATGCACACCGCTGCCCACGCCGACGCTGTCCACTCCGCCGTTGACTCCGAGGCGCGATCCTGTGGCTTCCGTCAAGGCCTGCCGCAAGGCCGCGGCCATGCGCCGTTTGGCGACTGCATCGCCGTATTCGGGCATCAACTTGTCCAGCACGGCTACAGCCTGATCGTGTTGCGCAGGGGTGAGCGCCTTGCACACGCGGTCGCGCGTGTTGATGAAGCTCGGATATTTGCGTTCGGCAGCGAGTGCCAGCCACGCACAGGCGGTGGCAGGGTCCTTCGCCACGCCTTCGCCGTTCTCGTACATCAGGCCGATGCTGAGCTGCGAGAGCTTGTCGGCATAGCGCGCGCCGTATTTGAAATACTTCAATGCGCCAGCGTAATCGTGTTCCGAGTAACGCCGCATTCCCGCGAATTCGCCGAACAGGTCCGGATGCCCCCACGTGGAGGCATTGTTCATCGCCCTCAGCACCTGGCCGGCTTGCGCATCCGGCTGCGCTGGCGGATTCGCGTATGCGGCGGTTGCGGCAGACGCGAACAGGATGGTGTAGAGCGGAATCAGGCAGCGTTTCATGATCGACTCCATGTCAAGTTTGCTTGACAGCCTAGTCATCGAGTGGTGACTTGTCAAGCTTGCTTTACAGTCGCTTCCGGTCGATTCACCTTCGTCAGCTTGCGCTTTTTCGCTGCCGCAGGAATGTCCCGAAGGTCATCCGGCGCCCGTGACGGAAGTCAGGGCCTTTCGGTAACGCCAGGCGTCCGCGCCGTTTTCGTAAAAGCCGGCAGCGCATTCGCCACGACGGTAGCCGTGTTTTTCGTAGAGCGCGATCGCGGCCGGGTTGTCGGTGCGGACTTCCAGCCGCATCGATTCGCAGCCGCGGCGGCGCGCCTCGCGCTCCGCCGCTCGCAGCAATGCCGCGCCCAAACCCTGCCCGCGCGCGCGGCGCGCGACGGCGATCGAATAAAGCCTCGCGGTGGATGTCCCGCGCCGGAAAAACAGCAGCACGCAACCGATCGGTTTGCCGGAACGTTCGCCCACCAGCACCGAGGCACTTTCGCTGCGCAGGTGCCTCCGCCATTGCGTGCGGCTGACCCTGTCGTGGTCGAAGGTGGTTTCTTCCAGCGCGACCAGCGCGTCGACATCGCTCGTTCGGGCGCGGCGGATCCGGAAGACTCGCGGCATGGCCGCAGCGTAGGTCCGATGGCCGTCGGGTCGCAAGTTTTCTGTGCCACACTGTCGCGCCGGCGCCAGCCGGCGCGGAATCGATCGAGCAACCCGGAAAGCGACGCAATGAGCCGGCTGGTGATCGTGGTGGAAAAGGCTTCGGACTGGGGTTCGTATTACCCGTCCGACAACGTCGTCAGCGCAATGGATTATCTGCGCGAACCGATCGGTGGCGACGAGCGCACCCACGTCATCAATCTTTGCCGCGGCTACAAGTACCTCGGCACCGGGCATTACGTTTCCCTGCTGGGCGAAGCGCGCGGACACCGCGTGATCCCTTCGGTGCGCACTATCAATGACCTGCGCCGCCGTTCGTTGTACGGCCTGGATGTCGAAGACCTCAACCAGAAACTGGCGAATTTCCTTCCCGCCGGCGGCCGCGACACCACGGATTTCGGCATCCTGGTCTACTTCGGCGAGACCTCTTATCCGGCCTTGCAGGATCTGGCGCGGCAGGTGTTCGAAATGTATCCCTGCCCGCTGCTGCGCATCGAGTTCGAACGCGACCGCGTGTGGCAGATCAGCGCGATCAAGCCGGTGAGCCTGCACACGCTGGATGACGCGCAGGAAGACGCGTTTGCGCAGACGCTGGATGCCTTCACCAAACGCCTGTGGCGCAAGCCGCGTGCGCGCAAGCAGTTCCGCTACGACGTCGCGATGCTGATCGATCCTGCCGAATCGATGCCGCCGTCCAATGCGCGCGCGCAGAAGGCCTTCGTTGCGGCCGGCAAGGAACTCGGGATCGAAGTCGATCCGGTCGGCAAGAACGATTACACGAGGCTCGCCGAGTACGACGGGCTTTTCATCCGCGAAACCACCGCGCCGGACAACCACACCTACCGCTTCGCGCACAAGGCCGAGCGCGAAGGCATGGTGGTGATCGATGATCCCACATCGATCCTCCGCTGCACCAACAAGATTTACCTGCACGATCTCTTGCGCTCGCGCAAGATCGCCGTGCCGCGCGCGGAAATCCTCTACCGCGAGGACCCGAAGCAGTTGCGCGAGCTGCCCGACCGCTTGGGCTTCCCGCTGGTGCTGAAGATCCCGGACGGATCGTTCTCGCGCGGCGTGGTCAAGGTGGATGACGTGGCGCAACTGGAGCGCGCCGCGTCGCAACTGTTCCAGAGCACGGCACTGCTGATCGCTCAGGAATTCCTGTACACCGAATTCGACTGGCGCGTGGGCGTGCTCAACCGGGAGGCGCTGTACGCCTGCCGCTATTACATGTCGCGCGGGCACTGGCAGATCTACAACCACGCCGCGCGCGGCACGGCGAAATCCGGCGGCTTCGACACGCTGGCGGTGAAGGATGCGCCGGCAGACGTGATCAAGCTGGCTTTGCGCGCGACCGCGCCGATCGGCGACGGTCTCTACGGCGTGGACATCAAGCAGACGCGCGACCGGCTGGTGGTGCTGGAGGTCAACGACAATCCATCGATCGACGCCGGCGTCGAAGACGAGCACCTCGGCAGCGAGCTCTACCTCCGGGTCATGCAGGAATTCCTGCGGCGGATGGAGCGTAAGCGGACGGGCGACAATATGTGATCGGTGCGCAGCGCGAGCCGTGCGGCAAGCACGGCAGCCGGCGCCGCGATCAGCCAGAATGCGATGGACCAGCCATGCTGCGCGTCGTGCGCCGGCATCGGCGTGAGCAGCAGTAGTACCAGACCGGCTGCGAGCCAGGTGGCTGCGGCCAGCGTGAGTACATCGGCATTGCGAAAGATCTGCATGGCACACTCCAGGGCGGTGTGCGAACTTTCAGCATCCGATATCTCACAGATTGCGACTCCAGGCCGAAGATTCGAACGATGAGTGATCCGCAGCGCTTCGCCGTCTTTGGCCACCCCATCGCGCATTCGCTGTCGCCGCGGCTGCACGCGCTGTTCGCCGCGCAGTGCGGCATTGCGATCGAATATGTCGCGATCGATGCGCCGCCGGAACGTTTTGCCGGAACCGCGCGCAGGTTCTTCGATGAAGGCGGCCGCGGCGCGAACGTCACGCTGCCGGACAAGCGGCTTGCGTTCGAGCTGGCCGCTGCGCATACGCAAGCGGCGCAACGCGCGGGTGTCGCGAACGTATTGACGCGCCGAGCTGATGGAAAGATCGAAGCGCACAACACCGACGGTGCGGGTTTACTCCGTGACCTGCGCGAACGTCACCACATCGAGTTGCAGGATCGTCGCGCCCTGCTGCTGGGTGCCGGCGGGGCCGCGCAGGCGGTCGCGTGGGCGCTGCTGGATGCAGGTGTGCGCGAACTGATCATCGCCAATCGCACCCTCGAACGCGCGCACCAACTTGCGGGTACGCTGGCGCAGCCCGCGCGCGTGTGCATTTCCGAATGGGGCGCGCTGCATCGCAGTGGCACCTTCGATCTGGTCCTCAACGCGACCTCTGCAGGAGTGCTGGAAACGGCGATGCAATTGCCGCGATCACTGGTTCGCAAGACGACCGTCGCTTACGACCTCGCCTACGGCAAGGCTGCGCAGCCGTTCATGGACTGGGCGCACGAAGCGGGGGCCGCACGCACGTTCGACGGACTGGGCATGCTGATCGAAACCGCGGCCGATTCGTTCGAACACTGGCAGGGGTTGCGGCCGAGAACAGATGAAGCGTTGCGCGAACTGCGCGCGGACATTGTGTAGGGCGGGTCAAGACCTGCATAGAAGGCCTTCGAAAATGCGGGTTGAAACCCGCCTTACGATGATGCGAGGTACGCATCCTTCAACCGCACGTAGTGCGCAGCCGAGTAGTGCAGTTGCTCGATCTCGCCGGCGCTGAGCTTGCGTACACAGCGCGCAGGATTGCCCAGCCACAGCTCGCCTTCTCCGACGGTCTTGCCCGGCGAAACCAGCGCGCCCGCGCCGACCATCGCGTGTTTCCGCACCACCACGCCGTCCAGAATGGTGGAATGCATACCGATCAGGCACGCGTCCTCGATCGTGCATGCATGCACTACCGCAGCGTGGCCGATGGTCACATCGGCTCCGACGAGACAGGGAAATCCGCCGGGCGAATACGGGCCGTCGTGGGTCACGTGCAAGACCGCACCGTCCTGCACGTTGGTGCGCGCGCCGATGCGGATGCGTTCCACATCGCCACGCACCACGCTGCCGGGCCAGAGCGAAACGTCATCGCCGAGCTCCGCATCGCCGATCAGCGTCGCGGCCGGGTCGACGTACACGCGCGCGCCGAGTTTCGGATGGATGCTCTTGTATGGTCGAATGTTGGAAAGCATCGAAAGATTCTAGCGGCGCGCAAGCGAAGTCAGAACCCGCCGTTCTCGAGTACCTTGCGCGCGTAGCCGTAGCCGGCCGCGATCGCGCGTTCGAATTCGTGCCAGTCCAGCAAGCCGATCGCTTCCAGATCGGGGCGCAGCAGCAGGCTCGCCAGTTCGCGCCGGCGCGCGCTGCCGGCTTCGGAATTCAACATGCCGGCGCGCACCAGGATCGCGAACGCGTTGGGGCGCTTGCCCTCGCGCCGTTGCGTCCACAATGCCGGCCACGACGGCGAGGCGCTTTCATCCACGTGCGCGGTCAGCATGTCGTCCGCACTGATGTCCACCGCGATGATGCGGCGCAGGCCTTCGTCGCTCAGCACGTCGGTCGGCAGATTGTTGATCACCGCGCCGTCGACGTAGACATGGCCCTCGTGCAACAGCGGTGGCAGGATGCCCGGCACCGCGCTGGACGCACGCAGCCAGCGCCAGAGCAAACCGCTGCGATGCACGGCCGCGCAGCCGCTGGTGAGATCGGCGGAAAGACAAGCGAAATCGACTGGCAGATCCTCGATGTCGATTTCGCCGAACGCTTCGCGCAGCAGCATCGTGGTGCGGCCGCCGCGCGTCAGCGCCACCAGGGGCAAGGTCCAGTCCGCCAGCGGTTTGCCGTCCACGAATGCGCGCTTGTAGGCCTCGCGCATCTTCGGGCCGTCCCATTCGTAGGCGGCGCCCGCGCCGATGATCGCGCCGATACTGGTGCCGATCACGCTGTCGATCGCGATCCCTGCTTCGCGCAGTGCACGTATCACGCCGATCTGGGCGAAGCCGCGCGCGCCGCCGCCGGACAGCACCAGCCCTGTGCCGTTGCCGCTCAGCAATCTCGCGATCCGCGCGAGGTCATCGTTGTGGCGCGCGTGGTGATGACGCAGTTCGCCATCCTTCAATGCAGCGCGCCAGCCGCGCGCTGCGCCACAAATGAAGCGCGGATGCGGCTGCAGCAGGATCAGATGACGCGGCCGCCGGCGGGCACGCTGTGCATCGGCCACTGCGGCTTCAGGCCACGCCGCGGCCGGTCGTTCCGCATCGACCAGGAACAGCAGCGCGTCGGCCTGTCGTTCGCATAGCAGCCGCCAGCTTGCGTCTCCATCGTCCAGATACAGCACGAAGCGCACTTCGCTTTCGCGCTGCGCGAACCATTCCGTGCTGCGGCCGTGCCCGAGCTCGGCATCGATCAGCAGGCAGTCGCCGTACACCAGCAATTGCTTGCGCAGGCGTTCGGCGAATCCGCGCGCATCGATGCGGCGGTCGAACGGCAGGATCGCGAACGTGCGCGGCGCATCCACGGGCTCGCCCTTGCCGCGTTGGCGCGTGCGCGCCAGCAGTTGTGCGGTGGCGCTGCGCGCCGCACCCAGCATCGCTTCCGGATGTTTGCGCACCAGCTGCTCGAAGCTCGCGCGCGAAAGGCGGAGCAATTCCGAATCCCGCAATGCGCGCACCGCTGCGGCGCGCGGCTGGCCGGTGATCAACCCCAACTCTCCGACCGTGGCGCCGCGTGGAATCACGCCCAGCAAACGCGCAGCGCCGCCCGACTGCGGCACGCCGAACGCGCCGAGGCTGCCGGTGCGCAATACATACATCGAATCCGACGCGTCGCCGGTTTCGAACAATGCGGCGCCGCCCGGCAGCGAGAACCACGCCATCTCCGCAGCGAGCGCATCCAGTTCGTGATCGTGCAGATGCTTGAACACCTCGCTGCGCCGAAGCAAGTCCTGCAGGTCGCCGTCAGCGCGCGGAGTGTTCATCACGCACTCATCGTATCCGAGCATAAGCCGCGGCGTGCTTGATTTCCGGGGCGTCCGGCGCCAGTCTGGAGGGTCATGGATATGCAAACCGCCAATCCCCTGCTCGCCGAAACCGCGCTGCCGCTGTTTTCGGCCATCCGGCCGGAAAACGTGCTGCCTGCGATCGAAACGATCCTGGCCGATTACCGCGCGCGCATCGATGCGCTCGTCCGGTCCGACATGCCGCGCCCGCTTCAATCGGATGCGTTCGACGACGTGATGCTGGAACTGGAACGGCTGGAGCAGCGATTGAATCGCGCCTGGGCGCCCGTTTCCCACCTGCATTCGGTGGCCGATACACCGGAGTTGCGCGAGGCATATTTCGAAGCGCTCGAGAAAATCACCGAGTTCACTGCCGAGCTCGGCCAGAACCGAGCGTTGTACACGTCAGTAGCCGCACTCGCGCAGCACGAAAACTTCAAAACCTGGCCGCGCCCGCGCCGCGCCGCGGTCGAGCATGCCTTGCGCGATTTCAGGCTCGCGGGCGTGGCATTGGAAGAGCCTGCGCGCACACGCTTCCGCGAAATCGCCAACGAGCTGGCGCAACTCTCGACCGGGTTTGCCAACGCGGTGCTGGATGCGACCGACGCCTGGCACGAACACATCACCGACGAGCGCGATCTCGCCGGCATCCCGGAGTCCGGCCGCGCGGTGCTGCGCGAATATGCGCGTGAGCACGAGCTGGAAGGCTTTCTCGTCACGCTGAAGCAGCCCAGCGTGCAGGCGGTGCTCACTTATGCCGACAATCGCGAATTGCGCGAACGCGTGTACTGGGCCTATCAGACGCGCGCGTCCGACCAGGGTCCGGATGCAGGCAAGTTCGACAATTCGCAGCGCATCGAAAAGATTTTGGCGTTGCGGCACGAAGCCGCGCGATTGCTCGGTTTCGAAAATGCCGCGCAGGCTTCGCTGGCGACCAAGATGGCGCGCTCGCCGGACGAAGTGCTGGATTTCCTGCGCGATCTCGCCGTCCGCGCCAAACCCGTCGCGCAGCGTGAGCTGGACGATTTGCGCGTCTTCGCCCGCGATCGGCTGGACATCGGAACGCTGGAAGCTTGGGACGTCACTTATGCCGCGGAAAAGCTGCGCCTCGAGCGCTACGCGCTGGACGAGGAAGACCTGAAGCCGTATTTCCCCGCGCCCGCGGTGATCGATGGCTTGTTTACGCTTGCGCAAAAACTCTATGGAATCCGCTTGCAGCCGCGCGATGACGTCGAGGTCTGGCATCCGGACGTGCGCCATTTCGACGTGGTGGATGCGCAAGGGAACACGATTGCCGGCTGCTATCTCGATCTATACGCGCGTTCGGGCAAGCGCGGCGGCGCGTGGATGGACGTGTGTCGCGCGCGTTTCCGTGACGGCGATCGCCTTGAATCGCCGATCGCGTTCCTCACCTGCAATTTCGCCCCGCCCACGCAGGACACGCCTTCGCTGCTGACGCACGACGACGTGCTGACGCTGTTCCACGAGTTCGGTCACGGCCTGCACCACATGCTGACAGAGATCGACATTCCTTCGGTCGGTGGCATCGACGGCGTGGAATGGGATGCGGTGGAACTGCCCAGCCAGTTCATGGAGAACTTCGGCTGGAATCGCGAGGCGCTGGACGGTTTCGCACGGCACTGGCAAACCGGCGAACGCCTGCCGGATGCACTGTACGAACGCATGCTGGCTGCGCGGCATTTTCACGCCGGGCTGTTCCTGCTGCGGCAACTGGAATTCGCACGATTCGATTTCCTGCTGCACCGCGACTACGATCCGCAGCGCGGCGCGCGCACGATGGAAGTTCTGGAATCCGCGCGCGAGGAAGTCGCCGTGCTGCATCCGCCGGCGTGGCAGCGCTTTCCGCATGCGTTCACGCACATCTTCTCCGGCGGCTACGCGGCCGGCTATTACAGCTATCTGTGGGCGGAACTGCTTTCGGCCGACGCGTTCGGAGTGTTCGAGGAACGCGCGGAAACCGGCGCGAGCGCGATCGATCCGCAACTCGGCGCGCGCTTCCGCGCAGAGGTGCTGAGCGTGGGCGCCAGCCGGCCTGCGCTGGAAAGTTTCATCGCCTTCCGCGGCCGCGCACCGCAGCCGGAAGCCCTGCTGCGCAGCTACGGGTTGTCTGCGTGACCATTTCTACTTTACCGGCCACTCGCGTTACGCTGCGCGCGTGAAGATCGCCTCCTGGAACGTCAACTCGCTCAACGTGCGCGGTCCGCACGTCGAGCGCTGGTGCGAGGAACACAAGCCGGACGTGCTGGCCCTGCAGGAAACCAAACTGCAGGACGAAAAATTTCCGCGTGAAAAGTTCGCCGAACTCGGGTACCAGTGCGCGTTTTCCGGGCAGAAGAGCTACAACGGCGTGGCGATCCTGGCGCGCGAGCCGTTGCGCGACATCGTCACCGACGTGGACGGCCTGGACGATCCGGCTCGGCGCATCCTGGCCGGGACGATCGGCGAGGGCGACAAGGCGCTGCGGATTGTCAACCTGTACGTGGTGAACGGGCAAAGCGTCGGCAGCGACAAGTACGCGCACAAGTTGAAGTGGCTGACGCACGTGCGCGAATTTCTGCGCGAGCAGTTGTCCGCACATCCGAATCTCGCGGTGATGGGCGACTTCAACATCGCGCCGGAAGACCGCGACGTGCACGATCCGGAAGCCTGGCGCGAGCAGGTGCTGTGTTCCACGCCGGAACGCGCGGCGTTGAGCGGTATCATCGAACTGGGTTTCACGGACTCGTTTCGACTGTTCAGCTCCGATGCCGGACACTACAGTTGGTGGGACTACCGGCAAGGTGCATTTCGCCGCAACATGGGTTTGCGGATCGACCTGATCCTGGTGAGTGCGGCGCTGCGCGCACGGTTGAAGTCCGCCTCGATCGACCGCACGCCCCGCACCTGGGAGCGGCCGTCGGATCATGTTCCCGTAATGATCGAAATCGAAGATTGAAATGAGCGCAACAAGCGAACCGCAAGCCAGCTTGGCCGACAACGAACTGGAGCAACTCGACGACTTCCTGCGCGCGCATGCGGCGGAATCCGAAAGCGGGCTGCTGCTGGATGGCGTGCACGGATTGTTGACCGCGCTGGCGATTGGCCCCGAGCCCGCGCTGCCGGAAGAGTGGCTGCCGGAAGTGTTGCACGCGCCGTTCGAAGATCCGGATCAGGGTGAACATATCCTCGGGTTGCTGGCCAAGCTCAACGATTCGATCCCAACCGAGTTGGAAAGCGAGAGTTACGAGCCGGTGCTGGGTGAATTGGCCGAAGAGAATGGCAAGCCAGGCGACCTGTCGGCGGCGGGCTGGTGCGAGGGCTTCTCGCGCGGCATCGATCTGCGCGCAGCGATGTGGGAAACGCGGCTGGCGGAGGATTCCGACCTGATGGAATTGCTGGGGCCCATCATGGCGCTGGCGGTGGACGATGGCGTGCTCGCGGCGGACGTGCCGATCGAAAAATTACAGGACGACGAATACGAAGCTTGCATCGCGCAAATCCCGCAGGCGGTGAACGCGGTGGCGCACTATTGGCGCGTGCATCCGCCTTCCGAGCGCGAGCGCACTGCCGACGGCGGCGCGTCTTCCAGCGCGTTCGCGCACCTGCCTGCAAGACGCGGCGGCCGCTGGGTGCATTGACGAGCGTCGCGCACGCGTGAGCATGTCCGGCCCGCAACTCTACGAGCCGATCAATGTTTTGAAGGTCGTCGCCCCGGAGATCTGGATCGTGGATGGTCCGGAGATACGGATGGCGACGCCATTCGGCGGTTTTCCGATGACCACGCGCATGACCCTGGTGCGATTGCGTGACGGATCGATCTGGTGTCATTCGCCGACCGCGCCGGACGAAACGCTGTTCCGTGAAATCGATGCGCTGGGTCCGGTGCGGCATCTGGTTTCACCCAACATGTTGCACTACGCCTTCATCGGGGCGTGGAAAGCGCGTTACCCCGCTGCGACTGCGTGGGCGTCGCCGGGCGTGCGCCGCCGCGCCGCCGCCCAGCACATCGATGTCGCATTCGACGCCGATCTCGCCGATACGGCCCCGGATGCATGGGCCGCGGACATCGATCAGCTCAGGTTTCGCGGCAGCCGCGTCCTGGAGGAATTCGTGTTCTTGCACCGCGCCAGCGCGACGCTGGTGCTGGCGGACCTGATCGAGAATTTCGAACGCGCGAAACTCACCCCGCGCATGCGCGCCCTGATGCGTCTCGGCGGCGTGCTCGATCCGGACGGCAAGGTACCGCTCGATTTCCGCCTGACGTGGGTCGGCAGGAAGCGCCTTGCGCGTGAATGCTTCGCCCGCATCATGGCGTGGCGTCCGCAACGGGTGATCCTGGCGCACGGCCGCTGGTACCCCGAAAACGGCGAAGCCGAATTGCGGCGTGCGTTCCGCTGGTTGAGCAAACCGCGCTTGCGCGATGCAAAGTAATGCATCGCGCGCGGTTTGCGAAGGTGAGGCAAGGATGCCGATCGGAAGACGCGCCATGGATGGCTTCTGGCGTCTTGTTGCAATCGGCCGAATCGGCCGCATCTAGCGGATATTCCCCAGCGGAGCATCCCAATGAGCACCCGCACCATCGCCCGTCGCGTGCGCGGCCTGCCGGCATCCGATGGCGCCGGCGTCAAATTGACGCGCATCATCGGCCAGCGCGCGCTGGAAATGCTGGATCCGTTCCTGTTGCTGGATGAATTCGGCTCCGATGCCGCCACCGATTACATCGCCGGTTTTCCGAATCATCCGCATCGCGGTTTCGAAACCGTCACCTACATGCTGGAGGGCCGCATGCGCCATCGCGACAACGCGGGCAATGAAGGCCTGCTGGAATCCGGCAGCGTGCAATGGATGACCGCAGGTCGCGGCATTGTGCATTCGGAAATGCCCGAGCAGGATCATGGTCTGATGCGCGGCTTCCAGTTGTGGGTGAACCTGCCTGCGGCCGACAAAATGACCGCACCGCGCTATCAGGACATTGCACCTTCGATGATTCCTTCCGCGGAACCAGTCGAAGGCGTCCGCGTGCGCGTCGTGGCCGGCGACGCGTTCGGCGCGCGCGGGCCGGTCAGCGGCATCGCGACCGAACCGGTTTATCTCGATGTCGATTTGCAAGCCGGCGCGCAGGTCTCGATTCCGCTGCCCGAAAACCATAACGCGTTCGCTTACGTGTTCGAAGGCGAAGGCGTGCGAGTGGGGGACGAACAACTCGCGCGCGGCGAACTGGCCGTGTTGTCCGCCGGGGATTCGGTCGCACTCGCGGCGGACGGCAAATCGGCGCGCGTCTTGGTGGTCGCCGGCAAGCCGCTCAACGAACCGGTGGCGAAGTACGGCCCATTCGTGATGAACACCCCCGAGCAGATCGTGCAGGCGATCCAGGATTTCCAATCCGGAAATTTTTGATACGTAAATCACGGACGCGACATCAAGCCTGGAATCCTCATCTGACAGGCAGACGCTTTATGCAGCGAGCAAGGACGATCGCAAACTCAAAAAAAACCGGACGGCAGGGGCCGTCCGGTTGCGTCGCGATCAGGCAGGGGGAACCTGAGTCGCGTCTGCTTTTCTTTTTCTTGTTGTGAGGTTTGCTTAGCGGGCCGCTTTCTTGGCGGTGTTGCCGGCCGCATCATTGGCCGCCTTCACACCGTTGCGCGCGAGCTCGCCGAGCTGTTCGGCAGTCTTCTGCGCAACGCCCAACGCCTGCTGGCCGGCTTCATAGGCGGCTTCGGCGCTGTTACGCGCGAAGTCCAGGCCCTTCGGCCACAATGCGCTGACGTCTTCGATTTCGCGCGCTTCCAGCGAGTCGGCGACGAACGCGAGATTGGCCTTGACCTGCGCTTCCAGCGCCTTGACCTGCAGGCCCTGGATTTCGGCGAAACCGCGCAGGGCGGTCAACTGCGCCTTGTAGGATTGCTCGGCCCACTGCTTGCCGAGATTGAGAGTCTGCTGCTGCAACTGTGCGTACATGTTCGTGCTCCCTTCCGGGTGGAGGATGGAATCATGCTAGCACGGGCTATGTTGCAACGCAACAAGAACTGCGGCGATCAGAATAACTTTGTATTATAATGCTTGCAATTCAATAACTTATAATACAGCGCCGATGCGGCGTCGCGGCAATCTGTGGCTGCAGTCTCTCATCCGGCTACTTCGGAAGCGCGATAGCGCGCACCTGACGTACAGGTTTCGGCCACCAGTACCTCGTCCAGCAGCGGCAGTTCCGGATGCAGGCGTTGCCAGATCCATTCGGCCAGACGCTCGCTGGTTGGATTCTCCAGGCCTGGAACGTCGTTGAGATATTGATGATCCAGCGCGTCGAACACCGGCGCGAACGCACGACTGAGATCGGCAAAATCCATCAACCATCCCGTCGCCGGATCGGGCTCGCCGCGCAGACGCACTTCGATGCGAAAGGAATGTCCGTGCAGGCGCGCGCATTTGTGTCCGGCGGGTACGTTCGGCAATCGATGCGCGGCTTCGATCTGGAATATCTTGTAGATTCGCATGCGTATGGGTGTGACTATCGTTTGCTCGCGTGGCATGGATCTCGCTTGCGTGAAAATGATACTCGTCAGCCTGATCAGACTGCATTCGCGACGGACCGCGATGCCTTTTAGGGGAGCGCAATGGCCCGGTTCGTCGTCAGCAAGAATTCACGCGGTTTCTGGTTGCTTGTCTGCACGGCGGGAAGTGCCGTTGCCGGATGGCTGATGTTCCATTTCGGCGTATTGAATTAGTGAACTTCCTCACGCAGGCAGACGTCCAAACTGTTATGGTGCGAGCCATTCAGATCGATGAATTGCGACCGAACCCGGCGTTGGCGGTTTAACCGGGTCGTCATCGCGGCTTGCTAGATTAGCTCTTTCTTACGCTGTCACGGATGACGGATCGCAATGCAGTCGACATGGATGTTGTACGCCCCCTTGACCGCGCTGTTCACCTCGCTGCTGGCGGTCGAGGCGCTGCGAATTCGAGCGCGGCACCTGGGCTTGCTTGATCGGCCCGATCAGCGCAAGCGCCACGTGGGAGCGGTGCCGCTGGTAGGCGGGATCGCGATCTATCTCGGCGTGTTGCTCGGCGCGTGGTGCGTTCCGGAACTGACGCAATTCAGCAAGGCATTGCTGTGCGGCGCTGGCGTGATGGTGCTGCTGGGCACGCTGGACGACCGGCTCGGATTGAGCGTACGTTCGCGCCTGCTGGTGCAGACCGTCACTGTGCTCGCGATAATCGCCGCGACCGGCGTGTACGTTCGCAGCTTCGGCGTGATCGACGGCGTCGACATGCAGCTCGGATGGATCGGCGTGCCGGTGACCGTGATCGCAATGATCGGCCTGCTCAACGCATTCAATCTGGTGGACGGTATCGATGGGCTGGCGGGTGGTCTCGCGCTGGTCGCGATCGGTGCGATTCTGCTGTTCCGCAGGGTGCCGGTCGACTACGACGTGCCGGTGCTGCTGTTGTTGATGGGCGCGGCGCTGTTGCCCTATCTCGCCACGAATCTGGGATTGTTTGGCCGCAAGATCTTCCTCGGCGACGCAGGCAGTTTGTTGCTCGGATTCGTGATCGGCTGGGCGTTGATCCGCTCGAGCGAATCCGTTCCGACAGGCATGACGCCCGCGGATGTTCTGTGGTGCGTCGCGGTGCCGGTGCTGGATACGCTGGCGGTAATGGTGCACCGCATGCGCAGTGGCCGTTCGCCGTTTTCGCCTGATCGTGGGCACATCCACCATCGTCTTCTCGAATCGGGGCTCGGCCCGCGCACCACACTCGTGGCATTGCTGCTGACGGCGATCGTTCTCGCAGCCGTGGGCGCGTTGGTGCACCAGTTCGGGCAGGCCGCCAGCCTGATCGTTTTCGGCGTACTGACGGTGATCCACATTGTCGCAACCGGGAGATTCGCACAGGCCTTGGCGGCACTTCCGCAGCAGCCGCCCTCGAGAGGATGATCGCCGTTTCTGCCTCGGCGTTCGCGTGAAAGCGATCATCCATCGGGCTTACCAATTGGCGTGGGCGCTGCTGGCGATCACCGTCTTGTGTATGACACTCGGTTCGACGCCGGCTGTTGCCGCATGGTTGCAGCATCGCACCACGGCATCGAGTGCCGATCCCGATCCGCCGGGGTATCCGGCAGCAGACGCCATCGTGGTGCTCGGCGGCGGCGAGGTCATCAACGAAGGCAAGGCACAGCATTGGGATCCCGATGCCACCCGGCTGGGGGTCGGCCGGGCACTGCTGCGGGCGCGGCGCGCGCCGGTAATCCTGCTCTCCGGTGGCGATGGAGAAGCCGCACAGATGGCTGCGCGCCTGATCTTGCGAGGTGTGCCGCAAACGCGCATCCTCGTCGAGAACCGCAGCCGCGACACGCGCGAGAACGCGGTCTATTCCGCGCCCATCCTGCACCGAATCGGAGCGCAGCGCATCCTGCTGGTGACGTCGGACATCCACATGCGGCGGGCGGCCGCGTGCTTCAGCAAGCTCGGATTCGAAGTATTGCAGGCGCCGGTGCGCGAACTGGCGGTGCCGGGCGGCGATGATTTCTGGCAGCAGCGCGAGCGCGCGCTGGTGCGCAGCGGTCACTGCGTGCACGAGATCGTCGGGCTGTGGCTCTACGAATTGTGCGGATGGGCATGAACGTGCACCCGCGAAACGGAAGCCGCGGCTGCAGGCAGCGCACAGAGCTCGCGGTACACCTCCAGCGTTTTGCGTATCACGATGCGTTCATCGAATTCCGCCAATGCCTTGGCGCGCGCGGCCTCACCCAGCCGTTGTGCCAGTTGCGGATCGTCCTGCAGGCGCGCGATCGCGTCCGCCAGCGCGTCGGCATCGCGCGGTGGAATCAGCAGACCGTCGATATTGTCGGTCACGACCTCACGGCAGCCGGGTACGTCGGTGGTGATCAGTGGCAGGCCGCATGCGGCGGCTTCGATGAGGCTCTTCGGCAGGCCTTCGCGATAACTCGGCAGCACTACCGCATCGACCTGCGCAAACAAGCCGGCCATGTCGTCGACGTGGCCCAGCCATTCGAGCAGCCCCGCAGAGATCCATTCGCGCAACATCGATTCTGGAACCGCTGCGGGATTGCCTGGATCCGGACTGCCGGCGAGCAGGAACCGGATCATGCGGCCTCTCGCGCGCAAGATGCGCGCCGCTTCCACGTACTCGGCGATGCCCTTGTCCCACAGAAGACGCGCCGCCAGCAGCACGCGCAACGCACCCTCTCTCCTCGGCGATCGCTGCGCGAACCGGGCGCAATCCACGCCGCTGCCGCGGATCAGCCGCATGCGTTCGGCTTGCACCAACGCCGTGCGTGAGAACCACGCCACGTCGTCCGGATTCTGCAGGATCAACCGCGCGTTTTTTCCATCCAGTGAAACGCGCAGCAGACTTCGCACCAGCGGCCGCAACGCTCGTGCATGCAGCGAACTGCTGGTGAACACGTATCCCATGCCGGCGACCGCGTTCACGCATGCGGGCACCCGTGCCACCCGTGCCGCCAGCGAGCCGTACACCGCGCACTTGATGGTGAAACCATGCACCAGCGCGGGCCGCTCGCGGCGAAATAGCCGGCAAAGGTACTGCAGCAGCATCGCTTCACGCAGCGGATTCAGGCTGCGCCGCTGCATCGGGACAGCCTGCCAGCGAAAACCGTCTGCGCGCAATTTCGGCCCGTATTCGCCTTGCGGCGAAATCAGCAATACTTCGTGCCCCGCGTCCCGCAAGGCGCGCGCCAGCGAACGGCGGAAGTTATACAGATACCAGTCGGTGTTGGCGAACAGGATGATCTTGCCCGGAGCGTCCATGCGAAACGATTCCTACAACGGCGCGAAGTGATAGGGCACCCAGTAACGCGCGTGCGTGGCGAGGTTCAGCCAGGTCCATTGCACCGCGGCGTAGTAACCGATGATCCCCAAGGTCACGATTGAACGGTTCAACTGGTTGCCGGCGAGATTCGGCAGGCGCGAAAAGACGTATAGCTGGATCGGAATGAAATACAGCGACATGCGGTCTACCGCGGTGGACGACATCGCCACCAGTGGCACGCAGGCGAGCGAGATCAGCGAAATCCACACCCAGATGCGATCGTCGCGGCCGTCGGGATTCAGGCGCTTGCGGAAGATGAAGAACAGGACGGCCGGCACCGCGTTCATCGCCACACGCACGCCGGCGCCGTAGGATTCCATGTCGGCCGTGACGTAGTTCTGCCAGAGCGTATCGGCCTGGTCCTGCAGCACCCAGCGGTACACCATCACAGCGGCGATCAGCACCCAGACGAATTTCCACAACCGCCGGCGCGTGCCGGCGAACGCCGCGATCGGAATCAGCAGCGCCGCTGTCTTGTGGAACATTGCGCCGAGCGTCACCCACAGTACGAAATTGAGTGTGCGTCCCTCGCCGAGCGCGGCCAGACCCAGCAACACGAAACCGAGCGCGGTGGCCTGCCGCGTATAGCCCATGCCGACCACGATCAGCATGTAAGGCACCGCCACCAGCAGCGCTGGCCAGGGCCGCGGCTGTCTGCGGCAGAACTGCACCGTGCCGATCATCAGGATCGTGCCGCAGAACAGGTTGACCCAGTAAATCGAGCCGCCGGCTTCCGACACCAGCCAGTTCAACAGCGAATAGCCTGGATCCTTGTACCTCGCCGCCATGCCGAGCGAGAACTCCTTCACCCGTTCGAAGCCGTTGAGGTAGTTGAACCAGTCGCCGCCCACCTGATAGCGGAGTCCGATCAGGACGGCGAACCACGCACCGACCAGGAACCACATCAGGCTCGCGGCGCGCCGGTCCAGGCGCCACGGCGTCACGATCGCCAGCGCCGGTGCCAGAAACATCAGCCAGTACACGATCACCGCGCGGCCTCCTGCGCGGACAACCACGCCTGGAACGCCAGCACGGCCCATAAATGGTGTTGCCAGTTGTGGCGGCCGAGCAGGTGTTCGCGCCAAAGATCGCGAATGGGCGCTGGATCGAACCAGCCTTCACGGCGCAAGCGGCCTTCGTCGAGCAGATCTTCCGCCCAGGTACGCAGCGGTCCGCGCAGCCACGAATCCAGCGGGATTCCGAAGCCCATCTTCGGCCGTTCGACGAGCTTGCGCGGCACATGCCGGTACAATACCTGGCGCAGCAGCCATTTGCCTTCGCCGTAGCGGATCTTCAGATGGATCGGCAACCGCCATGCCATTTCCACCAGCCGGTGATCGAGCATCGGAATGCGCGTTTCCAGGCTGTTCGCCATGGCCGCGCGGTCCACTTTCGCCAGGATGTCGGCGGCGAGATAAGTCTGCGTATCCATCGCCATCATCCAGTGCTCGAGGCAATCCGCGTTGGGCCATGAAGCTTCGTCGCTCATCAGCGTCGGCGGCTCGCTGGCACCGGGCACCACCCCTACGGGATCCTTCCATTGACTGGTGACCTGCGCAAAGAACGCATGACCGTCCGACAGCGCGAGCACGTCGGCGAGTTTTTGCGCCTTGTCGCCCGGTGCGGCCAGGCGCAAACGGCCCGGCAACACATGCCCCGCGAGATCGAACAAACGGCCCCACGCAGAAGGCGGCAACGCCCGCAACGCACCCGCGAGCGAGCGCCGCATGAACACGGGCAATCGTTTCACGCGGCCCCACACGCGATGCGCCATCAGGTAGCGGTTGTAGCCCCCGAAGAGTTCGTCGCCTGCGTCTCCGGACAACGCCACCGTGACGTGCTGCCGCGCGAGTTGACTGATCAGGAAGGTGGGGATCTGCGAGCTGTCGGCGAACGGCTCGTCGTAGATCGACGGCAACAGCGGAATCACCTCGCGCGCGGCTTGCGGACGCACATAGACTTCCGTGTGTTGCGTGCCGAGGTGCCGCGCGATCGCACGGGCGTGCGAGGCCTCGTCGTAATCGCCTTCGTTGAAGCCGACGGTGAAAGTCTTCACTGCACGGCTGCTCTGCGCCTGCATCAGCGCGACCACCGTGCTGCTGTCCACGCCGCCGCTGAGGAATGCACCGAGCGGCACGTCCGCGAGCATCTGCGCTCCGATACTCTCGCTCAGGCGCTGCTCGAGCATGTCGATCGCTTCGCGATCGGAACCCGCAAAGGGTTGCGCCAGGCCCGCGTCCACCGCATCGTTGAAGCGCCACCACGGCTGCGGTTCGGACGTGCGTGCGCCATCGCCGAGTTCGACACGCAAGAGGTGACCGGGCTCGAGTTTGCGGATATCCGTGTAGATGCAGTGCGGCGCGGCGATGCAGTTGTGCCGCAGCAGCAGCGTGAGCGCATTGCGGTCGATTTCCGCGCGAAACGCGGGATGCGCACGCAATGCCTTCAATTCTGATCCGAACAGGAATACGCCGTTCTGCCAGCCGTAATACAGCGGCTTCTCGCCGAAGCGATCCAGCGCTAATGTCAAAGTGCGGGTGGCGCGATCCCACAGCGTCAGCGCGAACATGCCGACGCTGGCGCGGAGCGCGCGCTCCAGCCCCCACTCCTCGATGCATGCCAGCACGGTTTCGGTATCGGAGTGGCCACGCCATGGCGGCGCCTTGCCCTCCGCTTCGATGCGGTTTCGCAGTTCGGCGTGGTTGTAGAACTCGCCGTTGAACTGGAACACGTAGCGCCCGCCCGCGGAAATCATCGGCTGCCGTCCTGCCGGCGAGAGATCGACGATCGACAGGCGCCGGTGGCCGAACGCGATGCCTGCCTGCGCATCTGCCCATGCACCGGCGTCGTCCGGCCCGCGATGGGCCAGGCGATCTGCCATCGTCTGCGCCAGCGCGGTCATCTCCTCCTGCGATGCGCGCGGCGGTTGCCAGAAACCCGTTATGCCGCACATCGCTCGCCCACCAGTTCCTGCAAAAATCCGATCAGACGCGGTGCCTGCACCTGCAGGCAGAACTCCTGTTCGACGCGCGCACGGCCCGCGCGTCCCATGGCCGCGCGCAGCGGCGCATCCAGAATCAGCCGTTCCAGCGCGTCGCTCCACGCTTGTGCGTCGTCCGCGAGGTAGCCGTTGTCGCCGCGCACGATCTGGTTGTTGACGCCCACCGGTGAGGCAACCACCGGCAGGCCGCACGCCATGTACTGGATGAGCTTGTAACCGCACTTGCCGCGTTCCCATGGGGTGTCCGGCAGCGGCATGATGCCGATGTCGATGCCGCGCACCTGCTCCACTTCGGTCGCCTCGCTCCATGGTGCGGCATGGAATGGCGTATCGCGCAGTTGATCGGCCCGCGCGCCGATCGCGACGCAACGGATCGGATGCCGGCGCGCCAGGCGTTCGAGTGTCGGTGCGACCAGCTTCAGATAGTTCGCGGTGGAAGGGGAACCGATCCAGCCGATCACCACGTCATGATTGTGCGGAGGTTTGGGTGCGCGCGGATAACGGCGCAGGTCGATCACGGTCGGTACGTACTCGACGTGCCGGCATTCCGCGTCCACCGCGTGCTGCACCAGGTAATTGTTGCCGGCGGTCACAAGATCGGCGCGATGCATGATCGCGTCCAGCTTGCGTCCCAGGCCCGCACGCACCAGCGCGGACGTATGGCGGTCGTAGCGGTGGAAGATCGCGTCATCGTAATCCACCCACAATGGAGTGTTGCCGTACAGCGCGAGTTCGATCAGCGCCGGCAGCCACGGCAGGCTTTCCTTCTCCACAAGGAGTGCATCGAAACGGTTGGCCTGCCATAGCGCGCGCAGACGGCCCGAATATCCGCGCAGCACCGAGCGCGGCGCGGCGCGGCGCGCGTACAGCGCGTTGAGATATTCGTCGTCCAACAGCGCGTGACAAAGCATCTCGATGCCGGCCTCGCGGAAGTGCGGCAGGTACTGGCGGATGCGCAGCCGGCTGCTGGCACCGAGCATTCCGTAGCGCGAGAGCACCAGCACTCTCATGCGCGCGCTCCGAGTGAGCGATAGATGGCGGCATAGCGCGCCACGCCTTCGTCCAGCGAGAAATGCGCGCGAGCGGCATGCCCGCAGCGCTCGCGGATGCCCGGTGTCTGCGCGAGTTCCAGCAACTGCCGCAGCCCGGCATCCAGCGCATCGGGGGTGAACGCATTCACCGCCACACCCACGCGCTCGCGTTCGAGCAGTTCCGCCATGTCGCCCACACCGTGGTTGGCCAGGCAGGGCACGCCGCAACCCAGCAGTTCCGCCAGCTTGGTCGGCGCCGAAGCCTGCTTGGAGAAAACCGGCTTGATGAAGAAAACCGCGGCGTGCATGCGCGCCATCAACGCGGGAATCTGCATGTGATCGGCCGCGCGCAATTCCACCGCATCCAGCGGCACGTGCCCTGCAGCCAACCGTGAGAGGATGTGCGCGTGTTCGCCACGGTTGACGATCAGCCAGCGCGCACGCGGCCGCAATGCGCGCAATCTGCGGAATGTCGCGATCGCTTCGTCGAACAGATACCAGGTGCCAGCCGAACCGACGTAGCCCAGGACGAATTCGCCCTCGGGCGCGGGCGTCGGCGCAAAGCGGTCGAGATCCGCGCAAGTCGGAATCACGGTGACGCTCGGCATCCCTCCGCGCAGGTAAGGGAAGCGTTCCATTTCGCGCACCGCTGCATGCGTCAGGGAAACCACGCTGTCTGCGCGCAGCAGAAACTTTCGTTCGAACCTCTTGGCGATGCGGTACATGCGTCCGTCGCGCCGCCACAGCCCGCCGTCCACGCGCTCGTCCGCCCAGAAACCACGCATGTCGAACACGAAACGCGCGCGGCTCAGACGCTTGATCGTGAGCGCCATCGCCGCCGCCACGTAACTGCGCGCGTGCACGATCTTCAAGCCGTGGCGATGCACCAGCCAAAACCCGCTCGCGCTGCCGACGAGCAGGTCGAAGGTGGTCGCCAATGCGGACGGCCGCTTGTGGTAGCGGCGCGGGTGCCAATGGATGCCGGCCGAACGCATGCGTTCGCGCATGCGTTCGCGCGCTTGTACGTCGCGCCAGTCGGCGGCTTTCTCGAAGGACAGCAGGTGGATCGTGCGCGTGGCTGCGAGGCGTTCCAGATACGCCAGCACCTGCGATTGCCCCAACGGTTCGAGCATGCCGTCGTAGCTTATATAGAGCAGCGCCTCGTTCATGCAGCGCGCTCCATCGGGCACAGCAGCTCCAGATAACGCAAGGCGACGCGTTCCACCGAAAACTCCGCCGCGCGCGCGCGCAACGCGGCGCGGTCGTGCGGCACCTGCAAGGCTCGCGTCATCGCCGCCGCCAATGCATCGGGGTCATTGCAGGGCACCAGCGTCCCGTGGCGGCCGTGATCCAGAACCTCACGCGGGCCGCCCGGACAATCGGTGCTCACCACCGGCACGCCATGTGCCAACGCTTCCACGAGCACGTTGCCGAAACCTTCGTAGTCGGAAGAGAGCACGAAGAGGTCGGCCCGGCGGTAGTACGCGCCGGGGTCGGCGCGGAAACCCGGCAGCAGCACGCGGCCATCCAGGCCTCGTGCGCCGATCAACCGCTCCAGCGCCGCGCGTTCGCCGCCTTCACCGAGGATGCAGAGCGTTGCATTGAACGATGCGTCGATGCGCGCGAACGCTTCGATCAGCAGCGCGTGATTCTTCACCTTCTTCAGCGTGCCGACGGAAATGATCAGCGGGCCGCGGACACGCGTCAGTTCCGGCGGCACCGGCTCATGTGCCGCGACGATTTCCGCCGGATTCGGTACCACTTCGAACCGTTCCCGCGAGAGGCCGGAGAGTTCGGCGAGGTCCTCGGCCACGCCCTGAGATACGCCGATGCGCACATCGGCAAACGGATACACGCAGGCGAGACTGGTGCGCAGCAGCGCGCGATGCGCGACGCCGTAACCGGCATAACCCCGCGACAGCAGCGTGTGGTCGCTGACCACCACGCGCGTCTGCGTTCTTGCGATCCGCGCGCCAATCACCGCGATGACCGTCAGCGGCCACATCGCGGCCAGCAGCACGTGCGGCCTTTCCGCACGCAGCCAGCGGACCAGCGGATGCAGCGCCCCGCGGAAATGCGCGGCCTTCAATTCGCGCACGCGCACGCCTGGCGGCAACAGCGGCAGCAGCTCGCCCCGCGCACGCAGCACCACGAAGGTGACTTCGAAACCGTGCCTGGACCATTCCGCGGCCAGCGGCAGGTGCATGCGTTCGGCGCCGCCGCCGCGCAGGTCGGGCAGCAGGATGGCGATACGCTTACCCATCGCCGCGCTCCCTCGACCGCATGAACGAGAACACCGAAGTGTCCAGATGCGCTCGTGTCCATGCGTCGCGCCACATCAACACGTTCCACAGCAACACCGAGATCGTGCTGGCCAGCGCCGCGCCGGAATCCTGCCACGCATACACCATGGGCGGTGTGAGCAGCGCCAGCACCACCAGAGAGATGGCGAACGCGCGCGTCACGCGCTGTTCCAGGCCGACCATGTTCAACACCTGAGCGTTCAAGCCGCAGCAGGCGTTGCCGATTACCCCGACGCACAGAATCAGCAGCGGCGCATTCGAAGCCGCGAAGGCGTGGCCGAATATGCGGCCCAGCAGCTCGTGTCCCGCGATGAAGAAGGGCAGCATCAGCAGGACCGCCATGATCGTCATCGCCAGCGCCACCCACGAGATCATCCGTTGCAGCCGAGCGTGCGCGCCTTGCGTGTGCAGCCGCGAAATCAGGGGCGCGCAGATCACGTTCAACAGCGACACGGGTGTAGCGATCAGCAGCGCGACCGAACTCGCCACGCGGAAAACGCCGACCACCGCGGCAACCTGCATCATGCCCAGCACCAGCGTCATCAACTGGCCCTGCAGCACGCGCATGCCTTCCGACAGCGCCATCGGAAACGCGCTGCGGCGCCAGGCGCGCGGCTGCATCTGCGGGGCAGCCTCGTGCGCCGCTGCCGGCAAGGCGCGATGCAGCATGCGTCCGTAGCAGAGGATCGCGAATCCGGCGGAAGCTGCGCCCAGGCCCATCGCCAGCGCCGGATCGAGTTTGATCCGGAATACCAGCGGCACCGCAAACAGCAGCAGCGAGAACATCGCCGGCCGCAGCAATTCGTTCGGCGCCTGCGCGCGCACCGGAAAATGCAGGCCCAGCAGGGTTGCGCCGCGCAACGCGCCGTAGGCGAGCAGCGGCAGCATCACCACGCCTATCAGCAGCGCTCGCGCGAACGGCGAGCCGAAACCTCTTTCGCTGACGAGCAATCCGATCAGCACCGCGACGGCGGTCACCGCCGAGGTGATCAGCACCGCCCTGCTCGACCAGCGCAGGATGCCGCGCACGCGGCCCCATTCTTCGCGCGCCTGCGCCGCGGCGACTTCGCGCACCACCAGTTGCGGCAAGCCGAACTGGATCGGCACCGCCAGCACGGTGATGATCGACATGGCCAATCCGTAGATGCCGTAACCGGACGGCCCCAGGCCGCGCGCGAGCTGCACGCCGAACAGGAATCCGAAACCCATTCCGGCCACCCGCACCAGCGCGCTGCCGATGCCCGCATGCACCAGCCGCGGCAGCAGGCCAGGCCCGCGCAGCCAGCCCGCGGCGCGACCGATCACGCCCGGCGAAAATGCCGGAGCGGCTTGCGATTTGTCCTGCATCGCGTCCGCCATCACCATGCGTCCTTCAATCCGGTATGCGCATCGAAACGCGCGTCCGGCAGCGCCGAAGCGGGAAACCAGGTGAACGGCTCGGTGCGCGGCGCCTTCAGCGCGATGCGCGATGCCGCCGCGAGCGGACTGTCTTCGGTCACCACGAACCGCACCGCGCTCACGTCCAACGCGCGGCCCGCTTCGCGCAACAAGGCCGCGAACGCCTGCGGCCGCACCAGTTCGCAACCGCCGGCCAGCAGCACGCGCATGCCGCGGCGAGTGGCGACACGTCCCCACAAGCCGTTGCCGTCGCGTTCGATGCAATGCAGTCCTGCGTGCTCGCGGCGTTTCCATGCGCGCGTGCGTTGCTGGTCGAAGCGCACCAGATTCGACGCGCCCGCGCGCTCGGAGTACACATCCGCGTCGAACAGCGTGCGCAACACCGCTGGTGGCGTACCGGCGGGAAACAGCACGCGTTTCATCGCGATGATGCGCGCGCCGCGCAGGCGCGCGTAGTACGGCAGCGTAGCGTGATTCGGAAAGCCGAACAGGAAGCGTGCGCCCGCGCGGCGAAAATCGTGACCGGCACGGCGCAACAGCAAGGGAAACAACAGCGAGTTGCGGTGCGAAGGCACGACTGCGTTCCAGCAGGATTGATAGGCGAGGGATCGCGTGCCGTTCATGTGCAATTCGTGCGCGATGAACGCGGCCACCGCGGCCGGTGCGCCATCCGCATAAGCTGCGTACAAGGCGGAGCCCTTGTCGCTGGCCAGCCAGTTGCTGCGCAGCTTGCCGGCTTGCGCGCTCAATCCGGCCGCGCGGCAGACGGCGAGCGCGTGCTCGAGCGCATGTGGCTCGCGCGGAGACAGTCGTAGCACTTCAATGCTGATGACACACTCCCTGCAGCGGCCGTGCGCTTGCCTGCGTGAGATCCTGCAATCCGATCAGACGGGCGCCGGCACGTGCCAGATCGCGCAGCGTCACGCGCGCGGCGGCAGGATCCATGTCCCAGTCGTGCCCGTACAGCGAAACGGTGCAGTGCCATCGCGCGGCTGGACGCGGTCCGAAGCCGCGCAGCAGTTGGCGCGGAACATGCGAGTGCGTTCCCGTGGCACAGATGCGGCACACCGCCCACACCGGCACCGGGCCGGGCGGAATCGCGTCCGCGCTGCGCGGTCCTTGCCACGACAACGGTCCCAGGTTGTAGCGGCTGACGGACAGCGAGAAGTCGAATTCGAATCCGAATTCGCGCAGCAGCTCGCGCAGCATCGAGTCCTCGTACCACCAACCCGCAGCGTAAAAGCGGCGGCGCATCAGCCCGCGTGACTCCAGCCAGGCGATCTCGGCGGACATCTGCGCATGCACCGGCGCGCGTTCGCTCCAGTAGTGATGGATCGGCGCCCCCGAGTCGCCGCGCAGGTAGTGGCCATGCAGACCGATGTCGGCCACCCTCGCCAGTTCCGCCAGGCGTTCGGCGTAAGCGGCTTCCGGGAAGCCGGCCTTGTCCAGCGCACGTACCAGCAGCGGCGCGTTCGGCGGAATCGCCGCTACAAGCGGCTTGCGTCCGCACGCATTCTGATAATCACGGCAGAATTGAAGCGCGTTGTCGAACGAGCGATCTTCGTGCAACCGCTCGACATGCAGCACGGGCAGCACGCAAAAACCGCGCAGTAAACCGGCCGCGCCGGCACCACGCACGATCACGGCGTCGGTCAATGCCTTGAACATGCGAGCCCCGCGTGCGCATCGAAACGGATGTCCAGCTCGGATTCCAGCGTGTACACCAGCGATTGCTCCGAATCCCGCAGGCGCACACCGCGCGCTGCGCGCGCGAGCATGCTTTGCGCGCTGCACAGGAAGCGCGCGCGTTTGGCCCCGTGCTGCTCGCCGAGCAACTGCAGCAGTTCGGAAAAAAGCTGTGGATGGCTGAGCTCGCAGCCGCGCACTTCGAACGTCACGCCGTCATGCGCCGGTGCACCCCAGATCAAATTGTTGTTTCGATCCAGAGATGTGATTGGCGCATCGCGACGCGCGGACTCGGCGAGCGCGTGGTAGTCGAACCGCACCAGGTTTGCGCAATTCAAATCTTCGAAAGCCGTCGCGCAGTCCAGCAGGCGCGCACCATGGCGAGCGGCCGGAAAAACGATTTCCTGCATCGATTCGCATCGGAATCCGGCTGTTCCGATCGCGGAGACGGCTGCCCTGCCGACCAGCGCGCACACGCCGGCCGCGCCGTACGCCGGGGAATTCGCAGCGGCGCATTGCAGCGCCGCGGGCAGCGATTCCTCGCGCGCGCCGGACTCGCCGATGCTGGCGGCCAGACGCAACAGCCGTGCACGCGTATGATCGATCAGCACGTCGATCGGCGCGAACACGTGCAGTGCCAGCAAACGTGTGCCCTCGTTCACTGCGACGATCAGGCAATCGCCATCGGCGTGCCCGCGGTATTGTTGCAGCACCTGCGCGGCTGCCGGATCGTTGCTGGCGATGGGTGCAACGGTCCATTCCATGGTCGGCCCGGAGCGCGCCGGCTCCTCGATGTGATGGCACGAGGCACGGCTCAGCGCACCGATTCGTACTCGTACCATGAGTAGTTGTAGAAGCCGCCGCTGCGTTTCTCGACCGCGTTGAAAATCGCGCCTTTCAATTCCACGCCATTCTGCGCAAAACGCTGCTTGGCCAGCGTGATGTCGCGCATCTCGTGCGTGTCGAAGCGCACCACCAGCAGGCTGGTGCCCGCCTGGCGGCCGATGATCGCCGCGTCCGTCACGGCGAGGATCGGCGGGGTGTCGACGATGATCAGGTCGTAGTGCGGCGATAGTTGCTGCAGCAGCGCGTTGAATCGTGCGGTCATCAGCAGTTCGGAAGGATTGGCGGGCGTGCGGCCGCGCGGCAGGAAGTGCAGATGATCGAAACCGGGCAGCGCGCGAATCGAATTCGCCACTTCGATCTGGCCGCGGATCAGCTCCGTCAGTCCGCGCTCGGCACGGACGCCGAACAGCTTGTGCAATGCGCCCTGGCGAAGATCGCCGTCGATCAACAGCACGCGCTGGTCCGTTTGCGCGCTGAGCGCGGCCAGATTGGCGCAGACGAAACTTTTCCCGACGCGCGGGCTGACGCTGGAAATCATCAGCACGTTGTTGCGCGCATCGGCGCGCACGAATTGCAGGCTGGTGCGCAGGCTGCGCAGCGCTTCGGTCGCCACGTCGTTGGGCGCGTTCAGCGCCAGCAGGTTCTGTCGCCGGTTACCGCGCAGGTGCGCGCCCAGTCCCAGCGCCGGATCGCGCCGGGTGTGATGGCTGAGCGGAATTGAAGTGTACACGGGCAGGCCGACCTGCTCGATCACGGCCGGATCCTCGACGCCGCGCTTCAGCATCTGGCGCAGATATACGAAGACGACGGCGAGCAGCAGCCCGCCGGCGGTCGCCGCCGGAATCAGGATCAGCTTGCGCGGCCAGATGGGCTGGCTCGTGTCCACGTCGGCGCTGTCCACCACGCGCGCGTTGCCGATCTCGCCTGCGCGCGCGATGTTGAGTTGCTGTGCCTGGTGCAGCAAATCGGTATAGGTATCGTTGCTGACGCTGACGTTGCGTTGCAGTTCCTGCAGGTGCTTCTGCATGGTTGGCAGTCCGCCGACCTGCCCTTGCAGGCGCCTCTTGGCCGCTTCCTGCTCCGCGATCTGCGCCTGCAGGGTCTTGTAGGCCGGGTAGTTCGGCGTGTACCTGCGCGCCATCTCGGTCTGCTTCAGGCGCAATTGTTGCAAAGTGGCGTCCGCCGCGGAAATCCGGGCGAGCAGATCCTGCGTCTGCATGTCCACGTTCACCGCGCCGGACCTGCTCTGGTAGTCGTTCAACTTGGATGCGGAGTCCTCGAGATTCTTCTGCACTTGCGGCAATTGTTCCTTGACGAACGCCAGACTCTTGGCGGCTTCGGCCGAGTTGCGGTCGATGTTCTGCTCGACGAATTGCGTGGAAACCTGGTTCAGCAGTGCCGCCGCCAATTTTGGATTGGTGCTGTTGTAGGTGAGCAGCAGCACGCCGGAATCCTTGCCGTCTTCGGTGACGTTGATGTCGTTTTGCAACCGCGTGACGATCGGCTGCAGGTGCGAGCGCTTGATGTCGAATTGCGTGCCGGGATTGGCGCGCAGCGTATTCACCTGCAATGTGATGCCGTGCGCGCCGGACGCCTGTCCGACCTTGCCCTCGAGCAGCGTATTGCCGTCGGCGTCGCGCAAGGTCCATCGATCACCGCCGTCGGCGGTGAGCGTCATCGGTTCGTCGAGCAGATCTTCGGGAACGTCGAAACGCGCGATGTCGATTTTTGCGCCGCCCCAGTCGTACTGCGCCATGCCCAGCAACGGCGGCACCAGCTCGCCCGGACGCAACCGATGCATCAGATTGACGATGGGGCCGCCCAACACGGGCAGGCGTTGCGGTTGCGCGGAGATATCCAGGTGGAGATTCTGCACGGCCTTGCCGATCACCCCGCGCGACGTCAGCAGTGCCATCGCGGTGGTGGCTTGCGGACTTGGCCCGTTGTCGCCGGGCGAGATCAGCATCTTCAGTTCCGGCAACGCATTGGGTGAGCGCTGCACCTGCACCAGCGCGTTGGCCTGATAGATCGGCGTGGTCAGCATCGAATACACGATGCTGGCGATCAGGAAGAAACCCGCGACGCCGAGGATCAGCCATTTATGATCGGCGAGGGTGCCGAGCAACGCGCGCAGATCGAGCTGTTCCTGCTCGGGCGGAAGCGGCGAAGCATTGCGGGTCAATGAAATGGCATCCATGCTCTCGACCTCCGCGCCATCCCTCTCCCTGGATCGCGGACAAGTGCAACGTCAGCAGCCAAGGATAGGTAGGCGAATTGCCGGTGACAAGTGCAGGAACAGGTGGCGATTCAGCTTCCGGCAGCAAGCTGTGACAGCCGTTACAGATTGCCCTCGGAAACCCACTTGCCCGGCGTGCCGGACTCGACGCAGAACCAGCCCTTGGGCTCGCCGGGCACCGGCATGGCGTTGCGGACGTAGTCGCCGCGCACGAATGTGCCCTTTGCCGGCGGGGCCTCGGCCACCGCGTGCATGCGTGTATTTCCGCCGCTGCCGATGCGCGCTCCGCTGGATTGCAGGTTCGGTACCTGCAGGGCGCCTTCGATCACCGGCCCGTGCGTGGTGCTGGTGAAAATTCCCGCCGTGGAATCGGGGGTCACCGCGCCGAACAGGCCGCCGAACACCAGCGCCGGTGCGATGATCTTCGACGGCGGTTGCGAATTTTCGCTGTAACAACCGACGAAGACGTTGCGCGCGTTCGGATTGAGCGACGCATAGGAACCGCCGATCGCGTATGCGCCGCCGCTGCGCCACGCGGGGAAAGACGCCGCATTGACGCCGCCGGGGCCGATCGGCACCCACACCTTGTTGTCGCTGCCGGGTTCGGTGCTGCCGGCGCGTTGCGCGTCCGCGCAGTAGTAGCGCATGCCCTTGTGCGACACCTGGGACAGCTTTCCGCATACTTCGGTCATGCAGCCGACGTAGGTGTTGCCCAAAAAAGAATTGTCGTAAATGCCCCAGCGTCCGATCGAGGAACATTGCACCTGCAAACCGACGCCGGCGTTGGAGTCCGCGCCCTGCACGTGCAGCGCATCGCCATCGCACGCCACGATGCGCACGTTGCGCAGCGCCCAGCCGTTGGCGTTGCCGGTCTCCTCCGCGGCGCGCGCGCGCGCGCCGGCCACGATGTGCACGCCGTCGCCCGACCAGTGCTGCAGACGGCATTGTTCGATGGTCGCCATGCCGCGCAGCCAGACGCCGTGCGCCGGCGCGCCGCCCGGTGTGCCCTCGATCATCAGGCCA
Organism: Rhodanobacteraceae bacterium; assembly: GCA_036759545.1. Classification (GTDB taxonomy): domain Bacteria; phylum Pseudomonadota; class Gammaproteobacteria; order Xanthomonadales; family Rhodanobacteraceae; genus 66-474. The sequence goes on from DAIOUL010000006.1 coordinate 40,217, forward strand.
TAAAGAATCGAACCGGAACCCTGCGTGGTCGGCGAAGACTGCACGCGATCCCCGATGGTGTTGTAGGCGTGCACGATGAAGCCGTGCACGCCCGCGGGAAACACGATGCGGCTGGCCTCGGAGCTGTTGGCCATCGCGGAACCGTCGCCGTGGATGTGCACGCGCCGCTTGAGCTCGATCGTGCCGCCAACGTGATAGGTGCCGCACGGCACATGGATGGCCGGACCCGCCGCGCCGAACGCGGCGGATTGCGAGCCGCGCGGACGTTCCAGCGCCAGCGCGGCCTGGAACGCCGGCAGGCAGTCGTAGCGCGAGGTGCCGGCGAAGATCGCCGCGTGTTCGGATTCGGGAATGAAATCCAGAATCGAAACCGTGTCGCGCAATTTGTCTTCGATGCTGCGCGGCTGCGCGCGTGCGCTGTCCGCCTTGAACAGCGCGCCACCACGCGAAGCGGTTTGCGCGTCGGTGCGCGCGGCGAACATCGCCGCGGCGCCCGCGCCCGCGCCGGCGAGACCGGCGCCCAACTGTTTGACGAAAGCCCGGCGGCGCGCGGCCGAAGAAGCGTCGCTGTCCATGGGAACTCCTTTCCCGGTTCATGACCGGCAAGAGTTCACCACGCGAGCCCGCGCAGCACAACGGGCGCAAGCTGAATGACGATCTACTGACCCGAAGACGAAGCCGAATGCGGCGCACCCGGCAGCGTTTCCGCCATTTGCAGATGTTCCTTCAGCGTCGGCAGGGTGTTCGAGGCGAACGTCTTCAGATTGCTGTTGCTGCCGCCGTTGGCCTCGTGCTGGAACTCGGCGATGTCCTTCTTGTGATCCTTCACCATCTGCTGCGCATAGGCGCGATCGAATGCGGCGCCGTGCAACTTCGACAAACGGTTGATGGCGGCCTGGTCTTTCGGCATCGGACTGGCCGGCAGCTTGATGTTGGCCTGTGCGGCCGCGGCCATCAGCTGGTCGTTCGCCTTGGAGTGATCCTGCACCATGCGCTGACCAAAACTCTTCACATCGGCGCTTTGCGCGTGGCTTTCGGCGAGCTTGCCCATCGATACTTCGGCCAACCCGCCGGAAGCGGCATGGCGTGCGAAATCGGTGTCCTGCGAAGCGCACAGCGCCGCGGTGCTGAGCAGGCAGCCGGCGATCATCATGATTCCTTGACGCGTTTTCATGTTTGACTCCCTCCGTGGAAACGTCGCGTTCGACGCCGTCGGCATCTTGCGCGAGGTAGAGCGTTGCGCAGGCTCCGTGGGCCGCGCGTGAATGAGATTCCCGAATGGCCGCCAGGCGCGCCCGACTGATCTACGTTTCGGATTGTGAACCGGGCTACCGCCGGCAGCGGCGCGGCAAGGGGTTCGTCTATCTGGATGCGCGCGGCCGGCAGATCACCGACGCGCGCGTGATCGCGCGGATCAAATCGCTCGCGATTCCGCCCGCCTACACCGACGTGTGGATCTGCCGCAGCGCGCGCGGCCACATGCAGGCCACGGCGCGCGATGCCCGCGGCCGCAAGCAATACCGCTATCACCCGTTGTGGAAGACCTGGCGCGACGACAGCAAGTTCGGACGCATGGCCGATTTCGCGCGCGCGTTGCCGAAATTGCGCGCGCGGATCGCGCGCGATCTGCGCCGTCACGGACTGGTACGCGAACGCGTGCTGGCCACGATTGTGCGCCTGCTGGACCGCACCCACGTGCGCATCGGCAACGAGGAATACGCGAAGGCCAATCATTCGTATGGGTTGAGCACGCTGCGTGACCGCCACGCACGTGTGAACGGTGACGAGGTGGTCTTGAGTTTCCGCGGCAAGTCCGGCCAGCAGCAGCAAGTCGAATTGAACGACGCGCGCGTCGCGGCGGTGGTGCGCCGCTGCGAGGATCTGCCGGGCCAGCACCTGTTCCAGTACCGCGACGAGGACGGCAAGCTGCATCGCATCGATTCGCAGGACGTCAATGAATATCTGCGTGAAATCGCCGGCGACGAATTCACCGCCAAGGACTTCCGCACCTGGGCGGCGACGGTGAGCGTGGCGCGCGTGCTGTTCGCGACCGGCAAGGCCACACCCGCTATGTTGCGCGGCGCGATCGCGCGCGCGGCCGCGGAACTCGGCAACACGCCCGCGGTGTGCCGGCGTGCCTATGTGCACCCCGCGGTCGCCGAGGCATTCGAGGATCGCGGCAAGGCGCAAGCCCTGCTCACCGCTTGGCAGCGCGCTTCGGGCAGCAAGCGCGGCCTGGATCAGGCCGAGCGTGCGGTACTGGCTTTTCTGCGCAGTCTTTCACGACCACGCTCATAGCCCGCCGAATGTTCGAGTTGGATCGCATTTGCGGCGGCACCCGGACGTGCCGCCGTAAGCGGTCGCAAAAGCAGGGATGCTGTTGCGAACGAAAAGTTTTACACGCGCCGCCGAAAAAGGTTTACGCAATCGCAACGTTCGTGCGGCAGACTGCGTTCCCCTCACGCCATATCGATGCGCGCGCACGTTTTCTTCACGCACAACGTATGTACGTGCGTTCGCTTGCGTTGAGGGATGCCGCGCCAGCCGCAGGTGCGCATGCTTTGCAGTTCGGTGAAGTCGCGGCACGCATCTTGCTGCCGCAACAGCGCCAACGGCTGCATGGAAGCCGCGGATAAGGAAAACAAGGATGAAGGCGAGCAGCGGAACCACTGCGAGACATGCGGTCGTCACCGGCGGCGCGGGATTTCTGGGAAGTCATCTCTGCGCGCGCCTGCTGCAGCAAGGCTGGCATGTCACCGCGATCGACAATCTGATCACCGGCAGTCTGCGCAACGTCGCGCCTTTGCTCGCGCAGCAGCGTTTCCGCTTCGTCAAGCACGACGTGATCGCGCCGCTCGCGCTCGAAGCGGACGTGATCTTCAATCTCGCCTGTTGCGCCTCGCCGCAGCACTACCAGCGCGATCCCGAGAAAACCCTGCGCACTTGCACCGACGGCGCGCTCAACCTGCTGCGGCAGGCGCAGTTGCAGCGCGCGCGCATCTTCCAGGCCTCCACCAGCGAGGTGTACGGCGAACCTGAAGTGCATCCGCAACGCGAGTCCTATCGCGGCGCGGTGTCGCCCATCGGTCCGCGCGCCTGCTACGACGAGGGCAAGCGCGCGGCGGAAGCGGCGTTCTTCGACTTCCACCGCATGCACGGCGTGCAAATAAAAGTCGCGCGCATCTTCAACACCTACGGCCCGCAGATGCAGCTCGACGACGGACGCGTGGTGTCCAATTTTATCGTGCAGGCGTTGCGCAACCAGCCGTTGACCGTGCACGGCGACGGCGGGCAGACGCGTTCGTTCTGCTACGTGGACGATTTGATCGAAGGCATTTGCAAGTTCACCTTCGCCGCGCCGGAGTTGACCGGCCCGATGAACCTGGGCAATCCGGCGGAAGTGACGGTGATCGAACTCGCGCGCCGCATTATACGGCTCACCGGCTCGCGCTCGCGCATCGTCCACCGGCCGATGCCGATCGACGATCCCACGCGGCGTTGTCCGGACATCGGTCTTGCGCAGGCCGCGCTGGGTTGGGCGCCGCGCACGGAGTTGGAGACGGGCCTGCGCCGCACCATTGCCTGGTTCGACCAGGTACTGCGCGAATCGCGCACGGAACCGGAGTTGTCCGGTGTCCCGGCCTGAGGTCACGCGCGGTGCGGGCGTGCGCGCAGGCACGGTGCTAATCACCGGCGGCGCCGGTTTCGTCGGTTCGCATCTCGCCGACGAACTGCTGGAACACGGCTACCGCGTGCGCGCGCTGGACAATCTGGACGCGCAGGTGCACGGCGATGCGAATTCGCGGCCGGCGTATCTCAATGCGGAGGTCGAGTTGATTCGCGGGGATGTGCGCGACCGCGCCGCGGTCAATCGCGCGTTGCGCGGCGTGGACGCGGTGTTCCACTTCGCCGCGGCGGTCGGCGTCGGTCAGAGCATGTACGAGATCGAGCGCTACACCGACGTCAACAACCGCGGCACCGCGGTGCTGCTGGAGGCGCTGAGCGCGGAGCCGGTGCAGCGGTTGATCGTCGCTTCCAGCATGAGCCTCTACGGCGAGGGCCGCTGCCAGGGCGCGGACGGCCACATCGTCGATCCACCCGAGCGCTCGCCCGAACGTCTGCGTGCCGGCGACTTCGAATTGCGCGACAAAGACGGTGCGGCGCTGACGCCGCTGCCCACGCCTGAAGACAAACAGCCCGCACCGTCCTCGGTGTATGCGCTGTCGAAACTGGATCAGGAAAAACTTGCGCTGATCATCGGTCATGCCTACGGCGTTCCCACCGTCGCGCTGCGCTTCTTCAACATCTACGGCACGCGCCAGGCCTTGTCGAATCCGTACACCGGCGTGCTGGCGATTTTCGCCGCGCGCTATCTCAACCACAACGCGCCGATGATCTTCGAGGACGGCCTGCAGCGGCGCGACTTCGTCAACGTGCGCGACGTGGCGCGCGCCTGCCGGCTCGCGTTGCAGACCGATTCGATCGGCGGCAGCGTGGTCAATATCGGCAGCGGCCGTTCGATCTCTATCTTGGGCGTGGCCGCGGCCATGGCGCAGGCGCTGGCGATCGAGGATCTGCCGCCGCAGGTCACACGCAAAGTGCGTGTGGGCGACATCCGCCACTGCTTCGCCGACATCACGCGCGCCAACGGATTGCTCGGTTACACGCCGCAAGTTTCCCTGACCGACGGCCTGTGCGAACTGGTGGATTGGATGACCAGCCAGCGCGCTTTCGACCGCGTGGATGCCGCCACGCAAGAACTTGCAAAGCGGGGGCTGCGGTTGTGAACGCGCTTTCTCGCGATTACACGCTGATCACCGGCGGCGCGGGTTTCGTCGGCAGCAATCTGGCGGCGCGCCTGCTGTCGGAGGGCCATGCGGTCACGATCTACGACAATCTCGCGCGCCCGGGTTCGGAGAGAAACCTGCGCTGGCTGCGCGCGCGCTTCGGCGACAACTTGCGCGTGCGCATCGGCGATACGCGCGATGTGCAGACGCTACGTGAAGCAGTGAGCGGTGCTTCGCAGGTGTTCCATTTCGCGGCGCAGGTTGCGGTGACCTCCAGTCTGCTCGATCCGGTGCTGGATTTCGACATCAACCTGCGCGGCACCTTGAACGTGCTGGAAGCGATCCGCACGCAGCGCCGGCCGCCGCCGCTGGTGTTCACTTCCACCAACAAGGTGTACGGCGCGCTGCCGGACGTAAGGCTGCGGCGCGAAACCGCGCGTTACGAACCCGAAGATGCCGAACTGCGCGAGTACGGCATCCCCGAAACGCGGCCGCTGGATTTCCACAGCCCTTATGGCTGCTCGAAAGGCGGCGCCGATCAATACGTGCTGGACTACGCGCGCAGCTTCGGCATTCCCGCCGTGGTGCTGCGCATGAGCTGCATCTACGGCCCGCGGCAGTTCGGCAACGAGGATCAGGGTTGGGTCGCGCATTTCCTGATCCGCGCGCTGCAGGGCGATGCGATCACGCTTTACGGCGATGGTGCGCAGGTGCGCGACATCCTGTTCGTCGAAGATCTGGTCGAGGCGATGCTGCTGGCCCAGCGCGGCATGTCCGAGCTGCGCGGCCGCGGCTTCAACATCGGCGGTGGACCGCACAACGCCATCAGCCTGCTCGAGTTGCTGCAACGCATGGGCGCTTTGATGGACGAAACACCGCGCGTGGCCTACGCGCCTTGGCGGGTCGGCGATCAGCGTTGGTACGTCTCCGACACGCGCGCCTTCGAACGCGCGACCGGCTGGCAGCCGCGCGTGGGCATCGATCAAGGCTTGCGTGAACTGCACGCCTGGTTGCACGCGCTGCATGCCGAATCAGAACACATCCCGGAAGAGCAGGCCATCGCGGGGGCGCACGCCGCATGAATGCTGCCGCGCAAATGCAGGCCGCGGTGTTGCGCGGCGACGGCCGGATCGAATTGCAGCGCGTGCCGCGCCCCGCATTGCGGGCTCACGAAGTGCAAGTGCGCCTGCGCGGCTGCGGCGTGTGCGCATCGAACCTGCCGGTGTGGGCGGGACGGCCGTGGTTCGAATATCCGTTGCCGCCCGGCAATCCGGGTCACGAAGGCTGGGGCGAAATCGCCGCCGTCGGCGAAGCGGTGCGGGATTACGAAATCGGCGAACCGGTGGCGCTGCTCTCCGCGCATGCCTACGCCGAATACGACATCGCCGATGCGGATGCGGTCGCGCGATTGCCGGATCGTTTAGCTGACGCGCCGCTACCGGGCGAACCGCTGGCCTGCGCGATGAACATCTTTCGACGTTCGGCGATCGAACCCGGCCAATGGGTGGCGGTCGTTGGCATCGGCTTCATTGGCGCGCTGCTGGTCCAACTCGCTTCAAGTGCAGGCGCGCGAGTGATCGCGCTGTCGCGCCGGCCATTCGCACTGCAGATCGCGAGCGAATGCGGCGCGCAACAGGTGTTCTCGACCGAAGACAAGAATGCAGCGATCGGCGCGGTGCAGGAGCTGACGCGAGGCGCGGGCTGTGCGCGCGTGATCGAAGCCGCGGGCGAGCAGGCAACACTCGATATCGCCAGCGCGCTTTGCGCCGAAGGCGGGCGGCTGGTCATCGCCGGCTATCACCAGGATGGTCCGCGCACAGTAGACATGCAGCAGTGGAACTGGCGCGGACTGGACGTGATCAACGCGCACGAGCGCGATCCGGCGGTGCAGACGCGCGGCTTGCGCGAGGCGATGGACGCGTTGCGCGACGGCCGGCTCGATCCATCGCCGTTGCTGACGCACCGGATGCCTCTGCGCAACCTGGGCGCGGCGTTCGAATTGATGCAGTCGCGGCCGGACGGATTCCTGAAAGCGGTGGTGACGACATGAGCGCCGTGTTGCAGGAAACGCGATCGCCGAATTCCGCGAACGCGCGGGCGAAGCCCAGGCTCGGATTCCTCGGCGTCGGCTGGATCGGCCGCGCGCGCATGCAGGCACTGCTGATGAGCGCCGTCGCTGAGGTCACGGCGGTCGCGGATGCATCGGCCGAGGCGCGCAGTGCCGCGGCGCAGATCGCGAGCGAAGCCAGCCTGCACGATTCGTTCGATGCGCTGTTGCAGCAGGACCTGGACGGTATCGTGATCGCCACGCCCAGCGGCGCGCATGCGGCCCAGACGATCGCCGCGCTGGAGCGCGGTCTTGCGGTGTTCTGCCAGAAACCGCTGGCGCGCACGGCGGAAGAAACGCGCCGAGTGATCGAGGCCGCGCGCCACAACGACCGCCTGCTCGGCGTGGACTTCAGCTATCGCCATGTGAACGGCGTGTCCCGATTGCGGGAACTCGTCCGCAAGGGCGAACTGGGACGGCTGTACGCGATCGATCTGGTTTTCCACAACGCCTACGGCCCTGACAAGCCGTGGTTTCGCGACCTCGCGCAAGCCGGCGGCGGTTGCGTGATGGACTTGGGAATCCATCTGATCGACCTCTCGTGCTGGATCACGGGGTGCACGCAAGCACGAAATCTGGATGCGCAACTTTTCGCGAATGGCCACGCATTGGCGCGGCCGATCGATGAGGTCGAAGACTACGCCAGTGTGCAATGGCGGCTTCAAGACAGCGCGAGCGAAAACTATGCAAGCGTGCGTCTGACCTGCTCGTGGAACCTACCCGCGGGTTGCGACGCGGTGATCGAAGCAGCGTTCTACGGCACGCGCGGCGGCGGCGCGCTGCGCAATGTCGGTGGCTCGTTCTACGACTTTGCCGTCGAACGCTTCGAGCGGACGCAGCGCGAATGTCTGGCTGCGCCGCCCGATGCCTGGGGCGGACGCGCGCTGATCGAGTGGGCGAAGCAATTGCAGCGCGGCGCGCGCTTCGACGAGCGCGCGCGGGAACTGGTCGACGTGGCCGCCATCGTGGACGGAATCTATGGGCGCTGAGCTCGCGGTTTCACTGCAAGCGCGCGCAATGCGGGCAGAATTGCAGCCGTTGCGCGTGCTGATGACGGCGGACACGGTGGGCGGCGTCTGGCAATACGCGCTGGAACTTTCGCGCGCGCTGACCGCGCGCGGTGTGCAAATCACCCTGGCGGCGATGGGAGGGCTGCCCGATCGCGAGCAGCGGCGCGAAGCCGCGAGCATTCGCGGTCTGGATTTGCGCGCCAGCCGCTACAAGTTGTGCTGGATGGAAGAGCCGTGGGAAGACGTGCACGCGGCTGGCGACTGGCTGCTGTCGATCGCGCAAGAGGTGCAACCGGATGTCGTGCACTTGAACGATCTGGGTCACGGCGATCTGCCCTGGTCCGCGCCTGTGGTTACGGTCGGGCACTCATGCGTGTTGTCGTGGTGGCGCGCGGTGCACGGCGGGCCTGCGCCGGAACCGCGGTGGACGCGTTATCGCCGCCGCGTCGCCGCGGGTTTGCACGCTTCGCAACTGGTGATCGCTCCGACCCACGCGATGCTGTCCTCGCTGCAAGAGTTCTACGGACCGTTGCGTGCGGCACGCATCATTCCCAACGGCAGAAATGCGCGGATCGAAGCGCGAGCGAAGCGGAATTTCATTCTTTCCGCGGGCCGCGTCTGGGATGAAGGAAAAAACCTGCGCGCACTGGCGGAAGTGGCGGTGCGCGTGCCGTGGCCGGTGTGCATTGCCGGCAGCGCGCGCGCTCCGGACGGCGGACGCGGCGAACAGCAAACCGCGTTCTTGAACGTGCACATGCTGGGAAGGCTGGGACCCGATGCGATGCGGCGCTGGTTCGGCAAGGCTTCGATCTACGCATTGCCCGCGCGCTACGAACCGTTCGGCTTGTCGGTACTGGAAGCGGCCGGGGCCGGCTGCGCGCTGGTGCTGGGCGATATCGATTCTTTGCGCGAAACCTGGGACGGCGCCGCGCTGTTCGTGCCGGCTGGGGATCGCGATGCACTGGCCGACGCGTTGCAGCGTTTGATCAATGACGATGCATTGCGCACGCGCAGCATGGCGCGGGCGCGCCGGCGCGCGGCGCATCTGACGCCGCAGGCGATGGCGGATGCATATCTGGAAAGTTACGAAGAACTGTGCGCGCGCCGCCGCTCGCTGCGCTTCTGCGGACACGAGGCGCGTGCATGAAATTCGTGCTGTTCTATCACTCGCTGGTGTCGGACTGGAACCACGGCAACGCGCATTTCCTGCGCGGCGTGGTCGGCGAATTGCTCGCGCGCGGACATCGCGTGGACGTGTACGAACCGGCAGAAAGCTGGAGCCGTGCGCACCTGCGCGCCGAACACGGCGAATCGCCGCTGCGCGAATTCGCCGCGCGCTTTCCGAAATTGCGCAGCCGCTTGTACGACCTGCAGCGGCTGGATGTGGACAGCGCCTTGGACGGCGCAGACGTGGTGATCGTGCACGAGTGGAACGATCCGGCGCTGTTGCGACGAATCGGCGTATACCGCCGCTGCACTCAGCATCTGCGCCTGTTGTTTCACGACACCCACCATCGCCTGATCACCGCGCCGGAAGAGATGGCGCGCTTCGATTTGAGCAATGTGGATGGCGTGCTGGCCTTCGGCGAAACCTTGCGGCAGCGTTACGCACGACTCGACGTACGCGCCTGGGCTTGGCACGAGGCGGCGGATACGCGTGTGTTCAAGCCGCTGCGCGCGCGCTGCCAGGGCGACCTGGTGTGGATCGGCAACTGGGGCGACGACGAACGCGCGCGCGAGCTGGCCGAATTCCTGATCGAGCCGGTGCACGCGCTGCGACTGGTCGCGCGCGTGCACGGCGTGCGTTATCCGCAGCACGCGCTGGATCGGCTGGCGCACGCGGGCATCGACTATCGCGGCTGGCTGCCGAATTTCCGCGCGCCGGAAGTTTTTGCGCGTTACCGCGTCACCGTGCACGTGCCGCGAGCGCCTTATGCACGCGCGCTGCGAGGCATTCCGACCATCCGCGTATTCGAGGCGCTGGCCTGCGGCATTCCGCTGATCTGCGCGCCGTGGGACGACTGCGAAGGGCTGTTCCGGCCGGGCGAAGATTACCTGGTCGCGCACGATGGCGCGGACATGCGCCGCAAATTGCGCGGCGTGCTGCACGATCCGGAGCTGGCGCGCGCTCTGAGCGAACAGGGTCTGCGCACAATTCGTTCACGCCACACCTGCGCGCATCGCGTGGACGAGCTGCTGCGCATCCTCCAAACGTTAGGCCTGCCGGCAGCGTGCCGGGAATCGGCCTCTCCGATCGCAGAGGCGCCTCCATTGATGGAATCCGCAGCATGAGCGCGCGGCTGAACATCGCCTTCTTCGGTTCCAGCCTCCTGTCGTCGTACTGGAACGGCGCGGCTACGTATTACCGCGGCATCATCCGCGCGCTGCACGCGCGCGGGCATCGCGTCACTTTTTACGAGCCCGATGCATTCGATCGCCAGAACCATCGCGACATCGATGAACCGGAGTGGGCGCGCGTAGTGGTGTATCCGGGCGACCAGGGCGGCGCAGAACACGCGCTGCGACAGGCGCGCGGCGACGACATCGTGGTGAAAGCCAGCGGCATCGGCGCGAATGACGCGCTGCTGGAACGCGAAGTGCTGTCGCTGCAATCGGAACGATGCGCGGTGGTGTTCTGGGACGTGGACGCGCCGGCCACCCTGGAGCGCCTGCAAGCCGACCCGCACGACGCCTTCCGCGCGCTCATTCCCCGCTACGATTTCGTGCTCACCTACGGCGGCGGCCCACGCGTGGTGTCCGCGTACCGCGCATTCGGCGCGCGCGAGTGCGTGCCGGTCTACAACGCGCTCGATCCGGACACGCACCATCCGGTGCCGCCACAGTCGCATTTCGCCGCGGACTTGAGTTTCCTCGGCAACCGCCTGCCGGATCGCGAAGCACGCGTGGACCAGTTTTTCTTCGAAGCTGCGCGCCGGCTACCGGAAAAACTTTTCCTGCTCGGCGGCGCCGGCTGGGGTCATGTGCCCGCCAACGTGCGCGCGATCGGCCATGTCGCCACGACCGAACACAATGCATTCAATTGCAGCGCGCGTCTGGTGCTGAACATCAATCGCGACAGCATGGCGCGCTTCGGCTATTCGCCGCCCACGCGCGTGTTCGAAGCCGCCGGCGCCGGCGCTTGCATGGTCGTGGATGAATGGGAAGGCATCGAACATTTCCTCGAACCGGATTCCGAAGTGCTCGTCGCACGCGACGGCGAAGAGGTTTCTCGCTACGTGGAAAGCATCGGCGAATCGCAGGCGCGCCGCATCGGCGAACGCGCACGCGCGCGGCTGCTTGCCGAACACACCTATGCGCTGCGCGCGGAGCTGGTGGAACGCATTTTGACGGGGCGCCGTGCGCACATAGAGCGCGTTGCATGATCGCGCGGCTCGACATCGTCATCCTCGGCCTTTCGATGCGATCCTCCTGGGGCAACGGGCATGCCACGACGTACCGCGCACTGGCGCGCGCGCTGCGGCGGCGCGGACACCGCGTGCACTTTCTCGAACGCGACGCGCACTGGTATGCCGAGAACGAAGATGCTCCGGGCGATCTGGAATCCTGCATCGAGCTGTACGGCAGCGTCGCGCAGTTGCGCGAAGAGCATGCGGATCAAGTCGCGCACGCCGATCTGGTGATCGTCGGTTCCTACGTGCCGGACGGAATTGAAATCGGCGAGTGGGTGCAACACGCCGCACACGGCACGACCGCGTTCTACGACATCGACACGCCGGTGACGCTGGCCAAACTGCAACGCGACGAGTGCGATTACCTGCACCCGCGCCTGATCGCCGGCTATGACCTGTATCTGTCCTTCACCGGCGGCCCGCTGCTGGACACGTTGCGGCAACGCTACGGCGCGCACGCGCTGCCGTTCTATTGCGCGGTGGATGCGGAGCGCTACGTGCCGATGCATGTCGCGCCACGTTACGACTTGGGCTACATGGGCACTTACAGCGCAGATCGGCAACCGGCGCTGCAGTCGCTGCTGATCGAACCGGCACGCGACTGGCCAGCGGGACGGTTCGCGGTCGCCGGTCCGCAGTACCCGCGGGAAATCCACTGGCCCGGCAACGTGCAGCGCATCGAACACCTCGGACCCGACGAACATGCGCGCTTCTACAACGAACAACGTTTCACCTTGAACGTGACGCGCGCGGACATGGTGCAGGCGGGCTATTCGCCCAGCGTGCGGCTGTTCGAAGCCGCCGCGTGCGGCACGCCGATCATTTCCGATGCCTGGCCGGGACTGGCGACCATCTTCGAACCCGGCCGCGAAATCCTGGTCGCGCATGAGGCGCGGCAGGTGCTGTACTGGTTGCGCGATATGCCTTCCAAGAGGCGGCAAGCGATCGGTGCGGCCGCGCGCGCGCGCGTGCTGGCCGAACACACCGCCGATCACCGCGCGCAGACGCTGGAGCGATATCTCGACCGGGTCGCGCAGCGCCGTATTGGGTCTGTTGACGCCATGCCAAACGGCCGCGCCGTCGGCCCTTTGTCTGCAGGGCAAGGAAGAGCGAGGAAGATGTATGTCGATACTTCGACGAGCGATGACGCAGCCATGCGGGCAAAGGGCCACGGCCCTTCGGGTTGCTCCGCAGCGGCCGCCATACTGCGGCGCGCGCCTTGACCATAGATGGCTATGGCGCTGCGGCGCGCGGCCTTGTCTGACAGCCGCTGCGGAAGCAACGCGGCTCGCTTGGCATGGTGTCGACAGACCCTGTTCCTTTGTACGGTCGAGGAGGGAAGCGGCATGACCACGTCGCATGAAGCGAAAACGACCACCGATCACGACGAAATCCGCGAATGGGCGGAGCAGCGCGGCGGCAAGCCCGCCAGCGTGCGCGGCACGGAAGAGGGCAACGAGGAAGCCGGCGTGTTGCGTATTTCGTTCGACAACGACAATGGCCTGGAAGAAATTTCCTGGGACGAATTCTTCGACAAGTTCGACGAGGAGGAGCTGGAATTCCTCTACCAGGAACGCACCGCCGACGGCGGCAAGAGCCGGTTTTTCAAGCTGATCGAACGCGGCCGCGAACACGGAAGGCATTGATGTCCACAGTCGTGAACCGCGATGCGCGCGCTTTGCGCGAGGAAATCGCGCGGCTGGCGCCGTGGTTCCACAATCTGCATTTGCCGGACGGCACGCAGACTTGTGCCGATCATCCGTTCGGCGATTTTCCGGCGTTCAAGTGGCGAGAGATCGCGCCGCACATACCGCGCGATCTCTCCGGCTGGCGCGTGCTGGATATCGGCTGCAACGCCGGTTTCTATTCCTTCGAACTGGCCGCGCGCGGCGCGCGCGTCACCGGCATCGATGTCGATCCGCATTATCTGGCGCAGGCGCGCTGGGCCGCGCGGCGGTTCGGATTGGAGCAGCAGATCGAGTTCCGGCAGATGCCGATCTACGACCTGGCGCGCGAGCCGGAGACTTACGACCTGGTCTGGTTCATGGGCGTGCTCTATCACCTGCGCCATCCACTGCTGGCGCTCGACATCGTGCGCCAGAAGGTCGAGCGCATGCTGATCGTGCAGACGCTGACCATGCCGGGCGAAGAGATCGCGCCGGTCGCCGATGAATTCGCGCTCGAGGAACGCGCGGCGATGCTGCAACCGGGCTGGCCGAAGATGGCTTTCATCGAGCACCGCATGGCCGGCGACCCGACCAACTGGTGGGCGCCCAACCACGCATGCGTCGAGGCCATGCTGCGCGCCAGCGGCTTCCGCGTGCGCGCGCGCATCGCGCACGAGACGTATCAGTGCGAACCGGCAGAGATGGATGCGGAACTCTCATCCATGATCGAAGAAGAATTGAAAGCGGCGGCGGGGTTGTAGCGGCGCCAACTTTACGCGGCGTTGATCCCCGTGTGCGCATACTGCGTTGACACAGAACGGAGTCTTGCATGTCCAAAGGAATGGAAACCGCGCCGCGCATCGGCAGGCTGCTGGCGCGGGCCTACGCTGCGGAACGTACGCGCATCTGCCACGTGTTGAAGGCGCTGGAGTGCGCGCAGGACATCGAGCTGCGCGAGCTATGGCGCAAGCGCCTGGAACTTGCGCGTTCGCGCGCGGACATGCTGGCGCGCATGCTGGCGCGCTGCGAAGACGAACCACTGGCGACCCCGTACCGGGCGGACGATTGCCTGCTGAGCGCGATGGAGTTGGCCTTGCGCAACGGCGACCTCGTCGCGGCCGAAGCGGTGGCGCGCGAATGCGTGGCGCTGGCCGACATCCAGTGCGCATGCGCCTGGCGGGAGCTGGACGAGGCCTTGTCGGAAGCGGACGCGGTTTCGGTGCGCATCGGCGCGCAAGTCTTCAGTGCCGCGGCTTCGGTTCCAGATACCAGGGCACACTGACCACCGTCAGCCGCGGATCGGCGCACTTCAGGAGATGCCGGCGCAAGGTGCGCGCGCGGTGCGTGTGCAGCGGCTGCTGCCACCAGTGCTGCTTCACCAGTTGCGGAATCAGGACGGCCACGCGCCGCCGCGGTTGCTCGGTTTCGATCTCGTGCACCGCGCGCAGGATCGGCTCATGCAGCGTGCGGTAACGCGCCTCGCTGATGCGCAACTGCGGCGTCGGCAATTCGCTCGCCCGTGTCGGGCGCTCGACATATTCGCGCCAGTGCCTGCGCAGCTTCTCCTGACGCTCTTCGCTTTCCGGTCCGTGCAGGCGCGAGAGGTGCAGCGCGATCACGCAGTCGGAAATGCGCAGTCCGAATTCCAGCGCCTTCATCGCCGGTTTGTCCCAGCGTTCGATCGCCACCAGCACCACCGGCGACTGCGTGTCTCGCGTATCCACCGACTCGAAACCGGTGGTGTGCCGCTCCATCTCCATGTAATAGCGATGCAGGCGCTGCAACAGGAAGATGGTGGTGGGGATCGCGATCACCACGATCCACGCGCCTTCGACGAACTTCGCCACCACGATGATCGCGAGCGCGACCGCGGTGACGATCGCGCCGATCGCGTTCACGCCCAGCCGCAGTTTGCGCAGCAGCGCGCGTGATCCGCGCACTTCGTGCAGGCACCGGCGCCAGTGCACCGTCATGGCAAGTTGCGACAGGGTGAAACCGAGGAAGGCGCCGATCGCGAACAGCGGAATCAGCCGGTCGGTGATGCCGCGAAATACCAGCAGCAGCAGCGCCGCGCAGCCGGCGAGGAACAACATGCCTAGCGAATACGTCAATCGTCGTCCGGCCTGGGCGAAACCTTCCGGCAGATAACCGTCCTCGGCGACATTGCGGCACAGCCGCGGAAAGGCCACGAAGCTGGTGTTGGCCGACAGCGTCAGCACGCACAACAGCGCGGCCATCGCGACGAAGTAAAACGCGCCTTGGCCGAGCACCGCACCGGCCAGTTGCGACAACACGCTGCGGTAGCCGCTTTGCGTTTGATCCATCGCGCCGATGCGGTACGCGGGGATCAGCCAGGCCACGCCCGCCAGCAGCAAGGCCAGCACGATCACGATGAAACTCAAGGTGCGATGTCCGTAGCGCACCTGCGGATCGCGGAAGGCGCTCATGCTGTTGCTGACCGCCTCCACGCCGGTCATCGCGGTGCAGCCGGCGGCGAAGGCGCGCAGCAGCAACCAGATGCTCACGGCTTGCGCGGTCGATTTCAATTGTGTCGGCGCGGCGA
>DAIOUL010000006.1:55860-61785 GCA_036759545.1 Rhodanobacteraceae bacterium
CCGACCGCCACATTCAATATGTAGTCGATCATCAGCGCGGTCGCGGCGAGCAGGCTGACATGCGGGCCCAGGTTGGCGCGCGCCACGGCGTACGCACCGCCATTGCCGGGATACGCGCGGATGGTCTGCCAGTACGATGCGTACAACAGCAGCAGCAAGGCAATGATCGGCATCAGCAACCAGGCTGCGGGCAGCAGCGCCGCCGCGCCCAGCGGCATCAGGATGGCGAGCGCGGCCTCCGGGCCGTATGCAATGGACGAGATCGCATCCAGGCCCATCGCCGGCACGCCTTCGAACGCGCCGATCTTGCGCGCGCCGCTTTCCGCGTTGGCGAGCCTGCGTCCCAGCAGCAGTTGCGCGACATTCACCGCGGTCCTTTCGCGCGCGTGCCGCCGGCCCGCATCAACGTGCGGCGAAAGCGCGGCCGATCCTGCGCGCCGAGCCGGTACTTGTAAGGCTCGCGCCCGCGCAGGAAATGGAATTCCTTCGCGCCTTCGGCGAATGCCGCGCGCATCGCCTCGCTGATCGTCAGCAGGCCGGGGCTGTAGCGCGACCACGCCGGATCGAAACCGGTGAGATAGAAGTGCGCGGCCTCGCCGCATTGCATCACCAGCGCGGCGGCGAGCGGGCGCTGCCCGCATTTCAACCGGCAGAATCGCAACAACCCCGCGCGATCCAGTTCCGGGATCAGTGAGCGCAGGAACGCGCACAACAGCGGGTCGGCGAGCTTGCCCGTTTCGCCGCGCTGCCGCCAGCGCCGGCCGTGCAGCCATTCCAGTGTGCGCGCGGCGCTGCGCAGCTCGCCCGCGCGTGCACCGCCGAGTTCCACTTCGCCTTCCTGGCTCAACTTGCGCAACGAGCGCCGCAGGTCCGCGTGCAACGCGCGCGACACGCATGCCATCCCGTCCTCGCCTCGCGCGCAGGCGACCGAACACACATCGCCTTCGTGCGTTTCGCTTCGCCAATCTTCCGGCGCCTGCGCGCGCAGCACCGGCGAATCCACCGCCAGTTGCTGCAGATCGACGCGCGCGCAGCCGAGCGCTTCGGCTTGCGCAATCAATGTCTGCAACAGCACGTCTGCGAGTTCCTCGCGACCGGGCAGGACCAAGGCCTCGCCGTAATCGGTCGGACCCGTTCCGGCCAGCAGCAGCGCGCCGCGCCAGGTGAAGAACGGCAGCAGCGCGACCAGCACGCCGTGCTCGCGGATCGCGATCGCGCGCGTGCGTTCGGGCGCGTAGTGCCGCGCCCAGCACAGCAGCCAGGCAGGCGAGGAGAACGGCGTCGCGTGCGGGACCGCGTGCCACAACGCCCACCATTCACCGCTTGTCGCGCTGAGTTGCGCGAGCGACTCGATGATTTCGATGTGAGTAGGCGGCAAAAAGCCGGGCTCGTTTCGAGGAGCGGTCAACATGAGCTGCGGATTCCTGACGATTGCATTGCCGGCGGCGAAAACTCGCGGGCGAGGCGTCGATAAAGATCGAGATAGGCATCCAGCGTGCGTGCGAGCGGAAAGCGTTCGCGTGCACGCCGAACGCAAGTCGCCGGATCGATTTCATCGCAGCGCGCGATCGCATCCGCCATCGCGTACGCATCCTCGACCAGAAATCCGGTGACGCCGTGCTCGACGATGTCGGACAGCGCGCCGCTGCGGTAAGCGAGCACCGGCGTACCCGCGGCCAGCGCTTCCATCGCGACCAGCGACGAGGTTTCGGGCGCGCGCGAAGGGATCAGCACGCAACGCGCTTGCGCCAGCAGGCGTCGCTTGCGCGCGCCGGTCAGCGCGCCGATGTAGCGAACCCACGCGTTCAGGCGGGGCCGGATGAATTCTTCGAAGTAAGCGCGGTGCTCGAGCCAACCGAACACCTGACCCGCGATCAGCAGCGGCACCTGCGCGGAATTCGCGGCGTCGATCGCATCGTGAAAACCTTTCTCCGGGCAGATGCGGCCGATTGCGAGCGCAAAACCACGTCTGCGCTCGCGAAGCGCGGACGGATTTTCCGCCACGCCGTTTTCGATCGGCGGGAGCAGCGCGATGCCGTCCGGCGCGCCGCGAGCCTGATGCGCGGAAACCGGTTGTAACCACGTCTCCGGACGCCGCGGGTGCAGCGCGCTTTGCGCATACCACGCCAGCGGCAGATGCAATGTCGCCAGCGCCGGCACGTTTCCGGGCGGCGGATACGCGTCGAAATCGCTCCCGTGCAGATGGACCACATCCACGTGCTCCCCCGCCAACACGCCGGACAGCACTGTGCGCAGATCGCGATGCACTTGCGCACGCGCGAAATCGTTGAACACGTGCGGTGCGGACGGCAACGCAATCAATTCGCCGCATACCTCGGAATCGCGGTGAGCGATCACGACGGAGCGATGGCCGCGCGCGACGAGTTCGCGATCCAGCGCTGCGACGACTTGTTCCGCGCCGCCCACCGGATCGGCCGTGACCGGCGCGAATGGAAACGGTACGTTGAGCACGGTGAGCTTCACAGCGCACCCTCCAGTTGCAACTCTTCGAGTGCTGCCGCGGCGCGTTCGCGCCAGTGTGCACTGTCGATGCGCCAGCCGCGGTGGTCATACCAGGCCGCGCCGGGCGGCGCGGGTTTGCGGAAGTCGTAGGCCGGCGCGGTACGAAACCGTTCGCGTTGCAAGGGAAAGCCCGCAATGGTCTGCCTCTGGCTGACGAAACATTCCGCGGCGCGAGCCTTGCGCGCGAGCTCGTCCGCATCCAGTTCGATTTCATGTTCGGGATGCGCGGCATCGGCCCAGAATTCGCCCGCGACACCTGCGCCGTTCCGCAGGTGATAGGACGGAAACTCGATGATTTCGGGTGCGCGCGTGCCCGCGCGCCGCAGCAGCGCGCAAGCCGCATGCACCACGAACGCGCAGGCGTCGTGATCGGGGTGGCCGTGTTCGTAGGCATGCGTGATCACGAACGCCGCGTCCGCCAGGTCTTCGTGGGCGCACTGCGTCAACCTGCGCAGATGTTCCGCACTTTCCTGATCCACGCAGCCATATTCGATGCGCGCGCGCGGCCGCGCCTGCAAGGCTTGCATCGCGCTATCCAGTTCGTGCCTGCGCGCGGCGGAGTACTGCTCGCGCGTACCGAAGCCGGCGCGCTGCGCATCGTGCATTTCGTGGGGCGCGCCATCCGTGAGATGGATCAATGTCAAATGGCGCAGCCGCCGCAACACGCTGCCGACGCCCAGCGTTTCATCGTCCGGGTGCGCGACCAGCACCGCACACGGTTCGTCGATCGGTGCACGCGAGAGCAGGGCGTCGATCATGCACGCCGCTCCCATGCAGATACCGCAGGTTCCGTATTTCTCGCGGAGGAATTCGGCGGCGTGGTGCGAACGAATCGTTGCAACGCCGGTTCGAGTTCACCGACGACGTCGTTCCATTCGCCCGGGCGCCGTTGCCGGAACAGGCGCATGGTGGGGTACCAGGGTGAATCGTTGCGCCCCCGCATCCAGCGCCAGTCGCAGGATTTGGGCAAGATGAGCCACACCGGCAAGCCCAAAGCACCGGCGAGGTGCGCGGTGACCGTGTCCACGCTGATGATCAGATCCAGACTTTGCAGGCGTTGCGCGAATTCGCGCAAATCGCGGCAAGCCAGATCGAACATCGGAAACGGCGGCGGCCGCGGCGGGTATTGCAGGGAAAACCAGCGCAAGCCGGGCACGCGCGCCAGCGTGCGCAGAGCGCTTCGTGGTACGGAACGTGCGGGGTTCCAGTCGCCGGACAACCAGCACAGACCGATGCGCCGAGTGCGGCGCGAGGACGGATCCGCGACGCGCGCGCCCGGCACATGAATGTACGGCACGCGCGCGGGGATGGCGCCGATCGTCAGCCGCAACGCGTGCGGAAGTTCCATCAATTCGATGTCAGCCTCGCGCTCGACCTCCGGTTCGCGGTCGTGCAGTGGAATCAAGCGGTCGACGCCATTGCACCCGCGCAGCAGCTCCAGCAGTTCCGGCTGCGCCCACAAGGTCACCGAAGCACAACGGGCGTGCAGCAGCGGCAACAGACGCACGAACTGGATGGTGTCGCCCAGGCCGTGATAGCAGCGCACCAGCACGCGCTTTCCGTCGAGCGGTTCGCCGTTCCAGATCGCCTGCAGGTGGCGCGGTTGTGTGCCGTCATGCAGCGTTCCCGCGGCGAGTCTATGCCGCAACACCCTGTCGCTGATTTCCCATGCAGCGGCGAAGTCGCCGCGCAGCATCGCATTCGTCCAGGCGTCCATGCGCTGGCATTTCCATGTCTGTCAAAAACTCACACCGACTTCGTTCGGCAGATGCAGATGTTTGGCGACCGCCGCGCCGATGTCAGCGAAAGTATCCCGCCGTCCCAGCGAGCTGCGCGCGATGCCGGGGCCGAACGCCAGCACCGGGATGCATTCGCGGGTGTGATCGCTGCCCGGCCAGGTCGGATCGCAGCCGTGATCGCCGGTGATGATCGCGAGGTCGCCTTCGCGCAAGCCGTCCAGAAGTTCCGGCAACCGCTCGTCGAAGGCTTCCAGCGCTGCGGCGTAACCGCAGGTGTCGCGGCGGTGTCCATAGAGCGTGTCGAAATCGACCAGGTTGGAGAACAGCAAGCCGCCGTCCGCCAGACGGCGCGCGGCTTCCACGGTGTGGTCGAACACGCGCTGATTGTCCTCCCCCCGCAGTTCGCGTCCGGTTTCGTCGTGGCAGAACAGATCGCCGATCTTGCCGACCGACACCACTTCGCGGCCCGCGCGCGCGGCGCGTTGCAACAGCGTGCCGGCCGGCGGCGGCACGCCGTAATCGTGGCGGTTCGATGTACGTCGAAAATCCGCTCGCGTCAGGCCCGTAAATGGCCGGGCGATCACACGTCCGATGCGGTAGCGGTCCAGCAGTGCGCGCGCGATTTCGCAGACGCGATACAGCCGTTGCAAACCGAATCGGTCTTCGTGCGCGGCGATCTGGAAAACGCTGTCGGCCGAGGTGTAGCAGATCGGCTTGCCCGTGCGCAGATGCTCTTCGCCGAATTCCTCGATGATCTGCGTGCCGGATGCGTGGCGATTGCCGAGCACGCCCGGCAGCTTCGCGCGATCGCACAAGGCCTCGATCAATTCGCGGGGAAAACACGGCTGCTCGCGCGGGAAATAGCCCCAGTCTTCGCGCATCGGTGTGCCGGCAATTTCCCAGTGCCCGGTTTGCGAATCCTTACCGGGTGAAGTTTCTGCTGCCGCGCCGGCGCTGCCGCGGTTCCAGCGGCGGGTCTCCAGACCGGGCGGCGCGCGACCGGTCGCAACGCGGCAGGCTTCGCCCAGACCCAGCGAGGCGAGATAAGGCACGTTCAATCCGCCGTTGCGTATTCCCGCCCTATCGGCGTCGCTGCGCGCGCAGCGCAGTGCGATGTGACCCAACGTGTCCGCGCCGGAATCGCCGAACCGTTCCGCATCCGGCGCGCCGCCCACGCCCAGTGAATCCAGCACGATGATGATCGCGCGCGTCACGCCAAAGCCTCGATCTTGTCGGGACTGATCACCGAAGCCGGCGCATAACGTTCCACCATGCGCGCGCAGAAGTCGGCGTACAACTGCGGCTCGCGCGGCGCACTGGTGTGGTGCGGCGCGATCCCGAGGTGTTCGGGCGTGAAGCAGAATGTCAGCGTGACATCGAATTCGCGCAACGCGTGCATCTGCCGGTCGAACCACGCCAGCGCATTCGGACGAAACGAATCCGACCACGACAAGCCGGTGCGCAGATATCGCACGTCCAGCCGCTGCATCCACGCGGCCGCATCGCCCAGCCGGTGATCTTCGAAATGAAACCACTGGCACAACCCGAGCGCGGGCGCGTAGCGCGCGAAACGTTGCAGCGCGGGTTTCGGCGTGCCGTCTTCGCGCAGCAGGCCCATGTGGAAATGCCGGTAGTACGCCGAGCCTTCCGCTTCCTTGTGGCG
>DAIOUL010000007.1:0-58657 GCA_036759545.1 Rhodanobacteraceae bacterium
CCTTGTAGCGCTGCAGCGTGCCCTGCACCTTGCGCGCGACGTCGTAGTGCTCCTGCCCGATCACGTTGGGATCGAGCTGGCGGCTGGTCGAAGCCAACGGATCGACCGCCGGATAAATACCCAAGCTTGCGATGTCGCGCGACAGCGCCACCGTCGAATCCAGGTGCGCGAACGTGGTTGCGGGCGACGGATCGGTGTAATCGTCGGCCGGCACGTACACCGCCTGGATGGACGTGATCGAACCGGTCTTGGTCGAAGTGATGCGTTCCTGCAAGCGGCCCATTTCGTCCGCGAGCGTCGGCTGATAACCCACCGCACTCGGCATGCGGCCCAGCAGCGCCGACACTTCGGTGCCCGCCAGCGTATAACGGTAGATGTTGTCGATGAACAGCAGCACGTCTCGGCCCTTGCCGTGTTCGTCCTTCTCGTCGCGGAAGAACTCGGCCATCGTCAATCCGGTCAATGCCACACGCAGACGATTGCCCGGCGGCTCGTTCATCTGGCCGTACACCATCGCCACCTTCGACTTCGGAAAATCGTCCGGCACCACGACGCCGGCTTCGATCATCTCGTGATAGAAGTCGTTGCCTTCGCGCGTGCGCTCGCCCACGCCCGCGAATACCGACAAACCGGAATGTTGCGTGGCGATGTTGTTGATCAACTCCAGCATTGTCACGGTCTTGCCGACGCCCGCGCCGCCGAACAGGCCGACCTTGCCGCCCTTGGCGAACGGGCACATCAAGTCGATGACCTTGATGCCGGTTTCCAGCAACTCGTTGGCCGCGGCCTGGTCCTCGTAGGACGGCGCTTCGCGATGGATTTCCCATTGCGTTTCGGCGTTGACCGAACCTTTTTCGTCGATCGGCTCGCCCAGCACGTTCATGATGCGGCCGAGCGTGGCCTTGCCAACCGGCACCTTGATCGCCGCGCCGGTGTTCTCGACCACGAGGCCGCGCTTCAGGCCGTCGGTGGAACCGAGCGCGATGGTGCGCACCACGCCGTCGCCCAACTGCTGCTGCACTTCCAGCGTGACGGCCGTGCCCTGTACTTTGAGCGCGTCGTACACCTTCGGCACGTTCTCGCGCGGAAACTCGACGTCCACGACGGCGCCGATGATCTGTACGACTTTGCCTTGGTTCATGTTGGCAACTCCAGTTACTTCACTTGTCTCGAATTGGTAGCCGGTAACTGGGAGCCGGTAACCGGAAAGCGCACCGATGCGGCTCTCCGGCTACCGATTATCGGCTTCCGGCTCACTTTTTCACACCGCCGCCGCGCCGCCGACGATCTCCGAAATCTCTTGCGTGATCGCCGCCTGCCGCGCCTTGTTGTAAATCAGCGTCAGCGTGTCGATCGCCTTGGTCGCGTTGTCGGACGCGGCTTTCATCGCCACCATGCGCGCCGCGTGTTCGCTGGCGAGGTTCTCCAGCACCGCGTGATACACCAGCGCCTCGACGTAGCGTTCCAGCACGTGGCTGATCACCGGTTCCGCTTCAGGCTCGTAGATGTAATCCCAGTCGTGCTCGCGATGCACCACCGCGGTCGCGGCGCTGGGCGTTTCCGCGTCCGCCGGCGTCTCCGCGATCTGCTTGGCCGCCGCCGGCAGCGGCAACAGCACTTCGACGCGCGGCTTCTGCGTCATCGTGTTGACGAAATCGTTGAAGCACAGATAGACGCGATCGACCTTGCCTTGCAGGTAGGCGTCGTCCATCACCTTGATCACGCCCGCCAGTTTTTCGATCTTGGGCCGATCGCCCAGATGCGAAATGCTGGCGGTCATGTTGACCTTGATGCGGCGGAAGAACGCGGCGGCTTTCTGGCCGATCGTCACCACGTCCACTTCGACGCCCTTGTTCTCCCATTCGCGGATTTCGGCGAGCAGCTTGCGGAACAGGTTGGCGTTCAAGCCGCCGCACAGACCGCGATCGGTGGACACGATGATGTAACCGACGCGCTTGACCTCGCGTTCCTTCAGCGCGGGATGACGAAAATCCGTGGTCGCCTGCGCGATATGCGCGATCACGCGGCGCATGTGCTTGGCGTACGGGCGCGAGGCGCGCATCAGATCCTGCGCACGTCGGATCTTCGACGCCGACACCATTTCCAGCGCGCGCGTCACCTTGCGCGTGTTCGCGACGCTCTTGATCTTGGATCGGATTTCTCTTGCGCCTGCCATGTGTCTTGCTCTTGTAGGCGGATGCCAACCCACCTTCGATCTTGCCGGCGGGATTCGCTATCGCTTCTCCCGCCTACGTTGACTTTTCGCTTCGCTTGAAGTGAGCCGGAAGCCGGTCGCCCGCTGCGCGGGCTAGCCGGTAGCCGGAGAGCGGCTTTCCCGCTACCGATTACCGGCTACCGGTTACCTGCTTCACCAGCTTCCCGTCTTCTTGAACTCGTCCAGAGCGAACTTGAACTTGCCTTCGATCTCGTCGTTCCAGTCGCCGGTCTCGACGATCTTCTTCATCAGATCGCCGCAGTTCGATTCCATGTGCTGGTGCAGCGCGTGTTCGAACGGCAGGATCTGGTTGACGGCCAAGTCGTCCAGATAACCGCGATCGGCCGCATACAGTGAAATCGCCAGTTGCGCGATCGACAGCGGCGAATACTGCTTCTGCTTCATCAATTCCGTGACGCGCTGGCCGCGTTCCAACTGTGCACGCGTGGCCGCGTCCAGATCGGAAGCGAACTGGGCGAATGCCGCCAGCTCGCGATACTGCGCCAGCGCCAGCTTCACGCCGCCGGACAATTTCTTGATGATCTTGGTCTGCGCCGCGCCGCCCACGCGCGATACCGAAATGCCCGCGTTCACCGCCGGACGGATGCCGGCATTGAACAGGTCGGTTTCCAGAAAGATCTGGCCGTCGGTGATCGAGATCACGTTCGTCGGCACGAACGCGGAGACGTCGCCGGCTTGCGTTTCGATGATCGGCAGCGCGGTCAGCGATCCGGTTTTGCCTTTCACTTCGCCGTTCGTTTCCTTCTCGACGTATTCGGCGTTGACGCGCGCGGCGCGTTCGAGCAGACGCGAGTGCAGATAGAACACGTCGCCCGGATATGCCTCGCGGCCCGGTGGACGGCGCAGCAGCAGCGAAATCTGGCGATACGCCCAGGCCTGCTTGGTGAGATCGTCGTAGATGATCAGCGCGTCTTCGCCGTTGTCGCGGAAGAACTCGCCCATCGCGCAACCGGCGTACGGCGCGATGTACTGCATCGTGGCCGAATCGGCGGCCGACGCTGCGACGATGATCGTGTGCTCCAGCGCGCCGAATTCTTCCAGCTTGCGCACCACGTTGGCGATCGAGCTCTGCTTCTGGCCGATCGCAACGTAGATGCATTTAATGCCGGTGCCGCGCTGGTTGATGATCGTATCCACCGCCAGCGCGGTCTTGCCGGTCTGGCGGTCGCCGATCACCAGCTCGCGCTGGCCGCGGCCGATCGGGATCATCGAGTCCACCGACTTGTAACCGGTCTGCATCGGCTGCGACACCGACTGCCGCCAGATCACGCCCGGCGCCACTTTTTCCACCGGCGAAGTCTTGCTGGCGTTGATCGGACCCTTGCCGTCGATCGGATTGCCCAGCGCGTCCACCACGCGGCCCAGGAGCTCGCGGCCGACCGGCACTTCCAGGATACGGCCGGTGGTCTTGGCGGTATCGCCTTCGCGCAGGTGTTCGTATTCGCCGAGCACCACCGCGCCGACCGAATCGCGCTCCAGGTTCAAGGCCAGCGCGTAGGTGTTGCCCGGCAGCTCGACCATTTCGCCCGACATCACGTCGTTCAAGCCGTGAACGCGCACGATGCCGTCGGACACCGCGGTGAGCGTGCCTTCGTTGCGCGCCTCGGCGGCGAGCTTGAACTTTTCGATGCGTTCGCGGATCAGCTCGCTGATTTCGGAAGGATTGAGTGTGGTGGCCATTGTTTCGTTTCCTTGGTCGTGCGTCGCATGTGCGCCGCCCCGAGTTGATTCATTCATGTAAGACGTGAGACGATCGCTCGCTGCGCTCGCTCAGACGTGAGATGAAGAGCTTTTACGTCTCACGTCTCACGTCTCACGTCTCACGCTTCACTGTGCGAGCGCCGTCTCCAGCCGCTCCAGTCTTCCGCGCACCGAGCCGTCGATCACCATGTCGCCGGCGTCGATCACTGCGCCACCCAGCACCCCCGGATCGAGCGTCTGCTCCAGTTCGATCTCGCGGTTGAAGCGGCGCTTCAGCGCTTCGCGCAGGCGCGCCACTTCGCTTTCGTCGATCTTGGTCGCGCTGCGCACGTTCACCTTCAGCACGCGTTCGGCGTCGCGTTTCATCTGCTCGAACAGCGCCGCGATTTCCGGCAATTCGCGCAGGCGGCCGTTGTCGGCCAGCGTGGCGATGAAGCGTGCGAACGGCGTATCTCCGTTTTCGCCTTGCGGTAGAAACAGACTCGCCAACTGCGTCGGTGCGATGCGCGGATCGCCGAACAGCGCGCTCACTTGATCCTCGCTCGCGACCTGCGCGGCGAACGCAAGTTTGCCCGCCCAGTCTCCGAGCGCATGTTGCTCCTGCGCCAGCTCGAAAGCGGCGCGCGCGTAAGGCCTGGCGAGGGTGAGCGGCTCCATCAGATTTCCGCGACCAGTTGTTCGATCAGAGCCTTGTGCGCATCGGCGTTGATCTCGCGCTTCAGGATTTTCTCCGCGCCGGCGACCGCGAGTTGTGCCACTTGACCGCGCAACTCAGCGCGCGCGCGATGCGCCATGTTGTCGATGTCGGCTTGCGCCGCAGCTTTCAACTTGGCTGCTTCCATCAACGCGTCGGTGCGCGCCTTGTCCACGATCTGCGTAGCCTGCTGGTTTGCCCGCTCGATGATCGCTGCGGCTTCCGCACGCGCAGCCTTGATCTCCTCGGCCACGCGCGCGTCGGCGTCCGCCAGTTCCTTGCGCGCGCGGTCGGCGGCTTCGAGGCCTTCGGCGATCTTGTGCTGGCGCTCTTCGATCGCCTCGGTGAGCGGCGGCCAGACGAACTTCATCGTGAGCGCGATCATGATCAAGAACGCGATCACTTCGCCGATCAGGGTGGCATTGATTTCCATTGCGGTGCTACCTGCCTGGATTCGGATCTGTCGATATTTCGCGCGTCAGTGCGGCAATGTCGCGGCATGCGTCAATGCGGTCGTCAGCAGCGGATTGGCGAACGCGAAGAACATGGCGATCGCCAGGCTGATGAAGAAGTCGGCGTCGATCAGGCCGACCAGCAGGAACATGCGTCCCGTCAGCATCGGGCTCAATTCCGGCTGCCGTGCCATGGATTCGAGGTACTTCGAACCCATCACGCCCATGCCGATGCAGGCGCCCAGCGCACCCAGGCCGATCATGAGGCCGGCCGCAATGGCGGTGTTGGCCTGAATGAGTGCAATCAGTTGTTCCATTTGAATCTCCCGGTCAAACGTTGTTGGTCAGTTGGAAGCGAAATGCGAAACGCCGTATCAGTGGTGCTGTTGCGCCATCGCGATATAGGTGACGGCGAGATACATGAAAATGAAAGCCTGAATCACGATGATCAGGAGCTCGACGAAACTCCACGCGACGTAGCCGATGATGCCGAGGGGGTACCACAGCGACAGCCAATGGGTCATCAGCCCGGCGATCAGCATGAACAGCAGGTCGCCCGCGAAGATGTTGCCGAACAATCGCAACGCCAGACTGACCGGCTGGGTGATCGTCTCGATCAAGAACATCAGGATGTTGAAGGGCGCCAGCAGAACCTTCATCAAAAAGTTTTTGGCAGAGAAAGGGTGCGAAACCGCGCCCTTGAAATAACCGCCGACGCCCTTGGCCTTCATCCCGTAGAACAGGGTGAGGACCAGTACGCTCAGCGACATCGCGAACGTCATGTTGACGTCCGCCGTCGGGACCGGGCGAAAGTGCGTGGCACCGGTCGCTGCCGCCGCGGCCGGGATCAGATCTACCGGCAGCACGTCCATCAGATTCATGAACAAGATCCAGAAGAAGATCGTCAGCGCCAGCGGACCCAGGAACTTGCGGCTGCCGTGCCATGCGTCTTTTACCTGACCATCGACGAATTCGAGCGCAAGTTCAACGAACGCTTGTCCCTTGCCTGGCACACCCGACGTAGCGCGACGTGCAAACCACCCGAACCAGAAGAGGAAGAGGAAACCCAGCACGAGCGACATGATCAGGGTGTCGACGTGCAGCGACGCCAAGCCGCCGGCAGGCGACAGCGGCGCCTTCCAGAACGTCAGGTGATGCTGGATGTAATCGGTGAAGGATTCACCGCCGGATTCGGCACTCACTCACTCTTCCTCGATCGTCGCGCCGCACGGCGCGCGCTGCACGCGCGAAGCGTCTTCAGCGTTTGAAACCCAGAACCGCCAGATTAACCAACACCGCGGCCACCAAGCCGATCAACGCCGGCAGTGCCGGCAGCCTCCAGTACGCCAGGATCAGGTAAAAACCAACGATCACCACGATCCATTTCAGCAAGGTTCCGAAGGCGAAGCGCGCCAGCATCGAGCCGGGTCCCGCCAACGCGGGCGCGAAGACACGCAGTGCCAGCAGGCCGGTTCCCGCAGCGACCAGCAGCCCCGCCGCCAGCGCCGCGACCGCCGCGTGAACTCCCTGCACCAGAAACGCCAAGCCGGCAATCACCGCCACCGCTGCTTGTGCCAGCACGACTTGTAAGGCGAGCCGCCTGCCGGCGGCCAGGGAGTTGTCCACGTTTCGGTATCCGCCCGATGCCGCAAAAACCTCACGGTCAAGCCTGAAAATGATAGCAGCGGCGTGCTAAGCGCTGCAAGCGTTCGGGCCGGTTTTTCAGCCGGTTACGGTGTGCTCGTTGCGGTTTTGGGAGGCCCGGCTGGCTTCGCGGACGGCCTGGTCCTGGAGGCCGAGGGAATCGGGCATGTCTCGCCACAATCATGCGCGATTTGTCTCTGGAAGAAATCCGCGATCGCAGTGAAAGCGTGTTTGCGCATTTCCGGCGTGGACAGCCCGTGTTTGCCGCCGGGATAGGTCATCAAATTGAACTGCGTGCCGCGCTGCTGCAACGCGGCCATCAATTTGGTCGAGTTCAGAAACAGCACATTGTCGTCGGCCATGCCATGGATCAGCAGCAGCGGCGAAGTCAGGCCATCCAGCCAGGCGAACACCGCACTTCGCGTGTAGCCCGCATCGTTGTCGCGCGGCAGGCCGAGATGGCGTTCGGTGTAGAACGTGTCGTACAGACGCCAGTCGGTGACGGGTGCGACCGCCACGCCGCCTGCCAGTTCGGAGGAGTCCTTGGCCAGCATCATCGTGCTGAGATACCCGCCATAGCTCCATCCGAAGGTGCCGATGCGCGACGCATCTACCCAGGGCTGCTGCTTCAACCAGGCGATGCCCGCGCGCTGGTCGGCGACTTCTACGTCGCCGAACTGGTGGTAGATCGGATCGGAAAAGGCACGCCCGCGCCGCGCCATACCGCGGTTATCGAGCGTGAACACCACGAAGCCGTGTTGCGCCATGTATTCGTCGAACAGATCCGGCCACGTGTCCGCCGCCATCTGCGCGGTGGGGCCGCCGTAGAAATGCAGCATCACCGGATATTTCTTAGTCGCATCAAAGCCGAGCGGCTTGTACAACTTGTAATACAGCGTCTGGCCATCATCGGCTTTCAA
Organism: Rhodanobacteraceae bacterium; assembly: GCA_036759545.1. GTDB lineage: Bacteria > Pseudomonadota > Gammaproteobacteria > Xanthomonadales > Rhodanobacteraceae > 66-474. Next base: position 7,648 of record DAIOUL010000007.1, read on the forward strand.
TGTGCCGAACACCGGCAGCACGTGCGAATCGTGATAAGGCCAGTACGGGTGCTGCGCATCCAGCTTGTTCTGCTCGATCCAGGCGATGAACCCGCCGTCGGCCTGGTGCACGCTCATCTGCGGCGGCGTGCCCGGACTCGAAAACGTGTCGACATACAACGACGCGTCTTCGGCGAAATGCGCGTCGTGCCAACCGTCGCGTCGGCTGATGCGTTGCGGTTCGCTCGCATTGCTGCCGTCGAGCTTCAACGCGTAGATCTGTTTGTCCGTTACCGAATCCTTGTTCGACGAGACATAGACGACGCCGGCCTTCTCGTCGACGGCAAGTACGCCATCCAGATTCCACTCGCCCGCGCTGATTGGGTGCAGCAGCTCGCCGTCCAGATCGTAGAGATAAAGATGATGCCAACCGGAACGCTCGCTGCCCCAAATAAAGGCGGATTGGTCTTTCAGGAACCGCAGATCATCATTGAGGTTGATCCAGGTCTTGGATCTTTCCGTCAGCAGCGTGCGTTGCTGCAGATTCGCTACGTCCACCAATTGCAGATCGAGTTTCTGCTGGCTGCGCTGCATGCGCTGATATGAAATCCATTTGCTGTCGGGCAGCCACTCCACCCGCACCAGATAAATGTCCGGATTCTTGCCGAGGTCGATCCAGCGCGGCTCGCCGCCTTTTGGCGCGATCAGTCCCAGCTTGACGCGCACGTTGGGGTCACCCGCGGCCGGATAACGTTGTTCTATTACATCGGTGCGGTCCGGATAAACCTCGAAGCGGCGCGTCACCGGCACGTCGCGTTCGTCATAGCGCTCGAAAGCGATCAGCGATTCATCCGGTGCCCACCAGTAACCGGTGCGGCGATCCATTTCCTCTTGCGCCACGAATTCCGCTTCGCCGTTGTGCACCGTGCCCTTGCCGTCGTGTGTCAACTGGATGGCCTTTCCGTCGGCCAGATCGATCACCCACAGGTTCTGATCGCGCACATAGGAAACGTAGTGGCTCTTCGGCGAGAACTTCGGGTCGAGCGCGTTGGCGTCCTGTGTCAAACGACGCGTCTGCTTGCTCGCCAGGTCGTAGAGATACAAGTCCCCGTTGATGGGAAACAACAACTGCTTGCCGTCCGGCGACCAGTGATAATCCACGATGCCATGAAGACCCGCCGTGCGCGCGCGTTCGCGGCGCGCCTTCTCGGCATCGGAGAGGTGTTCGCCACCGGGTTCCAGCGCGCGCGAATCCACCAGCATGCGCGTAGCGTGATCGTTGATGTTGTATTCCCACAGATCGAGCTGGTTCTGGTCGCTGTCCTTGCCGCGCAGAAAGGTGACGCGCGCTGCATCCGGCGCAATCTGCACGTTGCGCGGCGCGGGGCCGGACAACGCAGGATCGGAATAGATTCGGTCGATGCTGAGTTTTTCGGCCATCGCGGACGGCGTGCATGCAAACAAGGCGCAAAGCGTAACCGCTATCCGTAAGGTGGCGCGCATCATCGATCCCTCATTGCAAGACCCACGCGATTAAAGCGCGTGTGCCTGCATTTCGCCAGCCGCTCACGACGTGACTAGAGCCTCGCGCGCTGCCCGAACAGGATTTTGCGTTCTTCCTCGGTCATCTCGCCGCTGCGTTGCCATTGGCGGCCTCGCTCATACGCGCGCAGCGTTGCCGGGCGCGCGGCGATCGCTTCATGCCAGCGCCGCAGATCGGGGAACGGCCTCAGATCCAGCGGCGCCTTCTTCCGGTACGGATCGATCCATGGATAGCAGGCCATGTCGGCGATTGTGTATTCGTCGCCGGCGATGAATTCGCGCCCGCGCAAACGATGATCCAGAACGCACAGCAGCCGCTCTGCTTCGTTCCGGTAGCGCTCCATCGCGTAGGGAATCTTCTCGGGCGCGTAGACATGGAAGTGACCGTACTGGCCGGTCAGCGGACCCAGGCCGGCCATCTGCCAGAACAGCCACTCGATGCATTGCATGCGTGCGCGCGGATCGGCGGGAATGAAGCGCCCGGTTTTGCCGGCGAGATACAACAGGATCGCGCCGGATTCGAACACGCTGATCGGTCCGCCGCCGTCGTTCGGCGCGCGGTCCACGATGGCGGGCATTTTGTTGTTGGGCGAAATCGCCAGATACGCCGGCTCGAACTGCTCGCCTTTGTTGATGTCGACCGTCTTGACGGTGTGCTGAAGTCCGGTTTCTTCGAGAAACAACGCGATTTTGTAGCCGTTGGGCGTAGGCCAGAAATAAAAGTCGATCACGATGCGCCCTCCTTGCTTGATCTTCCTTGATGGGGCCGGATTCAGCCGCACCAAGCTCCTCGTCCTCGTTTATTTCTGCAGACGCAGAAACCGGGAGGATCGCTCCTCCCGGTTTCACATTCCACTTGGTTGTGGATGGGAGCCGCCGCTTCAGGGCTTTGAACGCTCTACATGGGTCGGCGCCGGCCCACGCGGCGGCGGACCGAGTCCTGTGTCGACGCGAAACACGCCCTCGGGTTGCGCTACACCATTCGAAAGAATGTAGCGGTTGTAGTAGAGGTACGGGCCGTTCGAGGTGATGTAGTACTCCGGATCACGCCGTGCACGGACATCCGGCACATTCGAAGTGAGCTCCCGATACCACGGTGCGTTCGGATCGATATTCGATATCGCTATCTGGCTCGGCGTTACGCTGTGCCCCTCTTGCGTGGCGGATACCGAGAAGAAGATATACGACTTGCCCTGATATACGAATGGTTCTGCCGAGTAGATGTAGGGATTGTCGGAGGAGGCGAAAATCTGGTTGACGACTCGCCAGCTCGGCTGACCGTTTTCATCGTTCAGATAACGATAGACATCAACCTCGCCGACGCCGACGCGCACGAAAAAGACGAACTTGTTGTCATATTCGGGCGCCGCCCACATGAATCCTGAAGTCTTGTTGGTCGGCTCGAAGGTGAGCTGCTGCAAGGTATCGTCGTCCGCCGAATATAGAAACGCCTGACGGTAAACCTTTCCGGAGGCATCCGGCGGTGCCGGAGCCGTCAAAAAGAGTTTGTGCGTGCCCACAACCCAGCGACGCGTCACGCCGGTTTGACTGCTGGGGCCGAATACGAAGTGCTGAGGCGATCCGTTTTGCGCGAGACGCCAATAGACGTTAGTGCTCACCTGGGAAAAGTTCTGATAAGACACCATTGGCTTGGTGTCGCCCTGGGTAAATGTCCCGATGGGCAACACGTAGCCCTTGCTGTCGGACATACACCCGGCGTTCCATGAGCCATCGCTTTTGACGTTGGCGAAGCCGACACACGCGTTGTAGAAGGAATGCGGTTTACCGTCGAGCCAGCGGTCGTAGACGAGCGCCGAAGCCTTGGTCAAGGACATCCATTCCGGGCCATTGCCGAGCACGTTTGCGGGAGTGGTGTTGGTGTCGACCAACTTGCCTTGGCCGTTACTCGGCACGAATCCGCCGGTGTCGACGTTGACGTGGCCCACCCAAAGGTTGCCCGAACCGTCGATGTACGCAAAGCGATTGTTGCCCGCGCCGACGTTGCAGGTCGAGCAGTAGACGCCATCGCGGCCCCAGTCGAATTCGTAATCGGCGATGACGCGCGATCCCACCTGCACTTCCGGGGGATACGATTGAGCGTGTGTTACCAAGGGCAGCGCAAGCAGCAAGCCGACCTGCGCGCACATGGCCATACCTTTCAGTATTGCCTTCATGAGTTCCCCCTGAGATTTGGCCGATTTTCACCCTACCGCCGGCGATCGCTCAATGTCAATAATGGCAGCAGCTGCACGCGCTTTCGCGAGCGAAGGTCCGCAAGAGGACATTCCTGGGCAAGCGAAACCGGAAACGCCGCTATTTGCCGATGCAGAACGAGGAAAAAATGGCTCCGAGTAAATCTTCCGTGGTGAATTCGCCGGTGATCTCACCCAGGTGCCGCTGCGCCTGACGCAGTTCCTCGGCTGCCAACTCTCCTGCGCGGCTTTCGGCCAGGACTCGCACCGCGTTTTGGACATGGACTTGCGCACGCTCGAGTGCCAGCACGTGCCGCGCGCGCGCGCTGAACGCACCTTCCTCGGTGTCGTTCGCGCCGGCGCGCCGTTTCAAGGTCTCGCGCAGCAGTTCCAGGCCAACCCCGGTTTTTGCCGAGAGCGCGATTAGTTCGATGCCATCTCGTGACCCGTATCCAGGGTTCATGCCATCCAGATCGATCTTGTTGATCACGATCAACCGCGGCAGCGATTCGGGCAGATCGCGCAGTAGCGCCAGATCGGTTTCCGCCTGCGCGGCTTGGGTGATCAACAACGCCAGATCGGCGCGTCGCAGTTCGTCGCGCGCGCGGCGCACGCCCTCGGTTTCCACCACGTCGTTCGATTCGCGCAGTCCGGCGGTATCGGCGAGCGTCAGCGTGACGTCGTCCAGACGCACCTCTTCCCGCAGTACGTCGCGCGTGGTGCCCGGGATGTCCGTGACGATGGCCCGTTCGTCGGCCGCCAACGCGTTCAACAAGCTCGACTTGCCGACATTGGGACGGCCCACGATCACCACGTGCAGCCCGTCGGTCAGCTGCACGCCGCGACGGGTTTCCATCAGCAATACACTTAATCCTTCGCGGAGCGCATCCATGCGCGCACGCAGGACGGGATCGGAAAGGAAATCGATTTCTTCCTCCGGGAAATCGATCGCCGCTTCTATGTGCGCGCGCAGGTTGACCAGCGAGTGCAGCAGTGCCTGGACCCGCGAGGAAAACTCGCCTTGCAGCGAGCGCAGCGCAGCGCGCGCCTGCGCCTGGGACTTGGATGCGATGAGATCGGCAACCGCTTCGGCTTGCGCCAGGTCGAACTTGCCGTTGAGAAACGCGCGTTCGGAGAATTCGCCGGCGCGTGCCGGCCTGGCGCCCAGCGCGCAAGCGCGTGCGCGCAGTGCCTTCAGTACCACCGGTGCGCCGTGAGCATGGATTTCCAGCACGTGTTCGCCGGTGAAGGAGTGCGGCGCCTCGAAATACAGCACCAGCGCGTGATCGATCAGCTCGCCGCTCGCGTCGCGCAAGGCCGCCAGTCTCGCCCGCCTTGCTGCGGGCAATTCACCGATCCAGTCGAGCGCGATTCGCGGAACCTGCGGACCCGACAATCGCACAATGCCGATTCCGCCCGAGCCCGGCGGCGTGGCGATGGCGACAACGGTGTCGTTTGCCGCGCTCACGTCCGGCCTTGCTACGCTTTCGCGCGCGCGTCGGCCCGTTCGATGCGGCGTGTGATCACCCACTGCTGGATGACACCGGTGAGCCCATTGACGACGTAGTACAGCGTGAGACCGGCCGGAAAGAAGGCGAACATCACCGCGAACACGATCGGCATCGCTTTCATGATCTTCGCCTGCGTGGGATCCATCCCTTGCACCGGCGTCAGATATTGCGTGGCGATCATGACCAGCGTGTAAAGCGCCGGCAGCACGAAATACGGATCGGGCGCGGAAAGGTCGTGGATCCAGCCGAAGAACGGCGCGTGCCGCAGCTCCACGCTGTACATCAGCACGTAATACAGCGCGAAGAACACCGGAATCTGGATCAGCGTGGGCAGGCAGCCGGCCAGCGGGTTGACCTTCTCCTTCTGGTACAGCTCCATCATCGCCTGCTGCTGCTTCTGCTTGTCTTCTCCGTAGCGCTCCTTCAACGCCGCGATGCGCGGTTGCAGCTTGCGCATCTTGGCGCCGGCCTTGTATTGCTGCTCGGACAATTTGAAGAATGCGGCCTTGATCAGGAGCACCAGCAGGATGATGGCCACGCCCCAATTGCCGACCAGCGCGTGGAACTTCGAGAGGATCCAGAACAACGGCTGCGCGATCACGGTGAAAACGCCGTAGTCGACGGTGAGCTCCAATCCCGGTGCGATCGTGGAAAGTGTGTTCTGCGATTTCGGTCCGACGTACAGCCGCGCATCCAGCGTGGCGCTGTGCCCGGGGGCGATACTGATGCCCGGACCTCGCGCGCGGATCAGGTAGCGCGCCTTGTCGCTGCCGCTCGCGGGCGCCAATTGCGCGGTGCTGAACTGCTCGCTTTGAGAGGCCGGCGGAATCCACGCGGCGAAAAAGTAATGCTGGATCATCGCCACCCAGCCGCCCTGCACCTGACGGCTCAGCCCATCCGCTTCGAATTTGTCGAACGCGAGCTTGTTGAATTTGTCCTGCGGGCTGTACCAGGCCGCGCCCATGAAACTGGAGCGCTCGGGATCGTAGAACTCCAGAAAATGCTTGGGCGGCGCGGGCGGCTGGACGCGTTCGATTTGCTCATACGCATTGCCGCTCCAAATACTTTCGCTGCGATTGTCCACGCGCTGCTGCAGCTGTACCACGTAGCTGCCGCGGCTCAAGGTGTAGCGCTTCACCACGACAACGCCCGAGGCATCGCGCCAATCCAGATCGAGTGAAACCATGTTGGCGCCGGGAGCCAATACCGACGACGTGGCTCGCGGTGTGAACAGCGCTAGATGATCGGGCGCCGGACTGCCGTTCGCGCCGACCAGTCCATCCTGCGCGACGAACAGCCTTTGCGCGCTGTCATCCAGCAAGCTCACCGGCGAGCTGTCCCCCTTTACCTGCTGCGGATATTTCAGGAGATCGGCGCGCACGATGCTGCCACCGCGGGTATCGATGGTAAGCCGCAACACGTCATTGCTGAGCGTGACGACTTGCCCCGGTGCCGGGGCCGGTGCGTTCGCCGGCGGCATCGGAGACGCCGTTTTCATCGCGGGTTCCGACGAGGCCGCCGGGGAATTCGCAGCCGGCACCTCACCCGACGCCGCATTTGCTGCGACCTGCGGCGCGGCGGTCTGCGCGTGTGTCGGTTGAGGCTGCGCGCCGTAGTCCTGCTGCCACTGGTTCCATATCAACCAGGCGACAAACAGCAACGCCACGACCAGCAAGGTTCGCGTTTGATTCATCACGAGGGAAACTCACGGTGGCGCGTGCGGCGCATCCGGCAGGTCAACCCGAGATTGTGCCCGGCGCGCGTTCTTGCTTCAACGCCTGCAGACGCAACCATGCGCGCTCCAAATCGGCGCGCAGAGCAGCGTTTTCGATGTCTGCTGCACGTGTGCGAGCGATGACCAGCACATCCCACGTCGGCATGTCTTTACGTGCGCGGCGGAACGACTCCCGGGTCAGCCGCTTGATGCGGTTGCGCTGAACCGCACTTTTTGAAACCCGCTTCGATACCGCAAGCCCCAAGCGCGAACTTGCCATGCCGCCGTTGCAATAGCGGATCAGAAAATAGCGGGTGTCCATCCGGCCGGCTGCGCTACGCAGCACGGCGAAGTCGGCGGCATGGCGCAGCCGCGCACTCGGCGGCAGGCCGGCCGGGCGATTCATCGACTACGGGATCAGGCGCTTGCGGCCCTTGGCGCGTCGCGCGGACAGCACTTTTCGTCCATCGGCTGTCTTCATGCGAGCGCGGAAGCCGTGCGTGCGCGCGCGCTTGAGCCGGCTGGGCTGGAAGGTGCGTTTCATGAAAGCTCTCCGGGATCCGCGCAGCCGCGCGAACCGAAATGCGGGTGAAAGACTGTCAATGTTCGCAAGCACGTTTGCGCCTGTCAAGCTACAGTCAAGCGCTCCTGCAGCACCCACGTCGCTTGCACTCGCTGCGCTCGAGCGGCAGGCTGGTAGACTCCCGGTTTGCTTCGCGAGCATCTGATGCATTTCCACCCTTATCCGTTCGAGCTGCCATGAGCGATTTGTGGCGGCGCTGCCTGCAACGCCTCGAGGGCGAGTTGGGCGAGCAGGTTCTGCATACCTGGCTGCATCCGTTGCAGGCACGCGAAGACGGCAGCGCGCTGCGCCTGTTCGCGCCCAATACGTATGCGCTGGACCGCGTCCGCGGCGAATATCTGCCTTGCATCGAACTGGCCCTGACAAACGTGGCCGGCCATCCGGTGCCGGTGAAGTTGGAAGTGGGCTCACTGACGCCGCCGATCGCGAGAGAGAACGTCGCGACCGCCGAACCCGCGCCGATCCACAATCTGGACCCGCACTACACCTTCGATAATTTCGTCGAAGGAAAATCCAATCAGCTCGGCAAAGCCGCGGCCATGCAGGTGGCGCAAAACCCCGGCCGTGCCTACAACCCCTTGCTGCTTTATGGCGGCACGGGCCTCGGCAAGACGCACTTGATGCAGGCCGCCGGAAATCTGATGCGCTCCTGCAATCCCGGCATGAAACTTTTGTACGTGCATTCGGAACGCTTCACGAGCTTGATGATCGAATCGCTGCGCACGAAGAACATGGACGATTTCAAACGGCGCTTTCGATCGGTGGACGCGCTGCTGATCGACGACATCCAGTTCTTCGGAGGCAAGGACACAACGCAGGAGGAATTCTTCCATACCTTCAACACGCTCGTGGAAGGCAAACAGCAGATCATCCTGACCTGCGACCGCTATCCCAAGGAAGTCGAGAATCTGGAACCTCGCCTGAAATCACGGCTTGGCTGGGGCCTGTCGGTCGCGATCGAGCCGCCGGACTTCGAAACGCGCGCGGCGATTCTGCTGGAAAAGGCACGCATCCGCGGCATGCGCATGCCTGAGGACGTCGCGATGCTGCTGGCGCGTCGCATCCGCACCAACGTGCGCGATCTCGAAGGGGCGCTCAACACCGTCGCTGCACGGGCGAATTTCTTCGGCCGGGAGATTTCGCTGGACTTCGTGCAGGAAACATTGAGCGATCTGCTGCGGGTGCACGCACAGGCGATCACCATCCAGAATATTCAAAAGACCGTCGCCGATTACTACCAAGTACGATTGTCAGACTTGTTGTCGGAAAGCCGCAAACGTTCGCTGGCGCGGCCGCGGCAATTGGCGATGGCGCTGGCGCGGGAGCTGACCGAGCACAGCCTTCCTGAAATCGGCGAGGCTTTCGGCGGTCGCGATCATACGACGGTGATGCATGCCTCGAAAACCATCCGCAACCTGCGTGACAGCGACACGCGCGTACACCAGGATTGGGACAGACTGATTCGTATACTTACCGGCTGAACTTGTGGATGGCATGTGCAAAGATGCGGCCCCGGTTTCCATCCACACTTTCTCCACAGGAAGGCCTTCCGCTTATGGGCAAAGCCGGATTACGTAAGCAATTGATTCAAATTACATAACAAGCTGAAGTCCGATATACACAGGCCCTAAAGCTACTGTATTTGACTATCACCTGTTGATCTGGATCGGGGATCCGACATGCGTTTTAGCATCCAGCGAGAAGCCTTGCTCAACCCGTTGCAAAAAGTCGTGGGCGTGGTCGAGCGCCGCCAGACCTTGCCTGTGCTTGCCAACCTTCTGTTTCAGGTCGATCAAGGGCGTTTGAGCCTGACAGGAACGGATTTGGAAGTTGAAATGCGTGCCGGGATTCCCGTGGACGCCGCGGAGAATGGTGCCACCACCATTCCGGCCCGAAAGCTTTTCGACATCGTGCGCGCGCTCGCCGACGGCGCGCAGCTCGACATTAAACTCAACGGCGAGCGGGTTTCCGTAAACGCCGGCCGCAGCCGGTTCACATTGGCGACGTTGCCCGCCGAGGAGTTTCCCACCATCGATGAAATCGACTTGGTCGACAAGGTGCAATTGCCCGAAGCCACCTTGAAGGATTTGATGGAGCGCACCGCCTTTGCCATGGCCAATCAGGATGTCCGTTATTACTTGAACGGCATGCTGCTTGATCTGCGCGATACCGGGTTGCGCTGTGTCGCCACCGATGGCCATCGTTTGGCATTAGCGGAAACGCGATTGGACAAAAAAGCAAGCAGCGCACGCCAGATCATCATTCCGCGCAAAGGGGTGTTGGAATTGCTGGGCCTTTTTTCTGGAGGGGACGGTGAGGCGACCGTCGAGTTCGGCCGCAACCATCTGCGTGTGCGGCGCAACGATGTGGTGTTCACATCGAAATTGATAGACGGCCGCTTTCCCGATTACGAGGCGGTAATTCCTTTGGGCGCGGACAAGGTTTTGCTGCTTGAACGCGAGGCATTGCGCGCGGCGCTGCAACGCGCCGCCATCCTCTCCAATGAAAAATATCGCGGCGTGAGGCTTGAGGTCAGTCCAGGGCGATTGCGAATCGTTGCACACAATCCGGAGCAGGAAGAGGCGGTCGAAGAGCTCGAGGCGGAAACATCCGTAAATGAGCTGGCAATTGGCTTCAACGTCGGCTATCTGCTGGATGCATTAGGATCCCTCAGTGATGAGAAGGTCCGTCTGCAACTGCGCGACGCGCAATCGAGCTGCCTACTGCAGAGCGCTGAAGGTGACCAAGTCCGTCATGTGGTGATGCCGCTCCGCCTCTGAGCCGAGAGGTCGAAGCTCAGCGTGAAAATAAACAGGCTGCGGGTGCACCACCTGCGGTGCCTTGACGAGGTCGAACTCGCGCCAGCAGCGCAATTGAACTGGCTGGTCGGCCCCAACGGCTCTGGCAAGACCAGCCTGCTTGAGGCGATTTATCTGCTTTCCCATGGGCACTCCTTCAGGAGTGGAGCGCTGGATGCGTTGGTCCAGAGGGATTCTTCCGGGTTCACTGTACATGCCCAGATCGAAGCCGCCCACGGGTCGTGCGTGCTCGGAATGGCTCGATCGGACGGTGATTGGCAGATCCGCGTAAATGGGCAAGACGTCTCGACGCTCTCGGCTGTGTTGCAGCATTGCGCCGCTATCTGCTTCGAACCTGGCGCGCATACATTGATCGCCGGACCGGCCGACGGCCGGCGACGCTTTCTGGATTGGGGTGTGTTCCACGTGGAACACGCCTCGCTCAGCCATTGGCGGGAATATCGTCGGGCCTTGCGCCAGCGCAACGCCCTGCTGCGAACTGATGGAACCGCAGGGCAGCTCGAGCTTTGGGAAATGGAACTGGAGCGCTTGGCTGCGCCGTTAGAACGGGAGAGACGGGTTTACATCAAGTCGTTTCAATCGCACTTGAAATGGGCGGCCGAAAGCCTCCTGCCCGAGCTGGGTAGTCCGCAGTTTCAGTATTTCGCCGGTTGGGATACTGATCGGCCGCTGAGTACGATATTGGCGGCACAAAGGGAAGTGGACATCCGACGGGCCCATACCCGATCTGGGCCACATCGAGCCGATTGGAGGCTGACTTTCCAGGCAGCACCCGTTAGAGAACATTTTTCGCGTGGACAAGCCAAGCTGGCAGCACTGGCTTGTGTGATAGCACAAGGGAGCCTGTTCGCCGCCCATAGGAGTGTGTGGCCTATCGTTTGCCTTGATGATCTGACTTCCGAGTTGGACGCACCGCACTTGCGGCTCGTTTTCCACCAAATCGTCTCTTCTGGAGCGCAGGTCTGGATTACGGCCACAGAGCCACCCAGCTTGGACGCCCGCTTGCCCGGCGCGGTGTTCCACGTGGAACAGGGGAGGGTTACGCAGTCCGAGCGCTGAGTATCGGTGGTATAATTGATCGTTTGATTGGGCGAGACCCAGCGGCATGAATGACTCCTACGATTCCAGCAGTATCAAGGTGTTGAAAGGGCTGGAGGCCGTTCGCAAACGGCCTGGAATGTACATCGGAGACACCGATGACGGGACTGGCCTCCACCACATGGTTTTTGAGGTGGTGGACAACTCCATTGATGAGGCGCTGGCGGGCTTTTGCGATGAAGTGATTGTCACCCTCCACGAGGACGGCACGGTCAGCGTGAGCGACAACGGGCGCGGGATTCCCGTGGACATCCACCCCGAAGAGGGCCGGTCTACCGCAGAAGTGGTAATGACAGTCCTGCATGCAGGCGGGAAGTTCGACGCCAACTCATACAAGGTTTCCGGAGGTCTTCACGGCGTAGGTGTATCGGTGGTCAACGCGTTATCCGAACATTTATGGCTGACGATTTATCGCGATGGCCAGGAATACAGGCAGGAATACCAACTCGGCGAACCACTGTATCCGCTAAAAACGGTGGGAACATCAGCGCGGCGCGGAACAATGGTGCGTTTCCTTCCGAGTCCGGCCACTTTCACCCATATTGAGTTCCATTACGATGTCCTTGCCAAGCGCTTGAGAGAGTTGGCTTTTTTGAACTCTGGCGTACGGATCGAGCTGATTGATTTACGCGCGGATAAACGCGACATATTCCAGTACGAGGGCGGCATTCGCTCGTTCGTACAGCACCTTGCCCAATTGAAGATCCCGCTGCACCCCAGCGTGATCCATTTCAGCGCGCTCGCTGAAACTACGACCGTCGAAGTGGCCATGCAGTGGACGGATGGCTACCAAGAGTCCGTGTATTGTTTCACCAATAACATTCCGCAAAAGGATGGCGGTACACATCTCACGGGATTTCGCGCCGCATTGACGCGAACGGTATCGAACTACATCGAAAAGGAGGGACTGGCGAAGAACGCCAAGATCCAGCTAAGCGGTGATGACATGCGAGAGGGGCTGATCGCGGTGCTCTCCATCAAGCTCCCCGATCCGAAATTCTCGTCCCAGACCAAAGACAAACTGGTTTCCAGTGAGGTCAAGGGCTTGGTCGAGCAGGTGGTAAATGCCAAACTGGAAGAGTTTCTGCTGGAGAACCCATCCGAAGCGCGAATCATCGCTGAAAAAGTGGTGGAGGCCGCTCGGGCACGTGAAGCAGCGCGCAAGGCGCGCGAATTAACCCGGCGCAAGGGCGCACTCGACATCGCTGGCTTACCTGGCAAGCTGGCCGATTGTCAGGAGAAAGACCCGGCGCTTTCCGAACTGTTCCTTGTCGAGGGAGATTCCGCCGGCGGTTCGGCCAAGCAGGGACGTAACCGAAAATACCAGGCGGTGCTGCCGCTGAAGGGCAAGATCCTGAACGTCGAAAAGGCGCGATTCGACAAAATGCTCGGTTCGGCGGAGGTGGGCACCCTCATCACCGCGCTCGGCACCGGCATCGGCAAGGACGAGTTCAATGCCGACAAGCTGCGGTACCACCGCATCATCATCATGACCGACGCGGATGTGGACGGTTCGCATATCCGTACCCTGCTGCTGACGTTTTTCTATCGGCAGATGCCTCAGTTGATCGAGCGCGGGCATGTCTATATCGGGCTGCCACCGCTGTACAAGATCAAGCAGGGAAAACAGGAGCTATACCTCAAGGACGATTCGGCACTCAATGAATACTTGATCGGCAATGCCGTCGAAGGTGCGGAATTGCTGTACGCCCCCGATGCACCACCCGTGATAGGTGAAGGGCTGGAGAAATTGCTGCGCGACTATCAAGCGGCGCTTGAGCAGATAGGACGTCTCGCAGCGCGTGGAGACATCACGTTCTTCACAGCGTTACTCGATCACGCGCCGCTGGAACCGGAGTTGTGGCAAAGCCGCGATGCGATGCAGGCGTGGGTACATGCACTGATGGCACGCCTCAATTCGTCCGGGCTGGGGCGCGCGCAATATCGGTTGCAATGGCGCGAAACCGAGGGCGAGCACCCGGCCGCATTGTTGCTGACGCGCAGCCAGCATGGCAGCGAGCACACTTGGGTGCTGTCGCAAACGTTCTTCGCGGGTGCGGAATATCGGCCACTGCTGGAGACGTCACGCGTTCTGCACGGGCTGATCCGGCCGGGTGCGCAAATCCGCCGCGGCAATGCTTCCCAGAGCATCGGCGATTTCGCCCGGGCGCGGGCTTGGCTGTTCGAAGAAGCCAAGAAGGGCCGTAACATTCAGCGTTTCAAGGGATTGGGCGAAATGAACCCCGAGCAACTCTGGGAAACGACGGTCAATCCGGACACGCGCCGCCTGTTGCAGGTGAGGATAGAGGATGCAGTAGCTGCTGATCAGATCTTCGCGACTCTGATGGGCGACGTGGTCGAACCGCGCCGCGATTTCATAGAAACCAACGCATTGAAGGTCGCCAATTTGGACATCTGAGCTGCTTGGCATAACAATCGCGCAACATCCGACCGGATACAAATTTTCGCTCCGCGGCGCCGCTTGAGTTCGACGCTGCACCCGCGGTAACCTCATTGCTTATCCGTGCCGCAGGCACCCCCTTCAGAGAACCCCATGAAGCTCGATTCGCGTCTGCTTATTTGCGGCCTGAGCGTAGCGCTCATTCTGAGTTCCGGCGCAGCACTGGCGCAGATGAGCAGTACGGCGGGGCAGAGCTGTTCTGACATCCAGATGATGCAGAACAAATGCGGACAGCAGGACAAGAAAAAAGAAAAGCCGCAGGAGAAAGAGGATTCCAAACAGGCCAATCAGTACCCGAACGCCACGCGCCAGGAACCGAAAAACACGACGGTCACCGACAAGGAGGCCAAGGCGCTGAACGAAGGGTTGAACGCGACCAATAACGGCGACACCGCTACCGCGCAGAAGGACTTGCAGCCGATCGCCGACAATGACAGCAATGCATTCGCCAAAGCGATGGCATTAAGGGGCCTGGCCCAGCTTCGCTACAACAGCGGCGACACCAAGGGTGCGATCGCCTTGCAGAAGCAGGCCGTGGACCTGAACTCGCTGCCCAACAAGGACTATTTTCCGGCACTTTTCGTGCTGGCACAGATGTACATCGCAGACGAGGACTACTCGGACGCGCTGAATGCGCTCAATCAGTGGATGCAGCAAAGTGGCAGCCAGTCCGCGGACGCATACGCGTTGAAGGGCAATGCGCTCTATCGTTTGGAGAAATATCCCGAAGCGGTCGAGGCGATCCTGAAGGCGAAGTCCATGACGGACGAACCCAAACCCGATTGGGATCAGCTCCTGATGGCGAGCTACTTCGCCGAAGACAAGTACGATGACGCTGCCAAGGTGGCGGAAGCGGCGCTTGCAAAGGATCCCAACAACGCCAAGTTGCTGATGAACGTTGTGCAGATTTACACGAATGCGCACGAGTATGACAAGGCTTTGCCTTTGCTCGAGCGCGCCAGGACAAACGGGCAGATCACCGACGAAACGACCTATCTGAACATGGCGAAGCTGTATTTCAACATCGCGTTGGAAGGTAAGGACACCAAGGGCAACGCATTGAAATCGGCGCAGGTGATCGAAGAAGGTATGGACAAGGGCATCATCAAGCCGAACAGCGACAACTACAAGTTGCTGGGCGACGCCTATCACCTCGCCGGCGATGACACCAAGGCGAATGCCGCGTACGACAAGGGCGGGTTGCCGCACGTGGGCGGCACCAAAAAGGGGCACAAGAAGAAGGACTGATCTGCGGGCGCAACGGCGCCACGTGTGAGTCGGCGCGCCATGAGGAGTCGCCGACTTGCCCTCTAGGCAAAAGCCCGGTGCTGGTGTAATTTGCTTCTCTTTTCAGCCGCCCTCGTGGGCACCATCCGGACTTTCGGGTGAGGAACGCGAGACCGAACAGGACAGCGACTGGTTCACACGATGGCTCCGACTCACGCGACCAAACACGATCGCTTCAATTGGTGGCGCACGATTGCAATCGCAGCGGCGATTGCGGTGCACTGCGTCGTCATTCTGGTGCTCCTGACACCGGCGGCACCACCGGAGGCGGAAAAGAAAGCCGAAAACAAGGTCGTCACGGTGGAATTCATCGAACCGCCGCCGCCGCCGCCGCCCCCGCCACCACCGCCCCCGGAGCCGCCGAAAACGCCGCCGCCGAAGATCAAGGAGCTGGTCAAGCCGCCGCCGACTCCGCCGCCGCCGGCTCAGCCGCCGCCGGTACAGGAAGTGTCACAGATGGCCGAGCCTGCACCGCCGCCCGCGCCGCCCGCGCCGCCTGCTCCCCCTGCTGATATCGCACCTGGCGTCGACATCAGCTACAAGAACATGCACCCGCCACCGTATCCCATTGAGGCGGCGCGACAAGGACATCAAGGCGTCACGATGTTGATCGTAACCATTGATGCCAGCGGCAATGTGTTAGACGTAAAGGTGGAAAAATCCAGTGGATTCCGGGAACTCGATCGAGCCGCCATGCAGGCCGCACGTAATTGGAAGTTCAATCCAGGTATGAAAAATGGCCAAGCGGTAGGTGGTCAGGTTCGCATCCCTGTCAATTGGACTCTCAACGGCGTCGAGTAAATTTTCACTTTCGTCTTCCGGTAATCCGTTACAGTCACTTACCACGTTTTAAGGAAGGGTAGCGCCATGCAGCAAGCACCAACCACACCTCCTGCCGGGTCCGGCAACAGCAACGCGCAAGCCCTGCAACAGATGGGCTTCGATCACCTGATTCACAGCCTCGACTGGGTCGGCTGGCTGGTGCTGGTGACCTTGTTCGTGATGTCGCTGTGCTCCTGGTACTTCATCATCGCCAACGCGCTGCGCAACGCCCTGATCCGCGCCCGCGCGGATCGCGTGATCTCGCAATTCTGGGATACGCCGTCGGCGCAAGATGCCATCCGCCTGATGGAGAAGCAGCCCCGCGGCGAGCCGTTCTCGAAGATCGCGTTGGACGCGGCTTCCGCAGCCGCCCATCATCAGCGGCATGAAGGCAGCCGCATGGTCGAGGCCCTGAACCGTTCCGAGTTCGTGGACCGCGCCCTGCGTCAGGCGGTGGCGCGTGAAAGCATGCGACTGGAGGGCGGCCTGACCCTGCTCGCCACGGTCGGCTCCTCGGCGCCGTTCGTCGGCCTGCTCGGCACCGTCATGGGCATCTATCACGCGTTGATCAACCTGGGCGCTTCCGGCCAATCCTCGATCGAGGCGGTTGCCGGTCCGGTGGGCGAGGCTTTGATCATGACCGCACTCGGTCTGTTCACCGCCATTCCCGCGGTGCTGGCGTACAACTTCTATGTGCGCGCCAACCGCGTCACCTACGCCAGATTCGACGAATTCGCGCACGACCTGCACGACTTCTTCGCTACCGGTTCGCGCGTGGAAGTCACGCCGGCCGCGGCTGTGGCCGGCACCCGCGCCGCCAACGTCGCGGGCAGCAACGTTCCGCCGCCGCCGGCCGCCCGCAAGTAAGGTTCGGGAGCGAAAGAAATGGCTTTCAGCACCGGCCAGCGCAGCGGTCCGCTTTCGGAGATCAACGTCACGCCGTTGGTGGACGTGATGCTGGTGCTGTTGATCATCTTCATGATCACTGCGCCTCTGCTGCAGCACAACATCACCATCGACCTGCCGCAGCCGAATCGCAATCAGACGCCGCCGCAAAATCCGCCGACGCCGATCAGCCTGTCCATCAAGGAAGACGGCTCGATGTACTGGAACGACCAGCCGATTTCCAGTCTGGAATTGCAGGCGCAGTTGGCGGTGATCGGCGCCAAGCCACTGGAACAACAGCCCGAGCTGCACATCAAAGCCACCGACATCACACAATACGACTACATCGCAGGTGTGATGGCGCAGGCCAAGCGCGACAACGTGCAGAAGATCGGCTTCGAGAAATAACGACGGAGCTCTTTGCAAGGATGGCAGCTCCAAGTGCCCCAAAGAACGTCGTTCTAAAACGGCTTAAGTGAGACGGGAAGATGGCCTTCAGCACCAATACCAGCAGCGGCGGTCCGATGTCGGAGATCAACGTCACGCCCCTCGTGGACGTGATGTTGGTGCTGTTGATCATCTTCATGATCACCGCGCCCCTGATGTCACACAAGATCAAGGTGACGCTGCCGAAAGCCGATCCGAACGAGAAGGCGGGAACCATCAAGGTCGCTCCGATTGATCTCGCGGTGGAGCAGGACGGTACGATCTACTGGAACGACGCGCAGCTCAGCGAAGCCGAATACAAGGCGCGCCTGGCCGTGACCGCGCAGCAGTTTCCGCAGCCGCAGTTGAACATTCGCGCCGACAAGACGACACCATACAAGGTGATCTACAAAGTGATGCAGGATGCCAAGGATTCCGGCATGGTGCACTTGGGCTTCGTCACTACCGGCAAGCTGGGCCAGCCGGGCGTCGAGTAGAACAAATCGGCATCAAAAACAAAGCCGCGAAAATCGCGGCTTTTTTGTTGCGCGGATCCGTCGCCTCTGGCGCGCGATCAGGTGCGCAGGATTTCGAGGTAGCTGCGCACCGTGCGATCCAGGCCGTCGTACAGCGCTTCTCCGATCAGCGCGTGGCCGATGGATACTTCCGCCAGATCAGGAATGGCGCGTTTCAACGTGCCGAGATTGCGCTGGTTGAGGTCGTGCCCGGCGTTGACAGCCAGACCGGCGGCACGCGCGCACCGGGCGGTCTCCGCGCATTCGCGCAATTCGCGTTGGTAATCGCCTGCGGCAAAGGCCTTCGCGAAAGGGCCGGTGTAGATCTCGACTCGTGACGCGCCGATGGCCGCGGCGTGCTGGAGGTTTTCCGCACCGGCATCCACGAACAAGGAAACGCGGCAGCCGAACGAATTCAATTCCGCGATCAACGGTGCGAGCTTCTGCGAGTCGCGCAGCAGATCGAAACCGTGATCGGAGGTGATTTGTCCGTCGGCATCGGGCACCAAGGTCGCTTGTGTCGCGCGCGCGCGCCGCACCAGTTCGACGAATCCGGGATAGCCTTCGCGTGGTGGCGCGAACGGATTGCCCTCGAGGTTGTACTCGACCCGGCCGTGCGTCAGGCCGGCCAGCAACATCACGTCTTCGGGGGTTACGTGTCTGCGGTCGGGCCGCGGATGCACCGTGATTCCGCCGCAACCTGCGGCAATGCAGGTTTCCGCTGCGCGCGCGATGTCCGGTTCCCTCTCCCCGCGCGCATTGCGCAGCACCGCAATCTTGTTGAGATTGACGCTGAGCAGAGTCATTCTGTTGGCAATCGTCCTCTGATTTAACTCAGCAGTTTGCTGAAGTTAAAGAATAGATCGCGTTCCTGCAATCAGTGACGACCTGATCGTCCAGAAGCGCGCATCCCTGTGCGCACTTTCATAAGAACAATCATCAAAAAAACGGCGCGCTTGCGGCGCGCCGGGAGAGTGTGATGCCTGCGCCGCATCCTGCAGCGCGGGATCCACGGGGAGACTGTATGTGTGACCGGCAAAACCGGTCGAAGTTCACTAGGGGAAAGCCGCTTCGGCCAGGGTCCAGGTGCGCAGCGGCCGCGGCGGTCCTCGCCAGGCCAGCGCGCCGGCGCAATCGGGGGCGGGGCGCAGCGGCAATACCTGCCAGTCGGCGGCGCTGCCTGCCTCGGCTTCGAACCGAAACGGCCGCCAACCGGGTTGTGAAAAAGCAAATTCGACCCGCTCCAGGCCGAACGCCAGTCCGCGTCCCAGCGCCTTCAGCACCGCCTCCTTGGCGCACCACAATTGCAGAAAGGAGTCTTCGCGTTCCCTTTCATCACACGCAATCAATGCCTCCGCTTCGGCGGGAGCGAAGAACCGTTGCGCGAGTTCGACGACCTGCACGCCCGCGCGCGCGCATTCCACGTCCACGCCCAACTCGAAATCGCGCGCCAAGGCCACCAATGCGATCTCGCCGCTGTGGCTCCAGTTGAAATGCAGCCCGCGCGCACCTTGCAGTGAAGGCTTGCCGTGTTCGTTTTCCTCCAGTTTCAACGTAGAGGAGTCGACTTGCAGATAGTACGCGAGCAATTCAAGTAATGGGCCGCGGCCCTGGTCGCGCCGCCAGGGCAGCCGCCACAGATGAACTGCGTCGCCGAGTGCGGCCGCGACGTCGCGCGGCTTCGCTTCGACGAAGGCCTCCGCATCGATCATCGCTGTTGCATCGCTACTTGATCAGACGTTGATCGACCAGCGTCTGCACCACCGCGGGATCGGCCAGCGTGGAGATGTCGCCCAATTGATCCGGCTGGTTCTCGGCGATCTTGCGCAGGATTCGGCGCATGATCTTGCCTGAGCGCGTTTTCGGCAGCGCATTCGCCCACTGGATGTGATCGGGCACCGCGATCGCACCGATCTGCTTGCGCACGCCGTCGCACAGCTCTTTCTTCAGCGTGTCCGAGGGCCGCACATCGGCGACCAGGGTGACATAAGCGTAGATGCCCTGCCCCTTGATATCGTGCGGACAGCCGACCACCGCGGCTTCCGCTACTTTCGGATGGGCGACGAGCGCGCTTTCCACCTCTGCGGTGCCGATGCGGTGCCCCGAAACGTTGATGACATCGTCCACGCGGCCGGTTAGCCACCAGTCGCCATCCGCATCCACGCGTGCGCCGTCGCCGGTGCAATAGCTGCCCGGATAGGTTTTGAAATAAGTGTCGATGAAACGCTGGTGATCGCCATACACGGTGCGCATCTGTCCCGGCCAGGAATCGGTGATCACCAGATTGCCCTCGGCGGCGCCCGGGAGCGGGTGACCATCATTGTCCACCAGCGCGGGTTTGATGCCGAAGAACGGCAGCATCGCCGCGCCGGGTTTCATCGTGGTGACGCCGGGCAACGGCGCGATCATGATGCCGCCGGTTTCCGTCTGCCACCACGTGTCCACCACCGGGCAGCGCGCGTCGCCGACCACGTTGAAGTACCACTCCCACGCTTCCGGATTGATCGGCTCGCCGACGGTGCCGAGCAAACGCAAGCTCGCGCGCGACGCCTTCTTCACCGGCGCTTCGCCTTCGCGCATCAGCGCGCGGATCGCGGTGGGCGCAGTGTAGATCAATGTCACTTTGTGCTTGTCGCAGACCTGCCAGATGCGCGATGCGTCCGGCCAGTTCGGCACGCCTTCGAACATCAGCGTGGTCGCGCCATTGGCAAGCGGTCCGTATACCACGTACGAATGTCCCGTCACCCAACCTACGTCCGCGGTGCACCAGTAAATGTCGTCTTCGCGCAGATCGAACACGACTTCATGTGTGTAACTGACGTACACCAGATAACCGCCGGTGGTGTGCAGCACGCCTTTCGGTTTGCCGGTGGAACCCGAGGTGTAGAGGATGAACAGCGGATCTTCCGCATTCATCGGCTCCGGCTCGCAACGATCGGATTGCCCTTCGACGAGCGTGTGCCACCAGCGATCGCGCGGCGACTGCATCGCGATCGAGCCGCCGGTACGCCGCAGCACGATCACTGTTTCGACGGACGTGGTGCCGGGGCGCGTCAGCGCTTCGTCCACGTTGGCTTTCAACGGAATCTTCTTGCCCGCTCGCACGCCTTCGTCGGCGGTGATCACCAGCTTGCATTGCGAATCGGCGATGCGTCCGGCTAGCGCATCGGGCGAGAAGCCGCCGAAGACCACCGAGTGCACCGCGCCGATGCGCGCGCAGGCCAGCATGGCCACCGCGGCTTCCGGCACCATCGGCATATAGATCGCGACGCGGTCGCCTTTTTGCACGCCGAGATTGCGCAACGCGTTGGCGAAGCGGCACACGTCCGCGTGCAATTCGCGATAAGAGATCGCGCGCGATTCGTTGGGATCATCGCCCTCGAACAGGATCGCTGTCTTGTCGCCACGCTGCTTCAGTTGCCGGTCGAGACAATTGGCGGAAACGTTCAATACGCCGTCTTCGTACCAGCGGATGTGCAGATCCCCGGCATCGAACGAGGTGTTCTTGATCTTCGCAGGCGTGCGGATCCAGTCCAGCCGCTGCGCGATGCGTTTCCAGAAGCCCTCCGGATCGCGCAACGATTCGGCATAAAGGCGTTCATAGTCCGCGCGTGACAGCCGCGCGGATTTTGCGAACATTTGGGGGATCGGATGCACCGTGCTCATGGCAGCTCTCCGCGGGTCAGCCGCCGCAGCGTAGCAAACGGCGCGGCGCGCGGAAACCGAAGAGCGGAGGCTAGCGCGATTCCGGCGGCGGCAGACGATCGGCCGACGGCTTCAGTGTCGCCTTCAACGCGTCCAGCTCGCCTTGCGTCATGTGCTCGGGCCGTGAACTGGCCCGGATTTGCACATCGATGAAAGCCAGAGCCGCGCCGATCGCGGATACCAATCCCACGATGACTCCGAACGCCACCCAGCCCGGGGAGCGGGCGAATACAGCGATCAGGATTCCCACCACCGCGGCGACGGACAATCCCCAAGGCATAAATTCACCGTAGTCGAAGCAACGCCTAGCGTCTCGATCATAACGCAGCAATCGGCGTCGGTATGACGTATGGTTGGCATTCCGCCGTCGCGTCGAGCGAGACGAGGGCGGCGCAGAGTCCATTCCATGTCCGCGCAGGATTTCCCACATCCGCCGGTTCGGCACAAGGGCCGCGGCGCGCTCAGCAACCCGGAGGGCCGTTTCGAGCCGACGTTGCATTGCGCCGAGAGCGATGGCTGGGACGCACCCCCGGATGAAACCGGTGCGGCACCACGCCCGGCGACCACGGTCACCGAAGAGCGCGCCCGCTCGATCATCAGTCGCAACGACTCACCGGATGTGCCGTTCGATCAATCGATCAATCCTTATCGCGGCTGCGAGCACGGCTGCATTTATTGCTACGCGCGGCCGTCGCACGCGTATTTGAATCTCTCGCCCGGTCTGGATTTCGAAACCAAACTGTTCGCCAAGACCAATGCCGCCGAACAACTGCGCAGAGAACTTGGCAAGCCGGGCTACCGCTGTTCGCCGA
Source organism: Rhodanobacteraceae bacterium (assembly GCA_036759545.1). Classification (GTDB taxonomy): domain Bacteria; phylum Pseudomonadota; class Gammaproteobacteria; order Xanthomonadales; family Rhodanobacteraceae; genus 66-474. The sequence goes on from DAIOUL010000007.1 coordinate 29,999, forward strand.
TCAATCTCGGTGCCAACACCGATCCGTATCAGCCGATCGAACGGCGCTTGAAGATCACCCGTTCGATCCTGGAAGTGCTGCTGGAAACGAAGCACCCCTGCACCATCGTCAGCAAGAACGCGTTGGTCGAACGCGACCTCGATCTGCTGACGTCGATGGCGGAAGAGAATCTGGTACACGTCTTCATTTCGTGCGCGCTTCTGGACAATCACCTCGCCGCGAAACTGGAACCGCGCGCGTCGGCGCCGCATCGGCGCATCCGGGCCATCAAGACCTTGAACGATGCCGGGGTGCCTTGCGGCGTACTGGTGGCGCCGATCATTCCTGCGTTGAACGATCGCCACATGGAGCACGTGCTGCAGGCTGCGGCGGAAGCGGGCGCAAGGGTCGCGGGCTATACGACATTGCGCCTGCCGCACGAGTTGAAGCAACTGTTCCGCGAATGGCTGGGTGCGCACGTACCGCAACGTGCCGAACATGTGATGAGCCTGGTGCAGCAGATGAACGGCGGGCACGATTACGATTCGGATTTCCGCACGCGCATGCGCGGGCAAGGCGTGTTCGCGCAATTACTGGCGCGCCGCTTCGAAATCGCCTGCGCGAAATTCGGCTACACGCGCCGCGGCGGCGTGCGGCTGGACACCTCGAAGTTCGCGCCGCCGCATGTGGCCTCGCCGCAAGGCCGGCTGTTTTGAAACGGATGAAGGCGTTCGGCGGATCTTCAGATTGCCTGCGCGCTAATATTCCGACGGCTCCCCATACAAGGAAGTCACCATGTCGTTCGCACTCTATCTGCTGGGCATGATCATCGTGATCTGCGGACTGGCCTACGGCGCGTATCTGATCCACATTCCGCCGCAATGGATCGGCGTCGGCGTAGTCGTGCTGCTGGGCTTGGGAATACTGACCGGCGTGGCGCGCACGCGTCAGAAGGATCCGCCGTCGAGCTAGCACGATCGTCCGTGATCGCATGAATCAAAAGCGGACGTCCGCACTTCAATCTAATTCCGCGGCGTCCGTGTCGAGGTGGTACCGGGTGGCCACCCCGACTTCGTTGCGCGACCCCAGGAACACCGGCACACGCTGGTGCAGTTTCTGCGGCGGTACATCCAGGATGCGCTGCCGGCCGGTGGTGGCCGCCCCGCCCGCCTGTTCGATGATGAACGCCTCGGATTGGCCTCGTACATCAATCGTAATTTGCCGCCCTGTTCGCGCGTTTTCGCATCGATCGGATAGATGAAGATGCCACCGCGCGTGAGGATGCGGTGCACGTCGGCCACCATGCTCGCCACCCAGCGCATGTTGAAGTCTTTGCCGCGCGGGCCTTCCTTGCCCGCGAGCAAATCATCGACGTAGCGCCGCATCGCCGCCTCCCAGTAGCGGCGGTTCGACATGTTGATCGCGAATTCGCGGGTGTCTTCCGGGATGCGGAGATCGCGCGCGGTCAACATGAAGCTCCCCAGCTCCCGATCCAGCGTGAACGCGTGCGCGCCGTGGCCGGTGGTGAGCACCAGCATCGTGCTCGGGCCGTACACGCAATAACCCGCGGCGACCTGTCGCGTGCCCGGCTGCAGAAAATCGTCAGGATTCGGTTTGGCGTGATCGTCGTTTGCGCGCAGCACCGAAAAAATGGTGCCGACGGAAATGTTGACGTCGATGTTGGATGAGCCGTCCAGCGGATCGAACAGCAGCAGGTAGTTGCCTTTCGGATACGCATCGGGAATCGGGTGCGGGTCTTCCATTTCCTCCGACGCGCACGCGGCGAGATGTCCGCCCCACGCGTTGGCTTCCAGCAGGATCTCGTTGGAAATCACGTCCAGTTTCTTCTGCGCTTCGCCCTGCACGTTCACGCTGATTGAATCGGCCGTGCCCGCGTCGCCCAGCACGCCGCCCAGCGCGCCCTTGCCCACCGCGATCGAAATGCGCTTGCAGGCGCGCGCCACCACCTCGATCAACAGGCGCAGATCGGCGTTCACCGCACTGTGCGTGCGCTGTTCCTCGATCAGGAACTGGGTCAGGGAAATCATGGGCGGTCCCCGGTTACGAAAGCGCCCATTCTCGCGTCTCCGCGAGCGTAGCGCATGCAAACCCCAGCAGAGCCTGCCCCGGACCTGATCCCGGGACGCTCCGGTTTGCTCAACTGCTGACAACACGCTGGCAGCAGGGCCGGCGCAGACTGCCACGCCATCGGGAGACAAGGAGAACGAAATGGAAGTTTTGAAGAGTCTGTTGATCGCTGCGTTTGCGCCGGCGGCGCAGCGCTGGGCCTTGATCGAAGGCAATCCTCATGCGCCGCGCGGCAGGGCGCGTGTCTCGATGCGCGGCAAGCGATACGGAAAGCGGGCGCGGGCTTCCGCCTTTTGGCGGCTCGTGCCGGCGCGCTGAGCAATCACTGCGTCATATCCGAAACCCACGGACAAGGAGACATCCTCATGCATCCGCAACCCGTCACCTTTTTCCACGCGCCTTACAGCCGCTCCGGTATCACCCGCGCGATGCTCGAGGAAATCGGCGTGCCATACGATCTGGTTGCATTGGATCTGGAAACCGCCGAGCAGCGCAGCATGGAATATCTTTCGATCAATCCCATGGGCAAGGTGCCCGCGATCCGGCATGGAGGCGTGCTGATCACCGAACAACCTGCGATCCTGATGTACCTCGCGGACCTGTATCCGGAAAAGAAGCTGGCGCCGCCGATCGGCGATCCGCTGCGCGGTGCCTATCTGCGCTGGATGGTGTTCTACGGTTCCTGTTTCGAACCCGCCGTCCTGGATCGCTCGCAGGACCGCGCACCGGTGCCGCAGCGCACCTGCGGCTATGGCGATTACGACAGCGTGATGAACACGCTTGCGGCGCAACTGGAACGTGCGCAACAAAGCCAGGGCTCATGGTTGCTGGGCGACAGGTTTTCCGCCGCCGACGTGCTGTGGGGCGGCGCGCTGAACTGGGCACTGATGGGCAAGCTGGTGCCGGATTGGCCGGTGTTTCGCGATTACGCCGAGCGCGTGGGCTCGCGGCCCGCTATACGCCGCGCTTTCGAGCTCGATCAGGCGCTGGCGGAGGATCAGAGGCAGCAGCGCGAAGCGTTGGCAGCGTAGCGTCTCACGCGACGCGCAGCGCGCTGTGATAATGCAGCGCGTGCGCCGCGCCGACCGCCTGTTTCTGATCATCCATGCCCTGCAGGGCCGCCGCACCGCGCTGCCGGCGCGGCGGCTCGCCGAAACGCTCGCCGTTTCGTTGCGCACCGTCTATCGCGATGTCGCAGACCTGCAAACTTCGGGAGTGCCGATCGAAGGCGAAGCCGGCATTGGCTATCTGCTGCGCAAGGGTTCCGACATTCCGCCGCTGATGTTCACGCCGGAAGAGATGGAGGCGCTCGTGGTCGGCACGCGCTTCGTCAAGGCGTTCTCCGGCGACAAGCTGGCCGAAGGCGCGAAGACCGCGCTGCTGAAGATCGAAGCCGTTCTGCCACCGGAACTGCGCGAGCGCGCCACGCGTTCGCGCGTGTTCGTGCCGACGCGCTGGTACGAGGCGAAAACCGGCGTGATCGACGTGCTGCACGAAGCGATCGCCGCGCACCGGGTGCTGAAAATCGAATACCGCAACGAAGCGGCGGAAGTGAGCACGCGCGAAATCGAACCGCTGTGCCTGGCCTGCTGGGGCAAGGTCTGGACGCTGGGCGCGTGGTGCCGCATGCGCGAGTCTTTTCGCAATTTCCGGCCGGACCGCATCGGCGCGATGGATGCGACGGGCGAGATTTTCGTCGAGACCGAGCAGCGCGGGCTGGAAGCCTACCTTGCCGCGATGGACGTACGCCGCGCCGCATTCGAATGACCTTCGGCGGATTCGCTCGAAACCGGCCGTCGCGGTAAGGTGCGCGGATTGCTTGAGGGAGGCAGCGCGTGAAGAACGGGTTGATGCTGGCTGCGTTGTTGTTGGGGGCGAACCACTGGGCGATCGCGGCGGATTCGTCCGCAGTAGCGGCCAGAAACCCGGATGCGCAATTCAAGGCCATCTATACGGCCGAATGGGCCTGGCGTACCGGCAAGGCCGGTGCAAATGCCAAGCCGGACAACAGCCGGCTGGATACCGTAGATGCGCAGAGCCAGCAGGAGCGGCTGGACTATTGGCAAAACGTGATGCATCAGCTCAACGGCATCGACGTCAAGCAACTCACGACGGAAGACCAGATCGACTACGCCGTGTACCGCGAGCAGATCAGCAATCTGCTCGCCGATCAGCAATTCAGGCAATGGCAGATGCCGTTCAACAGCGACTCGGCGTTCTGGAGCGACGTCGGCTACGAACTCGACGGCGACCGTCTGCGCACGGCGGACGATTACAAGAAATACCTCGACAAGCTCGGCCAAATTCCGAAGTATTTCGACCAGCAGATCGACAACATGCGCGCCGGATTGCGGCGCGGCTTCAGCGTTCCGCGCGCGGTGCTGGACGGCCGCGACCGCTCGATCAAGTCGGTGGCCGATCTCACCGATCCCACGCAAAGCGGCTTCTACAAACCTTTTCAGCAGTTGCCGGCGAGCATTTCTGCATCCGATCAGACGGCGCTGCGCGCGCAAGCGCAGAAGATCGTCCGTGACGGGATCATTCCCGCCTACGCAAAATTGCTGAAGTTCTTCGACGAGGAATACGTGCCGCAAGCGCGCACGACATTGGCCGCTGAAACCTTGCCCGACGGCAAAGCCTATTACGCCCAACAATTGCACGAATTCACCACGCTGGATCTGACACCGGATCAGATTCACCAGATCGGCCTGGATCAGGTCGCAAAAATTCACGCGCAGATGCTGGACGTGATGAAGCAGACCGGTTTTAAGGGCGACTTCGCCGCGTTCCTGCAATTCCTGCGCACAGATCCGCAGTTCTACGCGAAGACGCCGCAGGAACTGCTGGACAAAACCGCGTGGGTGGCGAAGGAAGTGGATGGGCAGATGTCGAGATTCTTCGGCCATCTGCCGCGCGAGCGCTTCACCATCGTGCCGGTGCCGGATACGATCGCGCCGTTCTATACCTCCGGCCGCGGCGGCCCCGGTGAATACCTGGTCAACACCTACGACCTGAAATCGCGCGCGCTGTACAACATGCCGGCGCTGACACTGCACGAATCGTATCCCGGCCATTCGCTGCAACTGGAACTGGCGCAGGAGCAGAGCGATCAGCCCGATTTCCGCAGCCAGGGTTACATCTCGGCTTACGGCGAAGGCTGGGGCCTGTATTCGGAATTTCTCGGCGACGAGATGGGCATTTACAAAACGCCTTATGAAAAGTTCGGCTATCTCACGTACCAGATGTGGCGCGCTTGCCGGCTGGTGGTGGACACCGGCATCCATCATTTGAATTGGACGCGCGAGCAGGCCGTGCAATACCTGCACGACAACACGGCCTTGTCCGATCACGAAATCGATACCGAAGTGGATCGCTATATCTCGTGGCCCGGTCAGGCCGACAGCTACGAACTCGGTTATCTGAAAATCCGCGAGCTGCGCGCGAAAGCGGAAGCAACGCTCGGCTCGAAATTCGATATCCGCCATTTCCACGACACGATCCTGCAAATCGGATCGGTGCCGCTGCCGGTGCTGGAACAGCGTATCGACAAGTTCATCGCCGATGGCGGGCCCGAGCCGCAGTGGCCCTGCGACTGCAACAAGCCGGAAAAGACGGACTGACCGCGGTGGTCGATCGTCCCGACGATTTGGTGGAAAACCGCGGCGCGGCGGATGAAGGCCGCTTCAAAAAGCAACTCGATCTCGCCGATCTCACCTTCATCGGGCTCGGCGCGATCTTCGGCTCGGGCTGGCTTTTTTCGGCAAGCTATGTCGCCGATATTGCCGGACCAGCGGGCATCGTGTCGTGGCTGATCGGCGGCGCCGCGGTGCTGCTGCTCGGCCTGGTCTATTGCGAACTGGGCGCGGCGCTGCCCCATGCGGGCGGCGTCGTGCGTTACCCGGTGTACTCGCACGGCGCTTTGCTCGGTTATCTGATGGGCCTGATCACGCTGATCGCGTTTTCCAGCCTGATCGCCATCGAAGTCGTTGCCTGCCGGCAATACGCGTCGGCGTGGTTTCCGCAGTTGACGCAAACGGGATCGCAGTCGCCGACGCTGCTGGGATGGCTCGTGCAACTCGGCATCCTCTGCGTCTTCTTTCTGCTGAATTACTTCAGCGTCAAGACCTTCGCGCGTGCCAACAACATCGTCAGCATTTTCAAGTTCGTCGTGCCGCTCACGGTGGTGGTCGTGCTGCTGTACTTTTTCCATCCGGGCAACTTGACCGCGCACGGCTTCGCGCCGTTTGGATTTTCCGGCATCGCCGGTGCGGTGTCGGCCGGCGGAATCATCTTCGCGTATCTAGGATTGACGCCGATCGTCTCGGTGGCGGGCGAGGTACGCAACCCCCAACGCATGATTCCGATCGCGCTGATCCTGTCGGTGATCCTGTCCACGATCATCTACGTGCTGTTGCAGGTCGCGTTCCTCGGCAGCGTGCCGGAGGCGATGATGGCGCACGGCTGGCATGGCATGGGCAGGCTGTTCGCGTTGCCGTTCCATGACATCGCCGTTGCGCTCGGCGTCGGCTGGTTGTCATTCCTTGTGGTGTGCGACGCGGTGATCTCGCCCAGCGGTTGCGGCAACATCTACATGAATGCCGCACCGCGCGTGGTGTACGGCTGGGCTCGCGGCGGCACGTTCTTCCACGTTTTCACGCGGGTGGACGAACGCTCGGGCATTCCGCGCCCTGCGCTGTGGCTCACCTTCGCGCTGGCGATCTTCTGGATGCTGCCGTTTCCGTCGTGGTCGGCGATGATCAACGTGGTTTCCGCGGCGCTGGTCTTGAGCTACGCGGTCGCGCCGATCACCACTGCGGCCTTGCGCCGCAACGCACCGGACCTGCCGCGGCCGTTTCGCGTGCGCGCCTTCGCATTGATCGGTCCGCTGTCGTTCGTGATCGCGGCGCTGATCGTTTATTGGTCGGGATGGAAAACGGTGTCGTGGCTGCTCGGCGTGCAGATCGTGCTGTATGTCGTCTACGTCCCGTACCGCGCATGGCGCAGCGAAGATCCCGGTGCAGTCGCGCGCGACGTGCGAGCGTCGTTGTGGCTGATCGTCTTCTACTGGCTGATGATCGCCGTGTCATGGCTCGGGACCTTCGGTGGCAAAGGCTTCTTAGCGTCGCCGTGGGATTCGATTTTGGCGGCCATCGTCGCATTGGCCGTCTACGCGTGGGGTGCGCGCAGCGGTGTTCCGTTCCTGCGGCACGCGTCGGAAGATTGATCGAGCGAAGGCAACAGCTTTCGGAGGCGAAGATGAAAAAGATCCGGGCGGCGAAAATTCTGGGCTGTGCGCTGTGCCTGCTCACATCGGCGGGCTCGGCCGTGCACGCGCAGGACGCGCGCGATGCGCATGCACGAGATGCGGAGCACAAACCGCCGAAGACCACCACGCCGCCGCCGTTGCAATTCCATTACATGGGTCCGCCCGCGGGCGGGCGCGTCGCGTCGGTGGCCGGCATTCCGGGCGACTACGCCACGTATTACTTCGGCGCGGCGTCGGGCGGTTTGTGGAAGTCCACCGACGGCGGGCACACGTTCCTGCCGATCTTCGACGATCAGGATACGTCCGCGATCGGTGCCATCGCGGTCGCGCCTTCCGATTCGAGTACTGTCTGGGTGGGAACCGGCGAGCGATGGTTCATCCGCCCCAGCGACATCTGGGGCGATGGCGTGTACAAATCCACGGACGCAGGCAAGACATGGAAGCAGATGGGCTTGACGAACACCGGTCGCATCGCGCGCATCGTCGTCAATCCCAAGGACATCAACAACGTTTTGGTTTGCGCCGAGGGACGCGGCAACAGCCCGCAGCACGAGCGCGGCGTTTTCCGCAGCACCGATGGCGGCAAGACGTGGCAGCAGACGTTGTTCGTCAATGAGCACACAGGCTGCAGCGGCTTGAGCATCGATCCGAACCATCCTGACACCGTTCTGGCCGGCACGTGGCAAGTCACCGGACGCACCTGGGCGGAATTGAGCGGCGGACTCGGCAGCGGCGTCTACATTTCACACGACAACGGACGCACCTGGCAGCACCTCACCGACGGTTTGCCGACACCGCCGCTGGGCAAGATCGATGTCACGATTTCGCCAGCCAATCCGCAACGCATGTACGCGGTGATCCAGACCAGGGATCAAGGCTCGGTGTGGCGCAGCGATGACGGCGGCGCGAGCTGGAAGGTGGTGAGCCATGACCGCAACCTGATCATGCGCGCCGGGTACTACATCCGCATCGAAGCCAACCCGAAGGACGCGAATGGCGTGCTGGTGTTGAACAGCGCTCCGCACTATTCGCGCGATGGCGGGCTGACCTTCTCGGGCGAAGGCGGCAAGAGCGCGAAGCCGCTCGGCCCCGCGTCCTGCGGCGATTGCCACGATGTCTGGATCGATCCGACCAATCCCGCGCATTACGTGATGACCGACGACGGCGGCGCACAGATCGCCACCGGCGCGGGCACAAAACTCACAGTGGCGCTGCCGATCGGCCAGATCTATCACATCGCCAGCGACAACCAAGTGCCGTACTGGATCTACGGCAACCGCCAGGACGATGGCGCGTGGCGCTTGTCCAGCGACATGTCGCAACCCAGCGGCAACGGCCTGCTGCCGGAAAGCGAATTCATGCCGCAGGGAAAATCGTCCGACGAATCATCTTCGGACGACGACGACCACGACCATTTCAAACCCAAGATCGACAAGAAATTGCTCGCGCGATATCCCAAGGCGGCTACGCCGCCGAAGGGCTGGATGCTCGGCCCCGATGGTGAACCCAGGAATCCGCCCGACCAGAGCGGCTTCGAAGGACCCAACGAGGAGCCGCCGACGTACCAGTATTTCCCGAATGCCTGCGAATCCGGATTCACGCTTCCGAATCCGGACGATCCGAACATCGTCTGGTCGTCGTGTTATGGCAACAATCTTTTCCGTTTCGATCTGACGCAAGGCACGCCGCATTCGGTGTCGCCGTCGCGGATCGCGCTGGGCTCGTCGCCGGCCGAAACGAAATACCGGTGTCACTGGACGTCGCCGCTTGCGATCGATCCTTTCGATCCGCGCAACGTCTATCTCGGCTGCCAGATGGTATTGCGCACCAGCGATGCCGGGCATTCGTGGATGGAATTCAGTCCCGATCTTTCCACTCGCGATCCCTCGGGCATTATTCCCAGCGGCGGCCTGATGCAGGACAACCTCGGTCAGTACGATGGCGAGGTGGTGTGGTCGATGGCGTTCTCGCCGATCGTGAAAGGCCTGCTGTGGGCCGGCACAAACGATGGCAAGCTCTGGTACACCAGAGACGCTGAATCGCAATCTGCACCGCAGTGGATCGACGTCACCGCGAACCTGCATCTGCCGCCGTGGGGCGAAATCAACCAGATTTCGCCTTCACGCCTGCACGCCGGCACCGTTTACATCGCGGTGGACTTCCGCTGGGCCGGCGAGAACGACGTCAGGCCGTACGTCCTGATGACGACGGATTACGGTAAGAGCTGGAAGAACATCGCCGGCGATCTGCCTTCGAACAATCCGCTCGATTACGTGCTCTCGGTTGCCGAAAACCCGAACCGCGAAGGCATGCTGTTCGCCGGCACCGGTCACGCGTTCTATTACACGCTCGATACCGGGAAACACTGGGTCCGCTTCAACAAGGGATTGCCGCCCTCGCCGGTAAGCTGGATCAATGTCGAGCCGCGCATGCACGACGTCGATGTCTCCACCTACGGGCGTGGCGATTTCATCCTGCCGGACATTGTCACGCTGGAACAGACCGGCGACGCTGGGCAGCCGAACAGCGGAGCCACGCGGCTGTTCAAGCCGGGCCCGGTATTTCGGCAAGCGCGCAGCGCCTATCCCACCGCGGATCAGCCGGCGCGGCCGCAATTCCAGTTCTATCTCGCGAGCGCGCCGAAGAACCCGGTGCAATTGCAAATCTTGGATGCGCAAGGAAAAGCGATCCGCACCGAAAAACTGGAAGCGCACAAGGGAATGAATGGGGCGTATTGGGATCTTTTTTACGACGAGCCGACCGACGTCAAGCTGCGCACGACGCCACCCGAAAATCCATACATCTGGGACGAGCCGCGTTATCAGGGCAAGGATTACCGCACCATCGTCCACTGGGGCATCGATGAGCACACCGGCACGCCCATCGCGGCGCCGGGCGATTACCAGGTGCGGATCACGGTGGACGGTAAATCCTGGACGCAGCCATTCGAGGTGATGAAGGATCCGAAAATCAAGGCGAGCGATGCGGTGCTGCAGGATTCGACCGCGATGCAGGTGCAGATCGCAGATGCGCTCAGCGAAACCTCGAACATGGTCAACACCATGGAGGAATGGCGCGAGCAGATCGAGGATCAGTTGAAGACGCACGTTTCGAATTCCACTGGTAGAGCACTGAAGCAACTGGACACGCAAATACTGGATGTCGAAAACCAGTTGGTCAGCCCCGAAGCCCGGCTCAGCGACGACAAGCAGTTTTCCTCGCCTTTCAAGGTTTACTGGAATCTGCGATGGCTGGGCGGCCAAGTGGCGCAGGGTGCGCAGAACGCCGCTGGTGGTTCCGATTACGAACCGACAGTGGTGCAGCGTCAGATGTTTGCCGACCTGCAGAACCAAATCGCGCAGGCGCGGGCGGGATTCGAAAACCTCAAATCGAACGTACTGCCGGCATTCAACAAGAGCAATGCCGGCGTGGCGATCAAGGCGGGAGGATGACGCTCGGTCGGGAACACGCGGCAGTGCTGGTGGCGATGGGCAGAAACGGCCTTCGCCCGCACTTTAAAAATGTAGTATTATGCTACTTAACTCCAAATGGAGAGTATGGCATGAGCACCGCTGCGCATCGTATCGAAGACGCTCGCGGCCATTATTCGCATCAAGAGGCGGAACTTGCCGGCCCGGCGTTGCGCGCCTTCTTCAAGTTGGCCGAGCGCTGGGACCTGCGCGTGGCCGAGCAGCGGAAGTTGCTTGGTGATCCCCCGGAAAGCACTTTCTACAAATGGAAGCGCGAGCAGGACGGCACGCTGTCGCGCGACACGCTGGAACGGATCAGTTACCTGCTCGGGATTTTCAAGGCGCTGGCGATCCTGTTTCCGCAACCCGATCGCGCGGATGCGTGGTTGCGCAAGCCAAACAGCGCGCCGACTTTCGCCGGGCACAGCGCGCTGCAGCGCATGCTTTCGGGCAACGTAGCCGATCTGTTCGTGGTGCGGCAGTATCTGGACGCGCAGCGCGGATAAAGTTTCCCTCTCCCTTCGGGAGAAGGTGGCGGGTAGCGCCGGATGAGGGTCCGGAGCTTCGCGGGAAGCTTCGCAAGTTCGTACCCTCACCCTTGCCCATCTCCCGGAGGGAGATGGGGTCACGCCCTGCGAGCACGCGACTTCGCGCGATTGATGCAACGACGCACCATCATTCTCCGATTCTGGGAAATCTCTCGCGCATCATTTTGCGATGCCATCGATCACTCCACCCCTCCACCGCATCCGCTGGCAGCGAGCCTACCGCATCGTGCCGAGCCGCTTTCCGCCGGTCGGCGTGTTCGATGCCATCGCGGACCCGAAAGATCTGGATGCGCTGTACCGGATCGAGTCGCTGACCAATCCGCGCCTGCGCGAGGAATGGGGCGAGTTGTCGAACGTGCCGAAGGAGAGGCGTGTCAGCGGACCGGGCTCGACGCCGCTGATGGCGGCGTTCACCCATTTGAACCCGGAGGGTAGCCGATTCTCGGATGGCAGTTACGGCGTGCTGTACCTCTCGCACGAATTCGAGACGGCGGTGGAGGAAACCGTGTATCACCGCGAGCAGTTCCTCGCCGCAACGCAGGAATCACCGATCGATCTGACGATGCGTTCTTACGTCAGCGGTGTGCACGGGACGCTGCACGACATCCGCGGCGGCTTCAAAGCCGAGCACGATCCGAAAAGCTATGCCGCTTCGCGCAAATTTGGGAGCCGGCTGCGCAAGGAAGGCTCGAACGGCATCGTCTACGACAGCGTGCGCTGCACCGGCGGCGAATGCGCCGCGCTGTTCTATCCCGACCTCGCCGCACCCTGCGTGCAGGGCAAACACCTGATCTACCGCTGGGACGGAACGAAGATCGCGCAGGTGCTGGAGGTCAGCGCGGTGCGGCGCACTTCCAGGTCTGCACATTCTCGCGCGTAGTACTTGCTGCAAGAATTTGCTCCACTAGATAGAACAGTCGAACTGGCGATGTGGCAAAAATTTGCCGCGTTGATTTCTGTTTGGCAAAGACGTTCGACGTGAATTGCTGGCTCAAACCCGCCGCAAATCATGCAGTGTGAAATATCGCCATGCGGATGGCTCATCGCGTGCAAGATCACTTTTTCGCCAGCGTCTCCGTGACGATGAAGTTTGTCTCCCAAGTCTTTCCGCCATCTTCTGAGAATGCCTGTTCAAAACGACACGAAGTCGGGGTGATATCCGAAATGCTAAATCGAAGCAGAATGGCTCTGCCGTTGTATGTCTCCTGATCGTAGAACTCGCCGCGCCCGTTTTTGAATTCACCGATCGAGGGTGTGCTCAGGGTCCCGGTTGCAGGATTCGTGAAACTTATGCTCCATTGATGAGCTTGTGGGTTGTAAAGACGCAAGGTGTAAATTTCCAGATGGCCTGCGGGACCACCTGCCTCTATTGTCCCCGCATTGGCGCCATCCCAAATTTTTCGAACGATATCGGTACCGCTGTATTCCACCCAGGTGGTGGAACCCGTAAGAGGATGCAAAAGGCGTCTTTGGTGGGTTTTCCAAACGCCGATATCCCAATCGAAATCGTGTCGGCCATCCCGCAATGCGGGTCCGGATTCCGGTGCCGTTGCGGCCTGAGCAAATCCCATCAAGGGCTGCAAGGCGGCAAGCGAGACGCACATCGGTACATAAATCCGGAAGTACTTCGACAGGTTCATGGCTGGCTCCTCTTGATCGTCGACTGCAAATGAATCTTTCGGTTCTGCCCCTGATGGCCAAGTCAGCCCAACGGTTTCCCGCTTGAACTCTTCGCTGTATTTCGTCGCTATGCCATGACACTCCTCCTGCCCATGATGAAGCTTTCTGAAGTGTCCGTGCGAGCAGGATAGAACCAGAGATTCCCTGAACTGGTTACAGCCAACGTCGAACTCGGCGGGAGTATTGCTGCCAGGCAGAACCGTGTGTTCGAGCCAGCCAGGGCTCTTCGCCGAACACGACCCGCAGGTAGAAGGCGGCCATGACAGCCAGCGCGTAGAGCAGCAGGCCATACGATCGAAATGCGACCGCCCAGCCCAGCAGGATCAAGGCGACTGCCACGTACATCGGGTTGCGGCTGTGGCGATAGAGACCCACGACCACCAGTTCTTGCGGCGGAGCCCAGGGAGCGAGCGTGCCCTTGCCGGCGACGTAAAAATCCCGGACACACCACAGCAGGCTAGCCGTACCCAGGATGATCGGAATCATTCCAGCCGGCCATTGAAGGGGCAGATGGGCAAGCCCGATCCAAGCGCCGGGCACGAGGAACGCAACCACACCGGGCAATGCGAGGAACGCAATGACAGCTCGCGTAAACATGGACGTGGCTCCGACGCTATTTCTTGAGCGCGTTCGAAAGTGCCACGCGCCATTCTTCGATGAAACGGGTGTAATGCGCATCGGAAAGGAATTCGCGCACGAAATCGTCGCCTTCCTTGTTCAGCCCGGTGAGGGTGTAACGCACGTCGATCGTCGAGCCGCCGGCGCTTTCGCGGCAAACCACGTCAACCAAGCCCATGTTCGAACCCTGCGCAATTCGTGCGTAAGCGGCGCGGTGCCGATCCGGCTGGTAGTCCACCACGATCCATACGGTTTCATGTGGGCCGTGCGTGGTGCGGAATACCGAGCCCCGCTCGGTGGCGCCGCTCAGCATCTCCGGATTCCAGCCGGGCGCCCACGCGCGCTCGCCCTCGGCGGTGAACATCGGGAAGACGCGCGCGCAGGGCGCATCGAGATGGAACTCGCGGCGATTTGAAATGGGTGCGGAAGCCATCGAAAGGTTGCTCCAGGCCAGGACGGAGAGACAGGCAAAGACAAGCCGGGTCATGATCGTTCCTTGCTATGTTGGTACAAAGGTACCAGATCGTCACGACCCTCCGCAACGTGCGATGCTGTGCGCATGAAGCCGCCAAAACCCGTCCCCCGCACACCTGGCGAGATCGAACGCGTGCAAACAGGCGTGCGCCTGGAAAAGCGCCTGCTAAAAGTATTGAAAGGCTTGGCCGAGTCGCTGGACCTTTCCCTGGGCGACCTGCTGGAAGGAATCGCGCTGCATGCGTTGGAGAACAAACCGCCGTTCTCCACCTCGACGCTCAAGAAAATCGCCGATCTGAAGCGCGTCTACGGACTGGATTTGGGCGCGGGAGACAGCCACCGCCTGCGCGAGAAGCCATGAAGTCCGCGGCAGGTGGCTACACATCTCCGCTTTTGAGCCATCCTTCCCCTGTTCCGCGATGGATCACACGGTCGCCCGGCTGGATTTCGCCGGCGGGGAATGAATCGAGTTTGGCGAGGCGTTCGTAGATCGGTCGGAAATCCGGCTCCGTCGCTTCCATCAACTGCTCGAAGCTGTCGATCACGAAATAGGTTTGCTGGTAGGTGTCGATCTTGTAGCGCGTGCGCATGATGCGTTCGAGGTCGAAGCCGATGCGGTTGGGCGCGTCCGATTCAAGCGCATACACCGATTCGCCTTTCGAGCTGACGATGCCGGAGCCGTAGATGCGCAGGCCCTCGGGCGTGCCGATCAGGCCGAATTCGACCGTGTACCAGTACAGCCGCGTCAGATTCATCAGCGCATCCGCGCCGATGCCGTGCGCCTTGACGCCGCCGCGGCCGTAGGCCTGGATGTAATCGGCGAACACGGGATTCAGCAGCAGCGGCACGTGGCCGAACAGGTCGTGGAACAGGTCGGGCTCGGAGATGTAATCGAGCTGCTCGGGTTTGCGGATCCACCACGTCACCGGGAAGCGCCGATTGGCGAGGTGATCGAAGAACACCTGATCCGGCAGCAGGCCCTCCACTCCGACGATTTCCCAGCCGGTGCCTTGCTTCAGCACCGCATTCAAATCGTCGAACTTCGGAATCGCATCGGCGCTCATGCCGAAGCGCTCCTGGTTTTCCAGGAACTCGCGGGTCGCGCGGTGTCGCAGGATTTCGCGTTGACGGCGGAACAACTGCGCCCAGACTTGGTGATCGGTGCGCGAGTACTGCGCCCACGGCTGCTCGACGATGCCGGTGGTGTAGACCGGGATGTAACCCCGATCGGTCTGCTGGTGTTCGACGCGGCGCGGCTGGGTATTCATGGTCGCCTCGTCCGGACGAGAGCCCGGCCTGGGATGTGAGACTAGTGTAGCCCTCCACGCCACAATCGCGCCGGATCGCATGTCCTTCAGCGTGGTTTTCGTTAAAGTGGCGCGATGGATGTGCCTCTGAATCAAGACGTGCGGCGGCGCGACCCGGTGCGGCCGTTGCGCTATGTCTGGCGCGTGCCCGCGATCCTCCTGGTGGTGCTGGGCGGCTGCTTGCTGGCGGTCTTCATCCTGCCATTCGGGCCTCCCCGTCCTGGAACCGCCGGAGGCGCACTGATCCGCGGCTGGTCGCGTGCGTTCCTGGCGATGTTCGGCGTGCATGTGCAGCGCGTGGGCGAGCCGCTGCCGGACCCGGTGATGTTCGTCTCCAATCACGGTTCGTGGATGGACATTACGGTTTTGCACACGCAACGCGAAGCGGGATTCGTGGCGAAGGCGGAGATCGCGCGCTGGCCGCTGGTGAACTGGATGGCGCGCCGCGGCGGCACGATCTTCCATCAGCGCGGCAGCACGCATTCGCTCGGCGCCGTGATGACACAGATGAGCGAACGCTTGCGCGATGGCTACAGCGTGGCGGCATTTCCCGAAGGCGGCACCGCACCCGCCGGTACCTTGAAGGTGTTTCATGCGCGCATCTTCCAGGCGGCGCTCGATGCGAACGCGCCGGTGCAGCCGGTGGCGATTCGCTATTTGCGTAATGGCGCGCCCTGGTCGGGTGTTTCGTTCACGCCGGGCGAGAGTTTCATCGGCAATCTCTGGCGCGTGCTGGGCGAGCGGCGCGTGGATGCGCAGGTGCATTTTCTGCAACCGGTGAAAGCGGGCGACGAAGGCCGCCGCCGCATGGCCGATACCGCGCGTGCACGGATCGCCGAAGCCTTGGGCTATGCCGCATGAGAGCATTGCGGGAGCTGGATTACCAGCCGCCATGGCTGCTGCGCAATCCGCACGTGCAATCCACGCTCGCTTCCAGCGGAGTGCGGCGGATATTGCTGCGTTCGCGCGCGCGGCAACTGGAAGAACAAGCGCAGGAGCTGATCCTCGATGCCGGCGATGGCGTGCGTCTGCAAGGCTTCTACACGCGGCAATCCGCGTTTCCCAAACCGCGCGGCGTGGCCGTGCTGTTCCACGGCTGGGAAGGCAGCGTGCGTTCCACGTATCTCTTGCAAACCGGTGGGCGATTGCTGCGCGAAGGCTGGGACGTGTTCCGGCTGAATTTCCGCGACCACGGCGACACGCATCACCTCAACGAAGGCATCTTCCATTCCGGCCTGCTGGACGAGGCGATCGGCGCCGTTCGCGCGTTCGTGCGCGATCATCCGCTCACGCCACGCGTGGTGGTCGGCTTTTCGCTGGGCGGCAACTTCGCGTTGCGCGTCGCATTGCAAGGGCCCCGAGCCGGATTGCCGCTGGACGGCGCGGTGGCGATCTGTCCCGTGATCGATCCGCATCAGGGGCTGTTTTCGATCGAGCGCGCGCCTTGGATCTACCACTGGTATTTCATGTACAAGTGGCGCCGCTCGCTCAAGCGCAAGCAACAAGCGTTTCCGGACATGCGGTTGTTCGAACCGCACGAACTGCGCGCCAACCTGCGCGGGCTGACCACCACCTTGGTGCAGCGGCATACCGATTTCGGCACGCTGGAGAATTATCTGGACGGCTATTCGGTGGCGGACGATCAATTGGCCCGGCTCGCGGTGCGCACCTGGATCCTGACCTCGCGCGACGATCCGGTGATTCCGGTGGCGGATTTCGAGCGCCTGCGGCTGCCCGACAACGTCGAAGTGGACGTCACGCAACGTGGGGGGCATTGCGGGTTCATCAGCGATTTGCGCTTGTCCAGCTTTGCCGAGGATTACATCGCGGAAAAACTCGGAAGCCTTGCTGCGGCAAAATTATAGTTTCGCTGAAGCTGACAGCGCGGGATCAGGTTCAGATAGAACTAAACTAGCCGATCGCGCTGCAGCTTAGCTCAACGCGTTTCACTTCAAGCAAAAACGCGCGGGCTCGATTCAACGCCGACGGCAAGAGGCCTGATCCAAGATGCTCGACGACATCATCGAACTGCACCGCGTGGGCCGTCTGACGGAAGCGGAAGCGGGCTACCGCGAACTGCTCGCCACCGAACCGGAGAATGCGGAGATCTTGCATCTGCTGGGCATTCTGCTAGGGCAACGCGGCGATGGTGCTGAAGCATTGTCCCTGGTGCAGCGTGCGGTTGCGCGCGATGGTGAGCGTGCGGTGTTCCATCACACGCTGGGCGAAATGCAGTTGCAGGCGGGCCAACTGGATGCCGCCGAAGCGGCGTATTTGCGCGCGAAGGAATTGAACCCCAATCTCACCAGCGCGCATACGGGTCTGGGGCAGATCGCCTTTCTGCGCGGCAGGCTGGAAGAAGCCGAATCGCATTTCCGCATCGCGCTGCGCGCGGATGAGGACGACGCGCAGTCGCTGGCGGGGTTGGGCAACATCGCCTTCGCGCGCGGCGACAACGAGAAAGCGTCGCGGCACCTGACCGAAGCGGCCAGACTCGCGCCCAACGATGCGCTGATCCAGGGCAGCGTCGCCAGCGTGATGCTGGCGATGAACACGCCTGATTTTGCCGCGCAGGCCGCCAACAATGCGCTGGCATTGAAACCCGACTACGCGCTGGCACGGCAGGTGCTCGGCAATGCGTTGCTTTCCAAAGGCGATTTCGCCGCTGCGCGCGAGGCGTTCGAGGCATTGATAGCGCAAGGCGAGCAATTGGCGATGGCGCACTTGGGCTTGGGCGATATCGCGCGCCTGCAGGACCGGCATGACGAAGCGATCGCGCATTACGACAGAGCATTGCAATATGAGCCCGGGATGCATCCGGCGGCGAACCGGCGCGCCGATTCGCTGGCGCGCAGCGGCCGCGCCGGGCAGGCGATCGCCGCGTTGCGCGAACGTGCGCAGGCTTATCCGGAGGCATCTCACACGAAGGTGGCACTGGCGTCGCTGCTGGATCAGCGCGCGCTGCATGCGGAAGCGTTGCCGCTGTGGCGAGGAGCCGCCGCGCTGCTGCCGGACGACGATGATGTACAAGCGAACTATGCACTGGCGCTCGATCGCGCCGGCGAATACCAAGCCGCGTTGCAGCAAGCGCAGCGCGTGCGCGCGGATCGGCCGCGGCCGGGCTTGGTACTGATGTGTGCGCGGATCACGCTGAGCGGCGGTGACGCGAAAGGCGCATTGCAGGTACTGCAATCGCTGGGTGATTCGCAGTGGCAAGAGTCGGGACAGATGGCGCGCCGCCGCTGGAAGCTGTCCGGTCTTGCGCACGACGCACTGGAGCAATGGGACGAAGCGGTGCACGATTTCTTGCGCGGGCTGCGCGAGGATGCGGCATCGCTGCCGGACTTGCCCGCACTAACCGACGCCTCGATCGCGCGCGTGCGCGAGCGCGCGGCCGATGCGCCGTTGCGCGAATCGCGTATTGATGCGCCCGTGCTGCTGGCAGGAATTCCGGGCGCGGGCACGGGCCGCCTCGCGACATTGTTGGACGACCAACCGCAACTCGCGTTGCGGCGCGACCGTTTCACCGCAGCGGCCGATTTTGTTTCCGCGCCTTTCGATGAGGCGCTATTGCAGCCCCTCGCGGAACCCGAACTCCGCTTGCTGCAAAGTCGCTACGCGCGCGCGCTGCAACGAGCGCGGTTGCGCGAAGGTGCGCGCGCCGTCGACTGGCTGCCCTTCCTGGATGCGCGCGTGCTGCCCGCGCTTAAGCGCATCCTGCCGGGTTTGAAGATGGTGCTGGTGCGGTGCGATCCGCGTGACGCGCTGGTGAACTGGCTGGCTTTCGGCGGCAACGCCAAATTGAGAATGCGCGATCCGATTGTCGCCGCACGCTGGCTGAAATGCGCGCTGGCACATCAGCAGCTCGCGGCGGAATTGCTGCCGACTTTCGTGGTCGATGATGCAGCGGCGCTGATGGCGGAACCGGAAAACGCGCGCGCAAGTGCCTTGGCCGGATTCCTCGGGCTGAACGCGCTGACACCGGGCCCGAGATCGCTTGCGGCAGCGGCAGCGCGCGCGGGTATGCCGGCCTCGTTCGCAGCCGGCCACTTCCGACATTACGAGCAGGCCTTGGCCGAAGCCTTCCGCGAACTGGATTGAACCGCGCGGCGCGGACATTCTCCCTTCGTTGACGCAGCACTGTTGTAGGCTCGCCTTTCCGAGCCACGGAGTCCGAGCCATGCCTTCTGCCTCGACATATCGCGCATGCGGAGCCGCGGTCCTGACCCTCGCCTTGCTTGCCGGGAATGCATACGCCGCCCCGCCGCTGCAACGCTTGCAGGTGCCAGCAGGATTTCATGTTTCGATCTACAGCGATCAGGTGCCCGACGCGCGCGAGATGGCGGTCGGCGACAAGGGCACGGTGTTCGTCGGCTCTTCCGATGCCGGGAAGGTGTACGCGCTCACCGATGCGAATCATGATGGCGGCGCCGAAAAGGTGCGCGTGATCGCCTCGGGTTTGAAGGAGCCGAGCGGCGTGGCGTTCCACAATGGCGCGCTGTACATGTCGGCGATCAGCCGGATTCTGAAGTTTCCCGACATCGAAGACCATCTCGACGATCCGCCTCAGCCGCAGGTCATCACCGACAAATTGCCGGATCGCGCGCACGCCAACGGCCGCTTCATCGCCTTCGGCCCGGACGGCAAGCTGTATGTATCGATCGGCGCGCCCTGCAACGTTTGCGAGGAGCCAGGCTTCGGCAAGATCATCCGCATGAATCCGGACGGTTCGGACGTGCAGGATGTCGCGCTGGGCGTGCGCAACAGCGCGGGCTTCGACTGGCAGCCCGGTTCGCGCAAGCTGTGGTTCACCGACAACGGCCGCGACGAGCTGGGCGACGACATTCCTTCCGACGAATTGAATCGCGTCGATCGCTTGGGCGAGAACTTCGGCTTTCCCTATTGCCATCAGGGCGACATCCCGGATCCGCAATTCGGCAAGGGACATCCCTGCAGGAGTTACGCGCCGCCCGCGTTCAACCCCGGCGCGCACGTCGCCACGCTGGGCATGCGTTTCTACACCGGCACGATGTTTCCCAAGTCGTACCAGGGCGACGTTTTCATCGCCGAACACGGCTCCTGGAACCGCTCCAGCAAGGTGGGCTATCGTGTGGTGGCCGTGCACGTGCAAGGCGACAAGGCAACGGGTCAGCAGCCATTCCTCACCGGTTTTCTGGACGGGCAAAACACGCTCGGCCGGCCCGCCGATGTGCAGCTGCTGCCCGACGGCAGCCTGCTGGTTTCCGATGATCGCAACGGTGCGATCTATCGCGTGACCTACGGCAAGTGACGCCCTCGATGAAACTGGTCAGCGAGAGTTTCGAAAACGGTGCGCCGATTCCGGCCGAGTTCGCGTTCGGCAAGCGCGGCGAGGACCAGCCTTGCGTGCTTTCGTCCAATCGCAATCCGCACCTGGCGTGGCGCGATGCGCCGGCAAACACCCGCTCTTTCGCGCTCGCCTGTATCGACGTGGACGTGCCCAGCCGCGGCGACGACGTCAACCGGCACGGCCGCACCGTATGCGCCGATCTGCCGCGGGTGGAGTTCGCGCACTGGTTGATGATCGACATTCCCGCCGATTGCAACGAGATCGCTGCAGGCGCATGCAGCGACGGCATCACACCGCGCGGCAAACGCGATCCGAAAGGACCGAAGGGTTCGCGGCAGGGCCGCAACGACTATACCGGCTGGTTTGCTTCCGACCCGGAGATGTCCGGCACCTATCTCGGTTACGACGGACCCTGCCCGCCTTGGAACGACGCGCGCGTGCACCACTATCAATTCAGGCTTCATGCGCTGGATGTTCCGGAACTCGACCTGCCCGAGGAATTCGACTGGCCGCAAATGCAGCAGGCAATGCGAGGGCATGTGCTGGCGGAAACGCGCTGGACCGGTGCGTATACCTTGAACCCGGACGCGGATTAACGCGGCGGCAACCTGCCGTTCACGCGCGGCAGAGATACTGTGCTTTCGCCGTACGCGGCGATTCTTGGGATCAGCCCGAGGAATGCAGTGAACGCCGACATCATCAAGGGCCGCTGGAAGCAACTGGGCGCGCGCCTCAAGGCGCGATGGGCCGATCTTACGGACGATGATGTGGGCTCGCTGGAAGGCCATCGCGATTATCTGATCGGTCGCTTGCAGGAGCGTTACGGCTGGGCCCGGAATCGCGCCGAAGCCGAAGTTGCGCGCTTCGAGAGCGAACTTTCATCCGCAGACAAGGAGAAGTAACTCATGGTCAACGAACCCGTATCCAACACCCCGATTCCGGGCACGCCGGAGAATCGCGGCGCAACGCAATCGGCTTCGCGTATCGAGGCCGGCGCGGAGCGTTTCAAACAGGGTACCCATGAAACGGTGCAGACGGCCAAGGAAAAATTCAACACGGCGGCCGATCGCGTCGATCAGGGCGTGCAGAATGCCACCGACGCCAGTGCACGCGCCGCGTTGCGCGCCACCGAAAAGGCGGCGGAAATGCGCGAGCGCGGACGCGAAGCGTTGCAGGACGCGCGCGAACGTGGCCGTGAACTGGCCGAGGATGCACGCGAGCGCGCCGAAGACGCGTTCGATGCCATGCGCGATTTCGTGCGCGAGCGTCCGGTGCAGTCGCTGGCGATCGCGCTGGGCACCGGCTGGCTGATCGGCCGTCTGTTCGGCCGCCGTTGATCCGCTCGTCCTGACTCGATGAGCGGCCCGACCGCCGAAGCGCCTGAGCGCACCGCTCCGCGTGCGGAAGCGCAGGCACGCGAGGCGGACGGAGCCACGGATGGCACGCGGTCCGGCAGCGCGCCGCTGCTGCAACAGTTCGAGACGCTCTACGCCGCTGCGGCTGCGCTCGCCATCGCGCTGAAACGATTCTTCGGCGCGCTGGGCCGGTTGTTGCTGGCGGAAAGCGAGGTGGTGCGCCACGGCGTACCGTTGCTCGTCATCGGGTTCATCGCGTTGATCGCGATGTCGGTGTCATTGTGGGCGTGCACGGTGGCGCTGATTTTCTGGGCGGTGCGCCTGGGCACGCATTCGTCCGGTATCGCGCTCGGGATCATCGTCGCCGGACATCTGCTGCTGATCGTCGGCTTGTGGATTTCGATCAAGCGCGGCGTGCGGCAGGCTTCGTTTCCGCAGGCGCGCGCGGAAATGCGCGCGCTGGGCCGGCAGCTCGCGCAGGATTTCGACGAGTTTGCGCATCACGCGCCGTCGCGCAAGGATTTGCAGCCATGAAATATCTGCAGGCCCTGAGAGTACGCGAAGAAGCTCTGGCCGAATGTCTGTTCGCGCGCGGACAATTGCGTTCGGCGGCGGCCGACGCGGCCGAGGCGTATCGTGCCTATCCGGTGCCGGTGCTGGGTGTGGCGGCGGGTGTGGGATTTCTGATCGGCCGTCTGCGCGTGGGTGTCGGAGTGGTCTTGAGCGGCGCGAGGCTGGTCGGCGGTCCCGTGCTGCAGATGCTGCGTGGCTATCTCGGCGGATTTTGAAAGTACGTTTCGTGCGGAGGGGAGCACATGTCAACGCCGGCGTCGCCGCCTCCGGTTGAAATGATCGTCACCGCGAGTGCGGAATTGCCGCCCGCGCCGCCGCCGCTGATACTGGGTGCAACGCGGCGCAAGCGCCGCCCCGGTGCCCTGGCGCGTCGGCGTGCGCGCCGCATACGTGCGCTGCAACTTCCTCTGCTGGTGCTGGTGTTTCTCGCCATCGCCACCCTACTGGTACTGGCGCGCACGCTGATCATTCCGCTCGTACTGGCTGCTTTCGTCGGCATGGGGTTGAATCCGGTGGTGCGGCTGTTGAACCGCATCTACATCCCGCGCGCGCTCGGCGCCCTGCTGGTGCTGGCGGCATTCATCGCGTTGATAAGCGAAGCCGCGGTGCTGATCACCGGGCCGGCGGCGGAATGGGTCCAGCAGGCCCCTCAGGTGCTGCATCAGCTCGAGCCCAAGATCCGGCACATGATGCGGCCGCTGAATGCCGCCACGCACGCCGCTTCGCAGTCGCTGATCGGCTTTGGAGTCGGTGCGCCTGCGCCGCCTGCGGCGAGCACAACACCCAATTTCGGTGTCAGCGATCTGTTACTGATGACGCCGCGCATTCTGGCCGAGGCCCTGACGGTGCTGCTGCTGGTGTTCTTTTTCCTCACCTATGGCGATCACCTGCGCCGCAGGCTGGTCGCCGCGTCGCCGCGTTTCGCCTACCGGCGCATCGCATTGAACCTGGTGCGCGGCATCCAGCACGAGATTTCGCGTTACCTGCTGACGGTCACGTTGATCAATTCCTGCCTGGGCGCGTTGACCGCCGCGATCCTGTGGTATTGGCAGATGCCTGATCCGGTGCTGTGGGGCGCGGTGGTGGCGTTGCTGAATTTCATGCCCTACATCGGCGCGATCACTTCCACCGCTTTGCTGTGCGTGGTCGGATTGCTGCAATTCAACCTCCTGTCGCACGCACTCGCTCCGGCTGCATGCTTTGCGGTGCTGGCCGCGCTGGAAGGCAACGTGGTCACGCCGATGATCATGGGACGGCGCCTGCGCCTTTCGCCGGTGGCGATCCTGTTATGGCTTCTGATCTGGGGTTGGATGTGGGGCATTCCCGGCGCGCTGCTGGCGGTACCGATGTTGACTTGCGTCAAGCTGATCGCCGAACGCGTGCCGGGCTGGGAATGGTTTGCG
This sequence comes from Rhodanobacteraceae bacterium, assembly GCA_036759545.1. GTDB lineage: Bacteria > Pseudomonadota > Gammaproteobacteria > Xanthomonadales > Rhodanobacteraceae > 66-474. The sequence continues at coordinate 54,089 of DAIOUL010000007.1, forward strand.
CACATGGTCGAGCGCTGACACGCATCGCGCGTGCTAACGTTGTGCGATGAACGATTCCGTTTCCGCGTCGGATCAACTGCTCGAACAGGCGCGCGCGCACGCTCGCGCCGGCCGTGTCGCGCCGGCCGAAGCGAGTTATCGCGCCATATTGGCCAGCACGCCGGACAACGCCGAATCCTTGAACTTTGTCGGCGTGTGTGCGATGGCGCGCGGAGAGCTGGCCGATGCGCAGCGCATGCTGGAACGCGCGGCGGAACTGGAACCGGAGCAGCCTGAAATCTGGAAAAGCCTGGGGCTCGTGCATCTGGGTGCCGACCGCGCCACCGATGCGTTGGCTGCGTTCGACCGCGCGCTGCAATTCGATCCGCAACACTTGGTCGTGCGGCTGCATCGCGGTGCCGCGCTGGAACGCTTGGGCCGCACCTATGACGCGGTGGCGAATTACTACGGCGCGATCATCGCCGCACAGAATCAGGGCCAATGGCTGAGCGACGCGACTACCGCGCCCGGATTGCGCGTTGCAGTGAAGCATGCGATGCGCAGTGTCAACGAGAACCGCCGTCGCCTGTTTCTCGATCTGCTCGCACCACTGCGGCAGCAACACGGCGCGGATGCGCTGCGACGGGTCGAGCAGGGGCTCGCCATCTATCTCGGTGACGCAGCCGCCAATTATCCCGATCCACGCCAGCGGCCGAAATTTTTCTACGTGCCGGGTTTGCGCACGCAACCCTTTTTCGAGCGCGAGCTGTTTCCCTGGCACGCGGAGCTGGAAACGCATACCGAAGTGATTCGCGAGGAACTGCTCGGTGTGCTTTCTGGCGATCACGGCATGGAACCATTCCTCGGCATCGAGGACGTGAAGCTGCTGGAAGAACAGAAACTGCTGCGCGGCGAGCGCGGCGCGGCCCGCTGGGATGCGTTCTTCTTCCATCGTCATGGCGAGGTGTTCGAGGAAAACGCGAAACGTTGTCCCCGCACCACGGAAGTATTGAACTCACTGCCGCTGGTGCACATCCGCGAGCACGCGCCGGAGGTGCTGTTCTCGGTGTTGACGCCCGGTTCGCACATCCTGCCGCATCACGGCGTGACCAACACGCGGCTGGTCACGCACCTGCCGCTGATCGTACCGGAGAACTGCGCGATCCGCGTCGGCGGCGTGGAGCATGTCTGGCAGGAAGGCCTCTGCGTCACCTTTGACGACACCTTCGAGCACGAAGCCTGGAACCGCAGCGACAAGGTGCGCGTGGTGATGATCCTGGATTCATGGCATCCCGATTTGACGGAAGCCGAGCGCGACGCGATCGCGCTGCTGGTCGGCGGCATCGGCGATTTCAATCGCGCCGCGAACGTTGCCGCGCCGCCGAAGGATTGAGCAATCGGTTCAGCCGCGGCGCTTTTTGCTCCTTCCCCTTCAAGGGGAAGGCTGGGATGGGGATGGTGTTGAGATGCTGCTCGATTAAAACCATCCCCACCCTAACCCTCCCCTTGAAGGGGAGGGAATCTCGGTCACGCTCCCAGCGGCAACCACAGCAGCAACGCCACGCCCAGCGCGATTCGATAAATCGCGAATGGCGTATAGCGGTGCGAACGGATGTAGTGCAGCAGCCACTTCACCGCTGCGAACGCCACGATCAACGACACGATGAAGCCGACCGCCAGCGCGCGCCAGTCTTCGTGCGCCGCACCGCCGTGCACCGCCTTCAACGCGAGATAACCCGTCGCTGCGTACATGGTTGGGATTCCGACCAGAAACGCGAACTCCGTCGCCGCCGCGCGGTTGCTGGTGCCGAACAGCATCGCCGCGAAGATGGTCGCAGCCGATCTCGAGGTGCCCGGAAACAAGCCGGCGACCATTTGCGCGATGCCGACCAGGATCGCCACCGTCCAAGTCACTTTCGTGCGGTCGGGCTGGCGGGACGCAAACCATTCCGCAGCCAACATCCAGAAACCACCGACGATCAGCGCCCAGGCGACCGGCGTCACCGTGGTGGGCAACTTGAAGCCATGTTTTTCGGCGAAAAACCCGAGCACGCAGGTGATCAGGAACGCGATGATCAGCTTGAAAAGGTAGTCGCGCGTACCGGGGTCGCGCCATTGCGTCAGCAGTTGCCATATGCGCCGCCAGTACACCAATGTGATCGCGAGGATCGCACCGGCCTGGATGCCGACGTTGAACAAATCCGAGCGCGCGCCCAGCCAGTGTTCCGCGATCAGCAGATGACCGGTCGAGGAAATCGGCAGGAATTCGGTGATGCCCTCGATGATCCCGAGGACGATGACGTTCAACAGGTCGTGCATGGCGCGCGCTCAAGCGAAAGAAGGCGCGGCATTTAAGCACGCGGGACAGTTCAGGGCGAGAAGATCAGGACGATGTACGACAGGAACAGCAGCAGGTGCACCAATCCCTGCATCGCATAGGTGCGGCCGCTGGAAAAGGTCAGCATCGAAACGGCGAAGGTCAGCAACAGCACCATCGTATCCGCCGCGCCCAGGCCCAGCACGGCGGTGCGTCCGCTGGTGAGATCGATCAGCAGGATTGCCGGCACGGTGAGTGCGATCGTCGAGAGCGCGGTGCCGAGGCCGATGTTCATCGCACGCTGCATCTGGTTGAAACGTGCGGCGCGGATCGCGGCGATGCCTTCCGGCGCCAGCACCAGCACGGCCACGGCGAGGCCTGCAACAGTCAAAGGCAAGCCGAGCCGATCCACGCCGGTTTCCAGCGGCAGCGCGAACAGTTTCGCCGTAAGCACTACCAGCACCAGGTAGACGATCAGCAATGTCGCGTGCCAAGGCCAGCCGTGCTGCGAGGGCGGATGTTCGTGCTCGATCGGCTCACCTTCGGCGACGAAGAAGCTGGTGTGCGTGCGCGTTTGGATCACCATGAAAGCGCCGTACAGCAACAGCGACATCACGATCAGGAAAATCTTCTGCACCGGCGAAAGCGTTCCGCCACCGGTGGTGACGGTGACGTTGGGCCAGATCAGGGCCAGCGTGGCCAGCGGAATCAGCAGACTCAGGAAGGCGTTCGCGCCGCGCAAGTTGTAGCTCTGCTCGTGATGACGCAAGCCCCCGGCCAGCAGTGCGACACCGATAATGCCATTCAACACGATCATCACCACCGAGAACATCGTGTCACGGCCGAATGTGGGATTGTCGGCGTTGTGCAGCATCACCGTCACGACCGTGGCGATCTCCAGAGAAATCGCCGACAGCGTCAGCATCAGCGTGCCGTAAGGCTCGCCGAAACGCGCAGCGAGATGTTCCGCATGACGCGTGGCGGCGATCGCCGCAAGCAGCGCGCCGATGAAAAACGCGACGAAGCCGAACCCTACTGCTCCGTCCGAAACGGTTTCAGTCGACAGCGCCGGCTTGCACAGCCATCCGGCGATCAGAATCAGCGCGCAAAGCGGCAGCGCCCACTCGGCACGGAGGGATTTTCGTTCGCTTGCGGTCACCCTCGACTGTTCCAAATGCAGCCCCTTGCGATCGCGCGGTAGTATGACAGTCGCTTTCGCAATTGACTCGTGCGAAGAGTGCGCGAAGATCGGCAGGGAGCTGCAGGCGATGGAACGCTACAGGAATTTGAGCGGCGATTCGGGCGTGGCCGCGTATGAGATCCGCCGCGGCGAAATCGTGGTCGCGTTCTTCAACGATGGGAAATATCGCTATACGAACGCCAGCGCCGGTGCCGGCCACATCGCCAACATGCAGCGGCTCGCACGTGCCGGCCGGGGCCTGAGCACCTACATCAGCCAGGAAAAGCCGGGCTACGCCGAGCGATGGGACTGATCGTTTGCGCAGATTTGGTGCAAATCGAGGCCCGTAGTGCACCGGATTCGCGCATTCTGATCTCGGCATGTTCGTAAGTCTTTGACCTGCAATGCCGGAGCGCATGGCACTGCACTTGCCTTGCCCTCGTATTCCCCACCCGCGAGGCCGCCATGTCATCCGCCGACAAAGTCCTGAAAACCCTGAAAGACGAAAACGTTGCCTTCGTCGATCTGCGCTTCGCCGACATGCGCGGAGTCCAGCACCACGTGTCCTTTCCCGCGCACGCGATCGATGAAGGCACGTTCGAAGACGGCAAGATGTTCGACGGCTCCTCCATCTCCGGATGGAAAGGCATCAACGAGTCGGACATGGTGCTGATGCCCGATCCGGCCACGGCTTTCATCGATCCGTTCGCCGCGCACAAGCAGATGGTGATCGCGTGCGACGTGCTCGAACCTTCCACCATGCAGGCGTACGCGCGCGACCCGCGCTCGATCGCGCGGCGCGCCGAGGCGTATCTGAAATCGACGGGTGTCGCCGACACGGCGTACTTCGGCCCGGAACCGGAATTCTTCATCTTCGACGGCGTGCGCTACCGCAACGACATGGGCCACGTGTTCTACGAAATCGAATCGGAAGAAGCCGCGTGGTCTTCGCATCGGCGTTACGAAGAAGGCAATCACGGCCATCGTCCCGGCATCAAGGGCGGTTATTTTCCGGTCGCGCCGGTGGATTCGCTCGCCGACCTGCGCGCGGAAATGTGCCAGGTGCTGGAGTCGCTCGGCATCCTCACCGAAG
>DAIOUL010000008.1:0-56078 GCA_036759545.1 Rhodanobacteraceae bacterium
CCGGCACGTTGACCAGGAAGATCCAGCGCCAGCTCGCGTATTGCGACAGCGCGCCACCCAGCAACGGTCCCATTACGGGACCGAGCAGGCTGAAGACACCCGCGGTGCTCATCGCCGCGACGAAATCGCGCGGCCCGAACGCACGCACCAGCACGTAACGGCCCACCGGCATCAGCAGCGCACCGCCGAGGCCCTGCAGCACGCGCGAGGCGACCAGCTCGGTGAGATTCTGCGAAAGCCCGCAAGCCAGCGAGCCCAGCGAGAAGACGATGATCGATGCCGCGAATATGCGGCGCGTGCCGAAACGGTCGGCCAGCCAGGCGCTGGCCGGAATACACACCGCCAGCGTCAGCACGTAGCTGGTCAACGCGGTCTTGAGATCCAGCGGCCTGACGGCAAGCGCGCGCGCGATGCTGGGCACCGCCGTGTTGACGATGGTCGTATCCAGACTCTGCATGAAGAACGCGGCCGCGACCAGCCAGATCAGGCCGCGCAAGTGCGACGTATCGGACGAGGAGTGCGCGGAAGCGGCCGCGGATCGCGGCGGAGACGAATGCGAGGGCATTGCGCCCATTTTAACGTGGCGCGCGCCGAGCCCGTCCCGCGGACGCGGTTTGAAGATACTCGGAGGGAGATCAACGACTCGGAAATCCGTCCTCCACCTGCGCCGCCCGGGGAGGGAGACCGGCGCAGGCGAGGACGAGGGTGAGAACAACAAACAGCCGGCGCACGAGGGTTGCTCCCGACACTGCCCGGCGGCCTTGGGAACCGCCATCTCACCTGGAGGGCGAGTGTGAGCCGGCGACCTTTCGGCGAGCTTTCGCTGACAGTTGTTGACCCTGTGAACGGTTTCTCGTTTGGCAAATGTTCAAGACTGTTGGAACTGTTGCTTGGCGTATCCGATTTCCAGCGCCTGCCGCGCATCTATCGGTTGCATCGCTGCGGCGGTGCGGAAAGCTTTCGCGCTTTCATCGGCGTGTTTGCGCGCATCGAGCAATTGCAGCCCGATGCCCAGTCCCAGCCACGCGCCCGGCGCTTGCGGTGTCAGCCGGACCGCCGTGCGCAGATGCGCTTCGGCGGCTTCCGGATCCACGCGCCAGGTCAATTTCGCCAGCGCCGCGCCGATCTTGTCGATCACCTGCGCGTGATAAAGCCCGAGCGCGGTATGAGCATCGGCGTGATCGGCGTCCAGCTCCAGCGCAGCGTTCAGCGCCGCGTGCAGCTTGCTGCCCAATCCTTCCGTCAGCACCTGCATCGTGGAGACTTCGCGACTCAACAAGCCCAGCGCCCATGCGTACCGGAAATGGCTGTTGGGATTCAACGGCAGCAGATCGATCGTGTCGCTGGCGCGTTGCACCAGCGTTTCGTAGCAGACGATGCGTTGCTTTTCATCATCGAGCAGAAAACGTGCGTGCACGCCGGCGGCGGCGACCGCGACCGATGTGCCCAATGGGCCTGCCTGCGTTCCTAGTTCCCATGCCTGTCGGAAATCGCCGCGGTGATAAGCGCGCCAGGCATCCTGTAGATGGGTCGCGATGCCGGCCGCGTCGGTGCCCAACAGGTGATCGCCCAATCTGGCTTCGGCCGCGAGTGCTTCCGCGATGGTCGCCTGCTCGGGAAACGCTTCGTGATCGCCCGCGTGCAACTGCGGCCAAGTTTCGCGCAGGCGCTCGCCGGAGTAGTCGAAAGCGACAGCGGGTTGCGAAAACGGTTTCCAGTTCCAGCCGGTCATTCGTCGCTCCTGCGCCAAACCCCGATCCTGCACCGCGCAGCGGCGTCAGGCAAGCCGTTACACTGATGCAATGAGCCCGAAAGCCCAATCGCCGGAGCAGCGCGTCAGACAATTGCGCGAGCAGATCGAAGACGCGAACTATCGCTATCACGTGCTGGACGATCCGGACATTCCGGACGCGCAATACGACGCGCTGATGCGCGAACTGGAAGCGCTGGAAGCCGAGCATCCGGAACTCGCCACGCCGGAATCGCCGACACAGCGGGTCGGCGCGGCGCCGTCTTCGGCGTTTCTGTCCGTGCGGCACGAGATTCCGATGCTGTCGCTCGCCAATGCTTTCACCGATCCGGATCCCGCGCCCGGCGAGGACCCGGACAAGGAAACGCGCGATTTCGTGCGCAGAATCGAACAACGCCTGGACGTGCGCGATCCGGTGTTCTCCGTCGAACCGAAATTCGACGGCCTGGCGATCAGCCTGCGCTACGAGGATGGCGTGTTCGTCCGCGGCGCCACGCGCGGCGACGGCGAAACCGGCGAGGACGTCACCGCGAATTTGCGCACGATCAAGGCGATCCCGCTGAGGTTGCGCGGCACCGGGTGGCCGCGCGTGCTGGAAGTGCGCGGCGAGGTGTATATGCCGCGCGCCGGCTTCGAGGCGTACAACGAAAAGGCGCGCGCATCGGAAGGCAAGATCAAGCCGCTGGTGAATCCGCGCAACGCCGCGGCGGGCAGCCTGCGGCAGCTCGATCCGCGCATCACCGCGCAGCGCCCGCTGGCGTTCTACGCCTATGCGCTCGGCGCGTTCGAGGGCGCGGCGATGCCGGCGCGCCATTCCGAAGTGCTGGCGAAATTGCGCGAATGGGGTTTTCCGGTGAGCCCGCTGGTTTCCACGACACGCGGCGCGGATGGTTGTCTCGCATATTTCGCGAAGATCGGCGCGTTGCGCGACAAGCTGCCGTTCGACATCGACGGCGTGGTATACAAGGTGGACGATCTCGCCGCGCAGCGCGAACTAGGGTTTGTCGGACGCACGCCGCGCTGGGCTATCGCGCACAAATTCCCGGCGCAGGAACAGACCACGCTGGTCGAGGACATCATCGTCAACATCGGCCGCACCGGAGCGGCCACGCCGGCGGCCAAACTGAAGCCGGTGTTCGTTGGTGGCGTCACCGTCACGAATGCGACATTGCACAACGCCGATCAGGTGGCGCGGCTGGACGTGCGCGTCGGCGACACCGTAGTCGTGCGCCGCGCGGGCGACGTGATTCCGGAAGTGGTGCGCGTGATACCCGAAATGCGGCCGAGAGGCACGAAGCCGTGGGAGATGCCCAAACACTGCCCGATCTGCGGTTCCGACATCGTGCGCGAGGAGGGCGAAGCCGTCGCGCGCTGCACCGGCGAACTGGCCTGCGCCGCGCAGCGCACGCAATCGGTGTTCCATTTCGCCGGCCGCCGCGCGATGGACATCGACGGCCTGGGTGAGCGTTACATCGAAGATCTCGGGGACTTCGGCTATCTGCGTTCGGTCGCGGACCTCTACAAACTCACGCTCGATGACTTGCTGGAGATGAAGCGCCGCGCGGACGAGCGCGATGGCACCACACCCGAAACCGTAAAGGCCGGCAAGGTCGCGACGAAATGGGCGGAGAACCTGATCGAAGCCATCGACCAGAGCCGGCGCACCACGCTCGAGCGCTTTCTCTATGCGCTCGGCATCCAGCACGTGGGCGAAAGCACCGCAAAGGCGCTGGCATCGTGGTTCGGCGATTTGAACCTGATCCGGCATCTGCCATGGCCGTTGCTGAAACTGGTGCCCGACATCGGCGACGAAGTCGCCCGCGCCATCGACGCCTTTTTCGAACAGCCGGGCAACCAGAAGGTCATCGACGATCTGCTCGCTGGTGGCGTGGAAATCCGCGACACCCATCCGCCGAGCGCGAAATTGCGCGCCGCGCTGGCGCTGGAAAACGTGCTCGCGCGCGCCGGTATTCCCAAACTCACTCCGAAGCGCGCGGAACAACTCGCCTCGGCGTTCGAGTCGTTCGAGACCGTCATGGCCGCCGATGTGACCGCGCTCATCGAAGCCGGGTTGCCGTCGGATTCCGCCGAATCGGTGCACGGATTTTTGCACCGGCAGGAAGGCCGGGCGCTGGCCAAACGCGTGGCGCATGCGCTGAATGCTCTGAGCGAAGCAACCGCCCACGTGCGCACGACGGCGGCCGGTCCGCTCGAGGGTAAAACGGTGGTGCTGACGGGCACGCTGACCTCGCTGACGCGCGACGAGGCGAAGGACAAACTCGAAGCGCTGGGTGCGAAGGTGGCGGGTTCGGTGTCGAAAAAAACTTCGTTCGTCGTGGCGGGTGAAGCCGCCGGTTCCAAACTGGACAAGGCGCAGGAACTGGGCGTCGAGATCTGGGACGAGTCAAAGTTGACGAAGTTTCTGCAACAACATGGAGGATGAATTGCGCGGCAAACGCGACGCGCTGGTCTTGCGCGCCCGGCTGAATGCGCTGATCCGCAACTTCTTCTCGCAACGCGGCGTGCTGGAAGCGGAGACGCCGGTGCTGTCGGCAGCAGGCAACACCGATCTGCACATTGAGAGCTTCGCGACGGAGTTCAGCGGCCGCATCGAGGGTGGAAGGCGCGAGCGCTTCCTGCGCACGTCGCCGGAGTATCCATTGAAGCGTTTGCTGGCGGCCGGTGTCGGCGATTGCTACGAGCTGGGCCGCGTATTTCGCAACGGCGAGGCGGGGCGCTCGCACAATCCCGAATTCGCCCTGCTGGAGTGGTATCGCGTCGGCTGGGATCATCACCGGCTGATGGACGAATCCGCGGAGCTGGTGCGTGCGGCGATGGCGCTCGTAGGGCGCGAGGTGACATTCGATAAAACCAGTTATTTCCAATGGTTCCAGCGCTCACTTGATCTCGATCCGATCATCGCCGGCGAAGCGGCGCTGCGTGCGCCGCTGGCCGAATTCGGCATCGATCCGCGGGGACTGACGCGCGACGACTGGTTGGACCTGCTGATCACGCACCGGTTGCAACCGATATTGCCGCGCGACCAGATCACGCTGGTGTACGACTATCCCGCCGCGCAGTGCGCGCTGGCAAAAATCCGAAATGACGAGCCACCTGTTGCAGAACGTTTCGAGCTGTATCTCGGCCCGCACGAACTCGCCAACGGCTACCACGAATTGAACGACGCGGCCGAACAGCGCGCGCGTTTCGAGCGCGACAACGCGCGCCGGCGCGAACGCGGCCTGCGCGAATTGCCGATCGACGAAAACCTGTTGCGTGTGCTGGACGATCTGCCCGATTGCACGGGCGTGGCGCTGGGTGTGGACCGCCTATTGATGTGCATGCTGGATACCGACGATATCCGCGACGTGCTGGCGTTTCCGTTTGCGGAGGCGTGATTTACCGACGAAAACCGCACATGGACGTCATCCCGGCGCAGGCCGGGATCCAGTAGCTTCACCTGCCATCCTTGGCGTCGCATTCCGGCCAATCCGTGGCCGGAATGACGGATTTCAAGAGGGCAATCAGAACTCCAATTCCAGCGCAGCGCACAGGTAATCCACCAGCGGCGCGAGGCGCTTGAAATTTTCGACCACGAACGGCTTCAGTTCGGACGAACAGGCCAGCTTGTCGTCGAAGCCGCAGCCCGCCGCGTAATTCTTGCGTTTCAGGTCTTCGATCAGTTCGTGATCGGGCGCGTAACCTTGCGGCGCGCGGCTCAAGCGTTCGCCCCAGAATTCGTAGCGATCGCGAAATGCTTTCGCATGGGCCGCGCGTTTCCATGCTGCGGGATTGTCGGCGATGAATTCGCGCAACTTCTTGAGCGTGGGCGATTCGGGGTGCCAGATGCCGGCACCGACGAAGCAGTCGCCCGGCGCGATGTGCACGTAGAACGCAGGTGATGGCCGCTCGCGCCGTCGCTCGTGGAAGAAACGTGCGCCCGCCCAGGTCTTGTAAGGCGCCTTGTCGCCTGCGAAGCGCACGTCGCGCTGAATGCGGAACAGCGAACCCCCGACCTTACGCGGGTCCGCACGGTAATGCGCGCTGATCTTCGCCAGTGGCGCTTGTAGGTCGCCGATCAAGCGCAGATAGGGCTCGCGCACGTCGCGTTCGTATTCGGCTTGGTGGGCCTTGAACCAGGTGCGATTGTTGTTGCGCGCCAGCGCGCGCAGGAAACGGAAAGTGGCGGAGGAGAAATAAGCATCGGCCATTTTCATGCGATTTCCACTTCGATTTCATTGCGCAGCTCGTGGGCCCACGCCTGCAGCCGATCCAGCAGGACTTGTTTTTCGCCGGGCGGCGTTTGCGCACGCAACGAGACGATTTCGGTTTCGTACTGCTCCAGAGTCAACGTCGTTAGCGGCGTCTCCTTCGTCAGCGTATCGCGGCAATGCGCGATCCAGCGCGCACGTTCGTCCGGCCAAAGGGACTGCGGCCAGTTGCGCGCGCGGTAGCGGAACAGCAGCTCGTTGAACTTCGGATCGGTGAAACCGAACTCGCGTGAGCCAAGTTGTTCCGGCGGCGTGGCACGAACCTGCGTGCAGCGACGGCGATCCGCATCGCTGGCGAATCCCGCGTAAAGCGCCAGCTCCGGGTCCGGCGTTTCGTGCACGATCTCCTGCGCGAACGCGGTACGCACACGTTCCGCCAAGTTCTCCACGGTGCGCAAGGTTGCGAGGTGCGCCAGACAACGACCCAGATCCAGCCGGATGCGCGCGGTGTCCACGCCTTGCAGCACCGACAATGGCGCCAGCGCAGGCGACTTGTTGGCGTGCACGTTCTTCAGCGGCACGCGCTCTTCGCCTTCGGGCAGGTCGGCGCGCGCGACGAACAGCCGCTCGCGGATTTCTTCTGCGCTGAAATGTGCCCAGGCCGGATCGGGATCGAGATCGGCGACGATGATTTCGTTCTTGCGTTGCGGGTGCTCCGCGATCGGCACGACCACGGCAAGACAGCCGCGCTCGGCCGGGTAGCGCTGTGAGACGTGCAGCAGCGGCGTCATGCTGGTCATGTCCAGTAGTTCGTACACGCGCCGCTTTCGGCGCATTGCCAGATGCCATTCGAACAAACGCGGCTGGCGCGCGCGCAACAGCTTCGCCAGGGCGAGGGTTGCCTCGACATCGGACAGTGCATCGTGCGCGCGGGATTGATCCAGATGATTGGCTGTCGCCAAGTGTTCGAGGCGGAAGCTCGGCGTGCCGTCTTCCCGCAGCGGCCACTCGATGCCTTGCGGCCGCAGCGCATAGCACATGCGCGCGAGATCGATCAGATCCCAGCGCGAGCATTGATTGTCCCATTCGCGCGCGTAAGGATCGAAGAAGTTGCGGTAGAGCAGTTGCCGGGTGACCTCGTCGTCGAAATGGATCGAGTTGTAGCCGACCGCGCAGGTGCCGGGCGCCGCCAGTTGTTCGTGCACCGCCGCGGCGAATTCCGCTTCGATCAGGCCGTCGCGTTCGGCCTCCTGCGGCACCAGTCCCGTGATCAGGCACGCCTGAGGCTGTGGCAGGCGGTCGCGCGGCGGCTTGCAGGTGAACGCAACCGGTTCTCCGACGATTTCAAGTTCCGGCGTGGTGCGCACGCCTGCGAATTGCACCGGCCGGTCAAGACGCGGGTTCGCTCCCCATGTTTCGTAGTCGTGCCACAGAAAAGTTTGCGTCATCGCGCGTCAGCGTAGCGGCGCGCCCCTTCACCGGCAACGCGTCTGCGTTACACTCGCGCGCGGGAGGGAGCATGCCCGGCATCGCAGACGACAACCTGGTCTGGATCGATCTCGAGATGACGGGCTTGTACCCCGATCGGGATTCGATCCTCGAAATCGCCTGCGTGGTGACCGATCGCGACCTCAACGTGCTGGCGACCGGTCCGGAGTTCGCGATCCATCACGACGAGATGTGCCTCGATGCGATGGACGACTGGAACCGCAACCAGCACCGCAAGTCCGGCCTGTGGCAACGCGTGCTGGAATCGGACATCGATCACGCCTGCGCGGAAGCGGAAACCGTCGCTTTCCTGACGCAATGGGTGCCGGCGGGCAAATCGCCGATGTGCGGCAATTCGATCTGCCAGGACCGCCGCTTTCTCTACCGGCAGATGCCGGCGCTGGAGAAATTCTTCCACTACCGCAATCTCGACGTTTCGACATTGAAGGAACTGGCAAAGCGCTGGGCACCGGAATTGTGCAAGGGCTTCAGCAAGGAATCCGCACACACGGCGTTGTCGGACGTGCACGATTCGATTGCGGAGCTGCGTTATTACCGCGAGCACATGGCCGAACTGGCGGGCAGGGCTCCCGTCTAGTCGAGCAACTTCGATTCCGTCAGCACATCCACGCCGTTTGATGGCGCAATCACCGAGGCGGGAATGCGTTCACCGTTGCGCCAGCGCGCGATCGCCTCGCGCTTGGCTTCGCCTTCGACCAGGAACAGCACTGCGCGTGAACGCGACAGCCGTGCCGCCGAAAGCGACACGCGTTCGGGCGGGGGTTTGGGCGCATCGAATACGGCCATTGCATCGGAGGCATCTTTCTGTACGCCCCAGTCGTGATCGGGAAACAGGCTGGCGGTGTGGCCGTCCTCGCCGAGGCCCAGCAACACCAGATCGAATCCGCCGACCGTGCGCAGGGTTTGCGAATACTGCGCGGCGCCGTCGATCGGTCCCGCCTCGGCGGGAATCGCGTGCACATTGGCCCGCGCGATCGGGACGTGGTCGAGCAACGCCTCGCGCGCCATGCGGCTGTTGCGCTGCGGATCGTTGGCGCCTGCGCAACGCTCGTCGCCGAAATAGACCTGCCACTTCGACCAGTCGGTGATGGCCTTGCGCAGCAGTTCGTACGCGCCGCGCGGCGTATTGCCGCCGGCCAGCACGATGCGGAATACCCCGCGCGCAGCGATTGCGCCGTTGGCCGCCATGCGAACGCGCGTGAACGCGTCGGCCTGCAGCTCCGGTACCGAAGCAAAACCGTGCCAGCGCACCCGTTGTGGCGAATTCGCGTTCACGTCGCGGTGGGCGGCGGAGTCAGCCCTTCGTGCTTCATCTCGTGCCCGCCGAATTCGTTGCGCATCGCCGAAAGCAGTTTGTCGGAGAACGAATCCGAATCGCGCGAACGCAGGCGCTCGATCAGCGCCGCGGTGATGATCGGCGCGGGCACGTCCAGATCGATCGCCTCGGCCACCGTCCAGCGGCCCTCGCCGGAGTCCACCACGTAAGGCGCGATGCCGTCCAGGTTCGGATTCTTCTTCAGCGCATCGGCGGTGAGGTCCAGCAGCCACGAACGCACCACGCTGCCGTAGCGCCAGATCTGCGTGATCTGCTCGAGGTCCAGCCCGAATTCCTGCTTGTGCTTCAGCACCGAAAGACCTTCGGCGTAAGCCTGCATCATTCCGTACTCGATGCCGTTGTGAACCATCTTGGTGAAATGTCCCGAGCCGACCGGACCGACGCGTCCCCACCCCTGGTCCTTGCCGGGCGCCAATGCTTCGAAAATCGGTGCGAGGCGATCGATCACCTCCTTGTCGCCGCCGATCATCATGCTGTAACCCTCCTGCAATCCCCACACGCCGCCGCTGGTGCCGCAATCGACGTAGTGCAGATTCTTTTCCGCCACGCGTTGCGCGCGCCGCATCGAATCCTTGTAATTGGAATTGCCGCCGTCGATCAGCACGTCGTCGGCTTCCAGCTTTGGAATCAGCGCATCGATGGTCTGATCGACGATTGGGCCGGCGGGCACCATCAGCCACAGCGCACGCGGCGCCCCGATCTTGCCGGGCAAGGATTCCAGTGCATCCACGGTTTCGCCGCCCTTGTCCCCGAGCTTCTTGCGCGCTTCGGCATTGGGGTCGAAACCCACCACGCGATGGCCGGCGCTGATCAGCCGTTGCGCCATGAAATTGCCCATCTTGCCCAGACCGATCATGCCCAGTTCCATGCGTAGAACTCCGTAGTCGAAACTACAAATCTTACTCCCGATGCGATTTCGTGAACGTACAGGCGTTGCCGTTGCATAATTCACGTTTTGCAAGGATCGCTGATGCCGACAAGCTCCAACCTGCCTGCTCCGCATGTCGCCCTGCTGGGCGGCGGCGAGTACGCGACGATGGTCAGCGCGGCGGGCGCGGGCTGGAGCCGCTGGAGAGGCCTGGCGATCACGCGCTGGCGCGAAGATGTCACCCGCGACTGCTGGGGCAATTGGTTCTATCTGCGCGACGTGCGCAGTGGTGAAGAGCGCCGTCGATGGCCAGGAACTCCGTGGTCGCCGACCGCACAACCGCTCGGCGCCGATCCGGCAGAATTCGACACGCAACTGGACGAACACGCCGCACGTTTCGCATGCCGGGACGGCGCACTGACCACGACGCTGGAGATCGCGGTCGATCCGGATTCGGCGCTGGAAGTGCGCGGCATCGGTTTGCGCAACGACGGCAATCAGGCGCGCGAAATCGAGATCACTTCGTACGCGGAACTCGTTTTGGGTTCTGCGCAAGCCGACGCCTCGCATCCCGCATTCTCGAAGATGTTCGTGCAGACGCAGGTGCATGAAGGCGTGCTGTTGGCGACGCGCCGCAAGCGCGATCCGTCCGAGCCCGATGTTTGGGCTGCGCATTCCGTGGTCGTCGACGGCGAAAGCATGGACGAACCGCAATACGAAACCGATCGCTTGGCGTTCATCGGCCGCGATCGCTGTTTGCGTTTCCCGCAGGCACTCGATGCGGGCGCGCGCCTGACTGGTACGGCCGGAACTGTGCTCGACCCCATCTTTTCCTTGCGGGTGCGAGTAGGCGTCCCGCCACGCTCGACGCGCCGTGTCGCGTTCGTCACCACCGCCGCGGCGACGCGCCGCGATGTGCTGGCGTCGATTGCGCGCTGTTCGGAACCGGATGCATGCGAACGAGTCTTCGCGCGCGCCGCTTCGTCATCGACGCGCAGATTGCGCGAACTCGGCATCGGTTCGGAACGCGCGCAGGTTTTTCGCCGCCTCGCATCCGCTTTGCTCTACAGCGATCCGGTCTTGCGGGCTCCGGCCGACGTGCTGGCAAAAGGCGAGGGTGGTGCGCCGGTATTGTGGGCCAAAGGCGTTTCCGGCGATCTGCCTATCGCGTTGCTGCGCGTGAGCGACGCTTCGCAATGTCCAGTGGTCGAGCAGTTGTTGTCCGCGCAGAAATACTGGCGCGCCAGGCAACTGCCTGCCGATCTGGTGATCCTCAATGAAGCTGCCGAAGACTCAGCGACGGATCTACAGTCGCGGCTGGAAACGCTGGTCTCAACCGCTTCTCCAAGCAAACCGACAGACAAGACGCAAGGTTCCGCGTTCGTGCTGCGCGGCGATCAACTGGATAATCGTCTGCGCAACGGCTTGATGACGGTTGCGCGCATCGTGCTGGATGCGAAAAGCGGGCATCTGATCGAACAAGCTGTGCCATCGCGTTCTTATAAGGCTTCCACAGATCCGCAGATTTTCAAATCGTCCTTCCGGCGAAAGTCAGGATCCAGTGGCGCGCCAATGGCGACATCGAAAAAACTGGATTCCGGCTTTCCTCGCTCCTCAAAGATGCGGCCATCCATGGCCGCTCCCCGCGTGCGCCGAAATGCTGGCCATGGATCGAAATTGCAAGCTTTCAACGGCCTCGGTGGTTTCAGCGAAGACGGCCGCGAATATGTCGTCGTGCTGCGCGGCGGGGTCAGGACGCCGATGCCCTGGTCGCATCTGGTCGCCAATCCGGATTTCGGATTTCTCGCAACGACGACCGGGGGCGGCTACTGCTGGGCGGCCAACAGCCAGCAGAACCAGATCACGCCGTGGTCGAACGATGCGGTATGCGACCCGCCCTCCGAGGTGTTGTATCTGCGCGACGAAGAAAGCAGTGCGCTATGGTCGGCCACCGCGTCGCCGATCCGGGTCCAGGGTGTTGCATACGCCGCACGCTTCGGTCCCGGTTACGTCAAGTACCAATGCGACGTGCATGGGATCGATTCGGAGCTGACGCAATTCGTGCCGGTTTCCGGTTGCATCAAGATTTCGCGGCTGCGTTTACACAATGGCAGCGGACGCAAGCGGCGGCTGTCGATTACGGCTTTCGTGCAGTGGGCGCTGGGAGCCATCGGAACGAACGCCGCGCCGTTCATCGTCACTTCGTTCGATGCGCAAACCGGCGCGCTGCTGGCGCGCAATCGCTGGCGCGATGAATTCGCGCAACGCGTTGCGTTCGCCGCATTGCGGGAAACGCCGCAGTCCTGCAGCGGCGATCGGTGCGAGTTTCTCGGTTTGCACGGCACCCCGGCCGATCCCGTTGCGTTGCGCGCAATGCAGCCACTTTCGAATCGCATCGGCGCGGGATTCGATCCCTGCGCTGCTCTACAGACTTCCATAGAGCTCGATCCCGATGCCGAAACCGAGATCGTGTTTCTGCTGGGGCAAGGCGCGGATGAAGACGAAGGGCTGCAACTGGTGCAGCATTGGCGCGATGCCGATCTCGACGCCGCATTCGATGCGGTGCGCAAGCAATGGGATGAAATCCTCGGCGCGGTGCGGGTGCGCACGCCCGATGCGAATCTCGATCGGCTGTTGAACCGCTGCCTGCCGTATCAGGTGCTGGCGTGCCGGCTGTGGGCGCGCACCGCGTTCTACCAGGCCAGCGGCGCGTACGGTTTCCGCGATCAGTTGCAGGACGTGATGGCGCTGTGCGTCGCGAGGCCGGACCTGGCGCGCGAACACATCCTGCTCGCGGCCTCGCGGCAGTTTCCGGAAGGCGACGTGCAGCACTGGTGGTTGCCGCCGAATGGTCGGGGCATCCGCAGCCGCGTGTCGGACGACCGGCTGTGGTTGCCGTTCGTCGCCTCGCATTACATCGAGACGACCGGCGATCGCGCGGTGCTGGACGAAAATGTTTCGTTCGTGGAAGGCGAGGCGCTGAAGTCGGGGCAGAACGAATCCTTTTTCGAGCCGAAAGTCTCGCAACAAGGCGCATCGCTGTTCGAACACTGCGCGCGCGCGATCGAAATCAGCATGAAGAACGGCGCGCACGGCCTGCCGTTGATGGGCACCGGCGACTGGAACGACGGCATGAACCGCGTCGGTATCGGCGGCAAGGGCGAGAGCGTGTGGCTCGGTTGGTTTCTGTATTCGATCCTGCAGAGCTTCGTGCCGATCGCCGAAGCTCGCGGCGAAATGCAGCGCGCGGAAGCGTGGCGCACATATGCGGAACAATTGCGCGCAGCGTTGCATGACGCATGGGACGGCGAATGGTATCGCCGCGCCTACTACGACGACGGCACGCCGCTGGGCTCGAAGCGCGACACCGAATGCCGGATCGATTCGCTGGCGCAATCCTGGAGCGTGATTTCCGGTGCGGGCGATCCGCAACGCGCCGCGCGTGCGATGCGATCCGTGGACGAACACCTGGTGCGCGAACAAGACGGACTGGTCGCGCTATTTACCGCGCCATTCGACAAGACCAAACACGATCCCGGTTACATCAAGGGTTATCCGCCGGGCCTGCGCGAGAACGGCGGGCAGTACACGCATGGTTCGATCTGGTCGCTGATCGCGTTCGCAATGCTGGGCGAGGGCGACAAGGCGTATCGGTTGTGGCGCATCTTCGATCCGCAGAATCACACCGTGGATGCTTCGGGCCTGCAGCGCTACAAGGTCGAGTCTTACGTCGTCTGCGCGGACGTGTATTCGGTCGAACCGCATGTCGGCCGCGGCGGCTGGACTTGGTATTCGGGTTCGGCGGGCTGGCTGTATCGCGCCGGGCTGGAATACATGCTCGGTTTCCGGTTGCAGGGCGAGTCGTTGCGCATCGATCCTTGCATTCCGAAGGCGTGGGAAGGTTTCGAGATCGAATACCGTCATCGTGCGGCGCGCTACACGATCGAAGTGGAAAATCCGGATCGCGTCTGCCGCGGCGTCGTAAGGGTGGAATTGGACGGCGCTCCGCTGAAAAACGCGATGGCGATTCAATTGACTGACGACGGCGAGCGCCACCGCATCAAGGTTGTGCTTGGTCAAATGAAGAAATGACTCAGGACGACGTATTTCATCGTTCGCTCAGCACGAACGGTGTGAAGCAGCCCTCTCACGAAAGGAGCAGCGTGTGGCCGTGAAATCCGATGCCTTCGTCTTCTTCGGCGCCACCGGGGATCTCGCGTACAAGCAGATCTTTCCGGCGTTGCAGGCGCTGATCCAAAATGAGCAATTCGACCTGCCGATCATCGGCGTTGCGCGTTCGGACTGGAACCTGGAGCGCCTGCGCGAACGCGCGCGTTCCAGCCTGCGCGAGCACGGCGGCATGGAAGAGAAAGCGGCGCGCAAATTGTGCAAGCTGTTGCGTTTCGTCAACGGCGATTACAACGACCCGGCGACCTTCGCGCAATTGCGCAAGGAACTCGGCGATGCGAAGCATCCGTTGCACTATCTCGCGATTCCGCCCAGCCTGTTCGAAGTGGTGGTCAAGCACCTCGACGAATCGGGTTGTGCGCAGGGCGCGCGGGTGGTGGTCGAGAAACCGTTCGGACGCGATCTGCGCTCCGCGCGCGAGCTGAATCGCACGCTGCACCGGATCTTCCCGGAAGATTCGATCTTTCGCATCGATCACTATCTCGGCAAGGAAGCCGTGCAGAACCTCTTGTACTTCCGCTTCGCCAACAGTTTCCTGGAGCCGGTGTGGAACCGCACGTACATCCACAGCGTGCAGATCACCATGGCCGAGGCCTTCGGCGTGCAGGGCCGCGGCAGCTTCTACGAGGAAGTGGGCGCGTTGCGCGACGTGGTGCAGAACCACATGCTGCAGGTGCTTTTGCTGCTGGCGATGGACGCGCCGACCGGCCGCGACGGCGAGTCGATGCGCAGCGAGAAGCAGCGCCTGCTGCGCGCGATCCGTCCGCTGGATCCGAAAGAAGTGGTGCGCGGCCAGTTCGAGGGTTATCGCCACGAATCCGGCGTGGCGCGCAATTCGAAGGTGGAAACTTTCGCCGCGTTGAAGCTGCACATCGACACCTGGCGCTGGGCCGGCGTGCCGTTCTACATCCGCGCGGGCAAGGAAATGCCGGTGACCTGCACGGAAGTTTTCGTGCAGTTGAAACAGCCGCCGCTGGACGTGTTCGACAGGATCGGGCCGGAGCAGGCTAACTACTTTCGTTTCCGCCTGAGCCCGGACGTGGTCATCTCCGCCGGCGCGCGCGTCAAGAAACCGGGAGAGGCGATGCGCGGCGAGAACGTGGAACTGATCGCGCGCCAGCAGCCCAAGCGCGTGCGATTGCCCTATGCACGTTTGCTGGGCGACGCGCTGCGCGGCGATGCCGAACTGTTCGGCCGCGACGACGGCATCGAGGCCGCGTGGCGCATCATCGATCCGGCCCTGGACGATGCCGAGCCGGTGATCCGCTATAAACCGCGCAGTTGGGGTCCCGCAGCGGCGGAAAAACTGATCGAAGCGGATGGCGGATGGCACAATCCCGTAGTGAAGAACGGCAAATGAACGCGTCGCGCGATCTCGTCTTCCTGTTCGACGTGGATGACACGTTGCTGGACAACGATGGCATCAATGCCGATCTCGACGCGCACATCGAACACGTGTTCGGCGAATCCGGACGCAAGCTGTATCGCCAGATTTACGAAGCGCTGCGCGACCGCGTCGGTTATGCAGACTATCTGGGTGCGATCCAGCAGTTCCGTGTCCGCTGCGGCGACGAGGTACGTGCGCAGGACCTCGGTGCCTTTCTGCTGGAATATCCGTTTGCAGAGCGGTTGTACCCGGAGGCGCTGGAAGCCATCGCGCACGTGTCGCGGTTCGGCACCGCTGTCGTGTTGTCCGATGGCGATGCGGTGCTGCAGCCGCGCAAGATCAGCGCTGCCGGCATCGCCGATGCTGTGGATGGCCGCGTGCTGGTGTATGTGCACAAGGAAACCATGCTGGACGACGTCGAACGGCGCTTTCCTGCGCGGCACTACGTGATCGTAGAGGACAAGTTGCGCGTGATCGGTGCGCTGAAGCAGCACTGGCGCGAACGGCTCACCACCGTGTTCGTGCGGCAGGGCCACTACGCACATGATCCGAAACTGCTGGCCGAGTATCCATCCGCGCAGATCACGCTGAACGGCATTGGCGATTTGCTGACGCTGGATGGCGATAATTTTCGATTCGAATCCGTGAAGCCCGCGAGGGCAGGGAGCAACACATGAACCCCACCCAGGAATTGCACGAACTCGGCCAGAGCCTCTGGCTGGACAACATCACGCGCGGCATCCTCGACGACGGCACGCTGAAGCGCTACATCGAGGACGATGCGATTACCGGGCTCACGTCCAATCCGACCATCTTCGATCAGGCCATCGGCGGCGGTGACGACTACGACGAGCAGATCGCGCAACTGGCCGGCGATGGCAGGTCCGGCGAAGCGGCATTCTTCGAACTGGCCTTGGCGGATCTCACGCGCGCCGCCGATCTCTTCAAGAAGGTCCATCAGAAAACGAAGGGCGTGGATGGGTGGGTTTCGCTGGAACTCTCGCCGCTGCTGGCCGACGACACGCAAGGTTCGATCGAAGCCGCGGCCAAGCTGCACGCGCAAGGCAAACGGGAGAATCTCTTCATCAAGATTCCGGGCACGCCGGCGGGCGTACCCGCGATCGAGGAATCCATCTTCAATGGCGTGCCGATCAACGTGACGCTGCTGTTCTCGCGCGAACAGTACCTGGCTTCCGCGAGCGCCTACCTGCGCGGCATCGAACGCCGCATCGAGGCCGGGCGTGATCCGAAGGTCGGTTCGGTGGCCTCGCTGTTCGTCAGCCGCTGGGACGTGGCCGTGAAGGACAAGGTGCCGTCGGAACTGAAGAACCGGCTCGGCATTGCGATCGCGCAGCGCACCTACAAGGCCTATCTGGAATTGCTGGATTCGCCGCGCTGGAAACGGCTCGAGGAAGCAGGGGCCTTGCCGCAGCGCATGCTGTGGGCCAGCACCGGCACCAAGGACAAGAACGCGTCCGACACGCTGTACATCGAAGCGCTGGCCGCGCCCAACACCATCAACACCATGCCGGAGAAAACTCTCATGGCCTTCGCCGAGCACGGGCGCGTGGGCGAACCGATGGCCGAAGACGGCGGCGATTGCGAACAGGTGATCGCGCGTTTCAGGCAGGCCGGCATCGACGACGCCGCGCTTGCCGAGCAGTTGCAGCAGGAAGGCAAGCAGTCGTTCGACAAGTCCTGGAGCGAACTGCTGAAGCGCATCAGCGACAAGGCCGCGCAGGTTTCCGGCAAGCGGAGCGCGCAGCGATGAGCGTGTCACTTACCGCGTTGGCGGAATGGCAGGCGCTGCGCGCGCACTGGCGCTCGCTGTACGGCACCACGGTGAAGCGGTTGTTCGCCGACGATCCGCAGCGAGGCGAGCGTCTGGTGGTCGAAGGCGCGGGTCTGTATCTGGATTATTCGAAAAACCTGGTGACGGCCAAGACGCTGCGCCTGCTGTTCGATCTCGCGCGTGCGCGCGGCGTTGAGCAGCGGCGCGACGCGATGTTTCGCGGCGACAAGATCAACGAAACCGAAAAACGCGCGGTGCTGCACATCGCACTGCGCGCGCCGCGCAATGCCTGGATCGAGGTGGACGGCGAGAACGTTGTGCCGGAAGTGCACGCGGTGCTGGACCGCATGGCCGTCTTCAGCGACAAGGTGCGGCGCGGCGAATGGAAAGGGCATTCCGGGAAAGCCATTCGCAACGTGATCAGCATCGGCATCGGCGGTTCCGATCTCGGACCCGTGATGGCGTACGAAGCGCTGCGCGATTACAGCCGGCGCGAGATGACGTTCCGCTTCGTTTCCAACGTCGATCCCACCGATTTCGTCGAAGCCACGCGCGATCTGGATGCCGAGGAGACGCTTTTCATCATTTGTTCGAAGACCTTCACCACGCTGGAAACCCTGACCAACGCACATGCGGCGCGCGACTGGTGCTTGCAGCAATTCGGCGGCGACGAGCAAGCGGTGGCAAAGCACTTCGTCGCGGTGTCGACGAACGAAAGGGAAGTGCGGAAGTTCGGCATCGACACCGACAACATGTTCGGCTTCTGGGATTGGGTCGGCGGCCGCTATTCGATGGATTCTGCGATCGGCCTGTCGACCATGCTGGCGATCGGTCCGGACATGTTCCGTGAGATGCTCGCCGGTTTCCACGCGATGGACGAGCATTTCAGGAACACGGCTGCAGAACGGAATCTGCCGATGCTGATGGGCTTGCTGTCGGTCTGGTACAACGATTTCTTCGGCGCGCAGACCGTCGCCGTACTGCCCTACGCGCAATACCTGAAGCGCTTTCCGGCGTATTTGCAGCAACTGACGATGGAGAGCAACGGCAAGCATGTCACGCTGGAAGGCAAGCGCGTCGACTACGACACCGGCCCGATCTACTGGGGCGAACCCGGCACCAACGGCCAGCATTCGTTCTATCAGTTGATCCATCAGGGTACGCGGCTGATTCCCTGCGACTTCATCGGTTTCTGTCAACCGCTGAATCCGCTAGGCGACCAGCACGACCTGCTGATGGCCAATGTGTTCGCGCAATCCGAGGCACTGGCGTTCGGCAAGACGTTGGAGCAGGTGCGCGGGGAAGGCACGCCGCCGAAACTGGCGCCGCACCGGGTCTGCGAAGGCAACCGGCCGAGCAACACGATCCTGTGCGAACGCCTGACGCCGTATTCGCTCGGCACATTGGTCGCGCTGTACGAGCACAGCGTGTTCGTGCAGGGCGCGATCTGGAACATCGATTCCTTCGATCAGTGGGGCGTGGAGCTGGGCAAGCAGCTCGCGCAGAAAGTGATCCCGCAATTGCGCGATTCGAACGCCAAGCTCGACCACGACAGTTCGACCAACGCGCTGATCCGGCGTTACCGCAACTGGCGCGACAACAAGGCCGCGCGCGCATGAGCGAGAAAATCAGCCCGCTCGCCGGCAAGGCCGCGCCGAAATCGCTGCTGGTCGATATCGGCAAGCTGCTGGATGCCTACACCAGCATTTATCCCGATCCTTCGGTGCCCGCGCAGCGCGTCGCGTTCGGCACGTCGGGGCATCGCGGTTCCTCGCTGGACGGCAGTTTCAACGAGCACCACATCCTCGCGATCACGCAGGCGATCTGCGATTACCGCAACAAGGCGCACGTCGATGGTCCGCTGTTCCTCGGCATCGACACGCACGCGCTGTCGCAACCGGCATTCGAAAGCGCGTTGCAGGTGCTGGCCGCCAACGATGTGACGACCTTTATCGCCAAGGGCGGCGAATTCACGCCCACGCCGGCGGTGTCGCAGGCGATCCTCACGTACAACCGCGGCCGCACGTCAGGTTTGGCCGACGGCATCGTGGTCACGCCTTCGCACAATCCGCCCGACAACGGTGGCTTCAAGTACAACCCGGTCAATGGCGGGCCGGCCGACACGGCGATCACCGGCTGGATCGAGAAACGCGCCAACGCCTATCTGGAAACCATGCTGCGTGGCGTGACACGCATTCCCTTCGAGCGCGCGCGCCGCGCGGACACCACGCGCGAACACGATTTTCTGGATGCCTATGTCGCCGATCTCGCAAACGTCATCGACTTGGATGTGATCCGCGGTTCCGGCCTGCATTTCGGTGTCGATCCGCTGGGCGGCGCGGGCGTGCACTACTGGGCGCCGATCGCGGAGAAGTACGGCATCGACCTCGACGTGGTCAGCGAGGAAGTCGATCCGCAGTTCGCCTTCATGACGGTGGACTGGGACGGGCAGATCCGCATGGATCCGTCCTCGAAGTACGCGATGCACCGGCTGATAGGATTGAAGGACAAGTTCGACGTCGCCTTCGCCTGCGACACCGATCACGATCGCCACGGCGTGGTGACGCGCAGCACCGGGCTGATGGTGCCGAACAACTACCTGAGCGTCGCCAGCGCGTATCTGTTCGGTCATCGCCCCGGCTGGCCGAAGCACGTGAAGCTCGGCAAGACGGTGGTCAGCACGTCGCTGCTGGATCGCGTCGCGCGCCGCGTCGGCCGCGGGCTGTACGAAACACCGGTCGGCTTCAAATGGTTCGCGGAAGGATTGTTCGGCGGCGCGTTGGCATGGGGCTGCGAGGAAAGCGCGGGCGCTTCGTTCCTGCGCCGCGACGGCACGGTGTGGACCACCGACAAGGACGGCATCGCCGCAGCCTTGCTCGCCGCCGAAATCACCGCACGCACCGGCCGCGACCCGGGCGAGTTGTACCGGGCATTGACGAACGAACTGGGCGAACCGTTCGGCGACCGCGTGGATGCGAAAGCCACGCCCGCGCAGAAGCAGAAACTGACGCAGCTCTCCGCCGGTGAAATCAAGCTCGACACGCTGGCCGGCGAGAAGATCGAGCGCGTGCTGGACCGCGCGCCCGGCAATGACGCGCCGATCGGCGGCATCAAGGTGATCGCGAAGAACGGCTGGTTCGCCGCGCGGCCGTCCGGCACCGAGGATATCTACAAGATCTATGCGGAGAGCTTCCGCGACGAGTCACACCTGAAAGCACTGCTCGAAGAAGCGCAGGGGATGGTGGACAAGGCGATTGCCTGAGAGGGCGTAAGAGCCTTCTCGGAAGACTGCGCGCTTGCGAGGTTTAATGCCGAGTGGGAAGATCGCCGCGGGGAATCGCCCAAGGATGCAGCCTGGATGAAGCTCGGCGGAATCCGGGGCTTTGCGCGATCTACGTTCGGATTCCGTTTCACTCCATCTAGGCTACGCGTGCAATTGAAGTGTAGAACCAGCGAGCAAGGAAAGGGGGATTCGACATGTTAAATAATTGCCCGGCATGCAACGGTACCATCTCGGATCTCGCGCCAAGTTGTCCGCATTGCGGTCACCCGGTAGCGTCCAACAATGCGCCGCATCAGCCCAAGTCGCATGTCACGTCGACGTTTACGATTCTTGCGGCGCTTGGATTTGTCATATGTCTATTTACTCCTCGGATCATTGTGGCATTGCCGATTTTTGGTACCGCGATTTGCGCCGTGATCGCACTATTCCGCAAAGAACAGGCTCGTATTTTGGCTTTGATATTGCTCATACTCACAATAGGGCTATTATTTCTCAGTTCGTTTAGCACATCGCCTCTATCTGCTTCTAGCGATCAATCTTCATTGTCGGCAGTAAAGATTGAGGACTGGAATTGGGCTTCCGATCCAACCTTCGGCACCAAAGGAGTAGTTCGCTGGAATGTAGAAATCCGAAATCTCAGTGACAGGTACATTGAAAGCGTGAAAGTGGAGCTTACGACCTACGACAAGTCCGGGAAGCTCATTGCCACCGATTTCACTTATGTGGATGCCATTCCTCCTCATGACACCCGCAGCAAAGAGGGGCTTGCTGATTACTATGGGACTGAGGACACGGCAACACTCAAAGTAGCTGAGGTTCGTTTTGCGCGCTAGCGAGTCTTCAAGCGAAGACGCGTGCATTGCGCGTGTATTCAATTGTTAGTTCTTGCGCTGTGACGAGTGTTCCGACGCAATCGCGGTCGCCACATCGCGCGGATAGGTCTTCAGCGCGCGCAGCATCACGAATCCCGCGAGTGCCAGCGTGATCAGCATGATCAGGAAGCTGGCGTCCAATCCCGCGCCGGATTGTCCTTTCGCTGGCTGTCCAAGCCCGCCGCCGCTGCCGCCGAATATTTTCGAGAGCCAGCCGAACAGCGGCGGCGCCGCGGCCTGGAACGCGTAGAGCAGGGTGGAGCGCACGCCTTCAGCCCGGCCCCACAGGCGCGAGTGCATGATGTCCAGCCGTGCGGAATCCACCGCGGGGTTGGCGCCGCCCAGGCCAGCCGCCGCGATGAAGAAGAAGGGCGCGGCGAATGCCAGCGAGGGGAGCAGCATTCCCGCTGCCAATGCGGCTGCCGCGATCAGATACGCTCCCGCACCGACGACGATGCGGCCGGTCAACCGCCCGCGGTCGATCATGCCATCCGCCAGCGCGCCCGCCGCGAGGACGCCGGCGATCGCACCCAGCCCGACGCCGACCGATACCGTGCTGGCGATCGCCTGCGCCAGATGAAAATGCTCGCGCATGTAGACGATGGCGAAGGTGCGCAGTCCGGTGAAATAGAAATATCCCAGCGCCGAGGCGGTGATCAGCACGCGGTAGGTCGGCACCGACAGCACGTATTTGACGGCTTGCCACAGCGGCATGTGCTCGGGATCTTCGTGCAATACCAGGCCGCCGCGTGGTTCGATGTCGCGCTCGTCCACGATATCGGCGACCGGGTGCGTTTCCTCGCCGTCCGAATTTTCGTCGGTCATGCGGCTCTGGCCGCCGCGCTTGGGTTCCGGCAGCTTGTAAGCGATCAACACGGCCAGCGCGACGCCGAACGCCGCGAGCACGAAGAACGGCACGCGCCAGGACACCACCGCGGCGAGGTTGCCTGAAATCAGGAATCCGAATGCCACGCCGATCAGTTCGCCGGCTAGGATATAGCCGTATATACGTCCACGTTCGGATGGATGGAAGAAATCGCCCGTCAGCGACGCGATCGCTGGCGAGGCGACTGCCACCACCGCGCCCAGGCCCAGCCGGCACAGCAGCAACATCGGATAGTTCACCGACGCGCCGGCGGCGATCATCGCGAACGACCACAGGGCGACGCCGATCACCAGCAGCTTGCGGCGATTCATGCGATCGACCAGCACACCGAAGGGCAGAGTGGCGAAGGCGCCGATCGCGGTCGAAACCGTCACCAGCAAACCGACTTCGACGTTGCCGATGTGCAGATCGCGTTCCAGTTGCGCGGCGACCGCGCCGACAGTCGCTTTATCCGCCGCGTCCAGCGCCAGCACGCACGCGAGCAGCGTGATCACCTTCAAACGTTTGGGACCGCCGACCAGGTTTTCCAGCGGGCGTTCGACATCGCGCCGGAACCAGCGGCGCAGTTTGACCGCGGTGATCGCCGCGGTCGGCTTCGATGTGGTCCGTTCCGCTTCCATGCGCTTGCCGATGAATTCCGGATTCACCCACCTTGCCATATAGTGGGTGCATGCCTTCTGCACATTCGCGTTTTCGTCCGTTGACGCTGCTTTCGCGCCGCGCGAATCATCTGATCGCGAACAGGGTACGCCGTCGATGGTGACGGCGGCGCGCGCAGCGCGGAAGGCGGCGCACCCCGCGTTGTGGCTGCTGGCCTTCATGATGGCGGCGGGGCCGTTCGGCGATACCGAATACACGCCCGCGATGCCGGCGATGGCCAAGGCGCTGCACGCCGATTACGGCATGGTGCAGTTCAGCATGTCGGCGTATCTGGTGGCCTCGGCGCTCAGCCAGCTTTTCTACGGGCCAATCTCCGATCGCTACGGGCGCCGGCCGGTGATGCTGGTGGGCGCGTGCATCCTGTCGCTCGGCGCGCTGGCGTGCATGTTGAGTTTTTCGATCTGGCCGCTGATCGGCGGACGATTCATCCAGGGCGTGGGCGCCTGCGCCGGCGGCGTGATCGCCGATGCGGTGGTGCGCGATGCGTTCCCGAAAGAACGCCGCCAGCCCGTATACGCCAAGATCAACGCGGCCTTCGCGCTGGCGCCGGCGATCGGCCCGGTGGTGGGCACCTATGCCGCGCACGCGTTCGGCTGGCACGCGAACTTCGCGATCCTGCTCGGCCTATCTCTGTTGCTCACTGCAGTGGTGTGGTGGCGCTTGCCTGAAACCTTGCGCGAGGAAGAGCCGCGCGCGCTGGAACCCGCGCGCTTGTGGCGCAACGCGCGGGAAGTGATCGGCACGCGCGGATTCCTGTTCTACGTGGCGCTGGGCGGCTTGTGCGTCGGCGTGGTGTACGCCGCGCTGATCGGCGCGCCGGATCTGGTGATCAACGTGCTCGGCATGGGCAGCGGCGCGATCGTGATCGTGGCGATCGCGATCCTGGTTGCGTTCGTGATCGGCGCGGGCGCCTGCGCCTGGCTCAGCCGCCGCGCCCCTCATCTAGTGATCATCGCCACGGGACTCGCGATCGTGCTGGCCGGTTCGATCGCCTTGCTGATGATTGCCTTGTTTGTGCGCGGTCATGGCGGCCTTGCGATGTACCTGTCGCCGATCGCTTTCTGCTTCATCGGCGTGGGACTCACGGTCCCCGTGAGCACGGCCAAGGCGATGGCGCCGTTCCGGGACAACACCGGTGCAGCGTCGTCGCTGCTCGGTTTCCTGCGCATGGGCGTGGCCGCGCTAGGCACGATCGCGATGAGCGCGCTGCACAAGGGCAGCGTGCTCGATATCCCGATCGTGTTCCTGGCCTTGTCGGTCAGCGCGGTGGCGCTATACGCGGTGTATCTGCCGCTGCGCGGCAAACCGCCCGAACCCGCGGCACCGTGAATTATTTCGCCTTGCTGATCGAGAAGCTGGCGAAACCCGCGCCGATGTCCCAGCCCTTGCCGGTGCCGGACAGAGCCAGCGATACGGGACCCTTGGTCATCGCCGCCGCGTGGGCGCTGCCGACCACGCCGGCGTGCGCCTTGGCCATCGCGTAGCTGCCCAACACGTCCTGGATATCGGTCACACCGCTGAAGCGGCCGTGGCCGTCGGTCAACTGATATTTGCCGACCGTCAGGCCGCCGCCCTTGGCGTCGATCTTCACTGCCATCGTTTCGCCATTGCTGCATTTCACGGTACCGGCGCCGTCGGCGGTCGAATAGACCACCGACCAGCCGCTCAGCGTGAAATCCATGCGGCAGGTCATGGTGTTGCTGCCGGCGGCCGAGGCGTGAGGCGCGACGAGCGCGCCCGCACCCAGCGCGGTCAACAGCGCGAGCGGAAGAATTCTGGCTTGCATGATCACCCTCCTTGGCAGGGAAACGAAAGTCCGATGACAATATTCTTTCAATCCGGCGTTTGATGGCGCGAAAACCCCGTGAAGAAGCCGCGAAAGCGAACCCGCGAGGGTTGTCGATCCGGCGCATCTTCGTTCGTCGTTGCTTTTGCAATCGTCCCTGATTGCTGAGATCAAAAAGCGGGCTTCCATGCCCGCACTTTTCAACAAAGCAAGGATATCGATATGTTTTGCAACCCCTATCTGTTCTTCGACGGCGAGTGCGAAGCCGCGTTCGAGCTGTACGCGAAAACGCTGGGCGGCGAGATCGAGATGCTGATGCGCTATGGCGACGCGCCCGGCGGCGACGGTAACCCGGCGTTGCGCGACAAGATCATCCACGCCTGCCTGAAATTCGGCGAGCAGCGGCTGATGGGCTCGGATGCCTGCCCGCCGCAGCATCCGTACACGAAAGTGGAAGGTTTTTTCGTGTGCCTCAACGTGGACTCGGTGGCCGAGGCGCGGCGGATCTTCGATGGCCTCGCCGAAGGCGGCACGGTGCAGGCGCCGCTGGAGAAGAGTTTCTTTTCCCAGGCATTCGGCATGTTGGTCGACCGCTACGGCATCCCCTGGATGGTCAACTGCGCGCAAGCGAATTGATTTTTGGACCCCGGATCAGCGCACCGCTAGCTTCGACTTCCATGTCTCAGCAAGCGGCCCGCCTTCGGCATCCTGCCTTCGGCGCTCGCCTGCGCGCAAGATGCGATTCAACGCATCTTGCAAGCGCGCAGGCTCGCCCATGTGCTGCCCGGGGCGCGGCCATCCTGGCCGCGGTATTCTGCACGTCCCTGACGGATGGAGCGTGGAGATGGCTTATCTGCTGCTGATCCTGGAACAGCGTGAAGACCGCAGCCGGCGTACGGAAGCCGAAGGGCAGGCCGCTTACGAAAGCATGTCGCGCTGGCGCGATTCACTGCGGGAACGCGGCCTGCTGCAAACCGCCGAAGCCTTGCGGCCGGATCGCGACGGCGTGCGGCTGAGCAAGCGCAACGGCAAACGCAGCGTGATGGACGGGCCGTTCGTGGAATCCAAGGAAATGGTCGGCGGGTTTTTCCTGCTCGACTGCAACACGAAGGAAGAAGCAGTCGCCATCGCGGACGAGTGCCCCGCAGCGGAGTATGCGACGGTCGAGGTGCGCGAGCTGGCGCCGTGCTACGTGGTTTGAACATTCCGCCGACTTCGGAGGTAAAAAAAAATGGCAACTCAAGTCAAGGTCCAGGGGCCCGCTTCGTATTTCCCGTCCATCGAGAAGACTTATGGAAAGCCCGTGACGCACTGGTTCAAGATTCTGGATTCGGTGAAAGACAAGAAGCACATGGAGCAGGTCGCTTTTCTCAAGACGGCGCACAAGCTCGGCCATGGTCATGCCAACGCGCTTGTCGCCTATCACCGCGCTCAAAGCCAGGACTGACGCTGCGGGCGACTTATGCGCATTAACTCGAATGCGTTCTCACACGACGGGCTTTTGGTGAGGAGTGCAGCCAGGGAGGGCTGCTCTTCGAATCTCGCGATCATGGACGATCGCAAAAAGATGTGTTTTGATCGGCGGCCATGCCGACGACCGATTTCAACGAGCGAATTTCCGCCATCTGGCGCATCGAATCGCCGAAGCTCATCGCGGGACTCGCGCGCATGTTGCGCGATGTGGGCCAGGCCGAGGAACTGGCGCAGGACGCGCTCGTTATTGCGCTGGAAACCTGGCCGCGCGACGGCGTTCCGGACAATCCCGGCGCATGGCTGATGACCACGGCCAAGCGCCGCGCCATCGACCAGTTGCGCCGCCACAAGCTGATCGAGCGCAAGCACGAGCAGATCGGTTACGAGATCGAAATGGGGCAGGACGAACCAGCGAATGCGCGCCGCGATCCCGATGATGACATCAGCGACGATCTGCTGCGGCTGATCTTCACCGCCTGCCATCCGGTGCTGCCGCTGGATGCGCGCGTGGCCTTGACGTTGCGCCTGTTGGGCGGATTGACCACGGTCGAGATCGCGCGCGCCTATCTGCTTCCCGAAGCGACGATCGCGCAGCGCATCGTGCGCGCCAAGCGCACGCTGGCGAAAGCGCAGGTGCCGTTCGAGATCCCGCGCGCGGAAGAACGCGTGGAGCGGCTCGCGTCCGTTCTGGAAGTGATCTACCTGGTCTTCAATGAAGGCTATACCACCACCGCCGGCGAGGACTGGCTGCGGCCAGCGTTGTGCGAAGACGCGTTGCGACTCGGCCGCGTGCTGGCCGGGCTGATGCCGGACGAGGCCGAAGTGCACGGCCTGATCGCGTTGATGGAATTGCAGGCGTCGCGCGCGCGCGCACGCGTCGATGCGCACGGCAATCCCGTGCTGCTGGCGGACCAGAACCGCGCGCACTGGGACCGTTTGCTGATCCGGCGCGGACTGGTCGGCATCGAACGCGCGCTGAAACTGGCCGACACGCCGGGCCCCTATCTGCTGCAGGCGATGATCGCCGCTTGCCATGCGCGTGCAGCGAGCACGAAAGAAACCGACTGGCTGTTGATTTCGCAGTTGTATGCGCAGCTCGCGGTGGTGGCGCCTTCGCCCGTGGTCGATCTCAATCGCGCCGTGGCGGTTTCGATGGCGGACGGACCCGAACGCGGGCTGGAACTGGTGGATGCATTGATGCGCGAATCCGCGCTGGAGAACTATCACCTGCTGCCCAGCGTGCGCGGCGATCTGCTGCGGAGGCTCGGCCGCGCCGAGGAAGCGCGCGCCGAGTTCGAACGTGCCGCGACGCTGGCGCAGAACGCGCGCGAACGCGCATTGTTGTTGAAGCGCGCGTCGGAGTGCGCGTAACTCAGCGGCTCAGGCGCGCCATGCCGCCGGCTGCCTCGACCGCGGCAGCCGCGTTCACCTGCAACGCGCCATCGCTGACTCGGCTGCTGTGGAGGAGCAGATCGTGCAGGCCGCGCGCGTCCATCTTCGGCGCGACCGACAACAGCAGTGCGGCGATGCCGCTGACGTGCGCGGCGGCCATCGACGAACCGGAACTGAAATCGTAACCCCCATCGGGCTGCGTGGTGAGGATGTCCACGCCCGGCGCGCTCAACACGCCGGGCGGCGCGGCGCTGGCGCCGGCGGAGCGCACCACGATCACGCCCGGAACTCCGTCGGGAAAACCGTCCAGGCTCGCATCCGGGGGCATCGCGGCGACCACGATGCGGCCGTCGTCGAGCACGCGTTGCAGCAGCCGCGACAGCAGCGGATCGGCTGGCCCGCCCAGGCTCATGTTGACGATCCGCGCGTTGGTATCCAGCACGGCCGCGAGCGCTTTCGCCAGCGTGAGCGAGTTGCAGCGCGCACCCGCGCGCGGTTGCGGCGGATACCAGCAGGCCTTGTAAATGTCCAAGGTCGCATTGGGCGCCATGCCGACGATGCCGCGATGGTTGTCGCCCACCGCGGCGATGATGCCCGCGACTTCCGTGCCGTGATGGTCGCGATCGAAGGCGGCCTTGCCGTCATCGACCAGGTTGCGCGCTTCGCCGATGCGGCCTTGCAGATCGGGGTGCTGCGTGTCGACGCCGGTATCGATCACCGCCACGTCGACGCCTTTGCCCATGCTCAGGGTTTGCGCCAGGGCTGCGTCGGTTTCCGCGAAACCGCGTTGCAGGCCGACGTAGGGATCGTTGTATCGCCGCGGCGAACCGGCGCGATCGGAATAGACGGAGTAGTCGTGCAGCGGTTCGGCCAGTTGCACGCGGTCGTCGCTCGCAAGCGCCTTCAGCAATGCGTCGCGCGATGTGCCTGCCGCAGGTTCCAGCACGATGCAATAGAGATCGAGCGGCTTGATCGGCCAGCCGGCGAGTTCGCGCCAGCCGTAGCGTTGCTGCAAATCGGCGAGGGTGGAAACCGCGCGCTGTCCCGCGCCGTAGGCGGCCGCCGGCGCGTAGCCGATCAGACTGGAACCCGCATGCGTCGCGGGCGGACTGATCGGGTTGGCCACCGCCAGCACGATGTCGCGTTCGCTGTCCATCGCGGCCACGTTCGCCGGAGAGGCCGTTTGGGATCCGCCTGCATCCGCGTTGAACGAAGGTTGCGACCGCACCGGCACGCTCGCAACGGTCGCGAGCATCGTCAGCAGGAACAGAAAACGTTTCATCGCTGCATTTTAGGGTGTGTTGTCCACCGGCTCGGCCAGTCGAATGCCAGCGCTGGCGCGGAGCTGCTGCAATGACTGCGATTCGGAGGCAGAACCGCTCGGCACCACCGTGTACGCGCCCACCGCGTTCGGTCCACTGATCACCTTGAGGCCGAGCGAATGCAGCAGCTTGTTCCAGTCGGCCAGCTTCATGCCTGGATCCGGCACCACCCGGATCGCACCTGCAGCGGTGGCCGGCGCCGCGGTACTGAGGGTTTGATACGGCGCGTTGCGGTCCGACAGCAGACGCGTGCCCAGCGCGCCGATGCCGAGCGCCTGGATCAGCACCGCCGCGGCCAGCGCCTTGAACGCCCAGTTACCGCGGCGTGCGGACGGCGCGACGGTTTCGGCGTCGAGCGTATCCAGCCGCGTGAGCAGCCGCGCCAGCCCCGAATCCACGTCGAGCGGAACATCGGAAGGCAGCGACATCGCCACGCGCAGCCGGGTCTGCTGCGCGAACTCCGCGCTGCACGCTTCGCACTGTGCGAGATGTGCCATCAGCCAGTCTTTCTGCGCGGCCGGTGCGCTGTCCTGCAGAACCCAGGGCATCGCTTCCCACGCACGCGCGCAATCGGGAGCGGAATTGATCGGAAAGTTCATGGCGCGCGCTCCTTCCGCGCGGCGGTTTCGCCGCCCAGCGCGGGCAACAGGTTGCGCAGTTTCACCCGTGCATGGAACAGCCGGGCTTTCACCGTGCCGACCGGCCGCTGCATGATCGCGGCGACTTCATCGAGGCTGTGGCCATTGCCGTAGACCAGCTCGATCACGATGCGCTGGTCCGCGGAGAGCAGATCGAGACCCTTGCGAAGCCAGTCGCGCATCTCGCGGTCTTCTTCGGGGTCGTGCGAAGGGCCGCGGTCGCCCATCAGGGTGTGGTCCTCGACCGGACCGCTGCCATGCTGGCGCAGCGCCTTCAACCCGCAGCGATAGGCGATGCCCATGATCCAGGTGGAAACGCGCGAATCGCCGTGGAAAGTGCCGGCCTTCTGCCAGGCGATCCAGAAGCAATCGTTGATCACCTCTTCGATGATGTCGGCGCGGCGCGTCAATCTCGAGAGAAACCGGCAGAGGGTGCCGTGATAGCTGCGATAGAGGGTTTCCAGCGCGGCACGATCCCCGCCGGCGACCCGCTGCAGGAGTGCGCGGTCGACGGCGTCCGAACTGGCGGCGGCTTCGTTCATGGCTGATGAGTGCTCGCCCGGTGACGCAAGGTTGCCTCAGAAAGAACGGGAAAGTGTCGCCAGCCAGGGCGAGGGCGCCAACTCGTGCATCCGCTCGCGGTCCTGTCCGGTCAGCAGCAGGCGTTCGAGCCTGAATTGCCAAGGGCCGCGGCCCCACAGCAACCCCAAATGCCCGTAGCGATAATAACTTGCGACACCATGTTCATACTGTCCATAGGCGGGGCTGGCATAGCTCGCCACGCCGACGCCCGCATTCAAGGAAAAATCCCGCGGCAACGGCCAGTGGAAATCGAGATCGGCGGCCGGTCGCAGGCGGTGGTCGCGGTCGGGGGAATAGATCCCGGACAGGCCGAACGTGAGCGTGTCGCGGAACATCCAATCCACTCCCGCTTCGTAGTAGCCCACGTGGGCGATGCCGGAATAGTGGTAGTAGAGCAGTCGCGCTTGCATCCGCCAGTCGGCGGATACCGGCCAGTAGCGCGAAACCTGGATCAGGCTTTCGGCCAAGTGATCGGGATCGCGCAGTTCGATGCCGCCGGATACGTTCAACGACCAGCCGGACGGCCACGCCCACGATACCGCTCCCTGCAACGCCGGACCGGGACGCGTGATCGCGACTCCGCGATCCACCAGTCGCGAACTCAGCGCCACTTCCCCGTTCGTTGCCGCGGACGCGGGCGCCTGGATGACCGCGAGACAAGCGAGCACAAGAGCCGCGACGCTTCGACCGACAACCGCGAAAGGGCGCTTTGAGTCCATGGCGCTGCTCGTTCGGGGCCGGTTGACCAACACGACCGGATCAAGCGGCGCCTCATCGCAGGCACCGCGCCGGAACGGACTGTGTTCGAGAGAGACTACCCCGGAAGCCGAGTGTACGCCGTCACTGCGCAGCGATGTAGGCCGCCAGCGCCTGGATGTCGGCCTCGTCGAGGTTGCGCGCAACGCCCTGCATCACCTTGTCGTTGCTGGTGCCGACGCGCGTGCCGTCGTGGAACGCCTTCAGTTGTTCCGCTATGTAGGGCTCGTTCTGGCCGGCGAGTGCCGGAAACGTCGGCCACGCCGGTTGCGGCGCCGTACTCGCTGGATCGGAGCGAGGTCCACGACCGTCCGGGCCGTGGCAACCCTGGCAGGGCGGGATGCCTTTCATCGGGTCGCCATCGTGAAACAGCACATCGCCGCGTGAAACGGCTTCCGTGGAAATCGTGGATCCAGTCTTTGCGGGTAGCGATGCGAAATGCGCGGCGACATCGCGCATGTCCTGATCCGACAATGCCGAAGCCATCGGCTTCATCACCCCGTTGTCGCGCGTGCCATCTTTGAAGGCGCGCAATTGCACGTACAGATAGGTTTGCGATTGTCCTGCGAGATTCGGAAACGTGGGTGCGACCGCGATGCCTTGCGGACCGTGGCAGGCAGTGCATACCGCGGTCTTCGTCGCGCCACGCGCCGCATCGCCATGTACGGCGGGCTGCTTGCGCACGTCATCGAACGGCGTGTTCGCCGCGAAATTCGCGCCAACGTGCAAGAACGCACAACCAGCGGCAATGGCGATCAATGTGCGGCGGTGGGAACTCATCGGCGTCCTCACAGCTTCACGTTGAGCATCACGCCCAGCACATTGGCATCGTAGTGCGGTTGCGGACCGCGGTCGGTATAGACCTTGTGGTCGAGCACCGGATCGTTCTGCAAGCCGAGGTAATGCCAGTCGGAGAAATTGCCGGTTTCGTAAAGGTCGAACACGCGTAGTCCCAACGTGCGGGTAAAGCTGAAATCGAACCCGAGCTGCAGCGTGTTGATGTGGTAGTGATTGTCGGGAAATGCGTTGCCGGCCCCGGTTGCGAACGGTTGCTGCGTGGTGGAGATCGCGCCGGGGCTGGCGTAGAGGTAACCGATTCGTCCCAGCGCGTAGGTATACGTGTAACTGAAATCCACGCGCACCCGTCCGAAATCGCGGCGCAGGGTCAACCCTGCGTTGTAATCGCGCTCGCGGTCTTGGACCTGCCACTGGTTGCTCAGGGGATACAGCGGGCCGCCGAAGGAAGGATCGTCGCGGCCGGCTTGTCCCAGCAGATCCTCGAAGTCGGCGACGTTGGAGAATTTCAAATCGGAATCATCCCGGCCCAGGTTGGCGCTGACGCTGGTCAAGGGCGAAGGCTGCCAATCCCAGTCGAGGCTGATTCCCTGATTGCGTGTGGCCTGCCGGCCGATCGCCGCGCCGTAGTTGTCGCGCGTCGCGTACGCGACGCCCGAGATCGTCGCAGTGTTTCCGAGCGGATAAACCACGATCGCGCGCAGCTTGTTCTCGACGCGGTTGCTGAGGTCGTACTTGCGCATCGCGTCGGTGGTGAAGGCGACGTTGCCGAGCGCCGGCGTGACGAAGCCCGGCAGGGCGGTCGAATAGAACGCCTGGTACGGGTCGGCGGTGTAGGGCCCGCCGTCGCGATAGGCGAATTCGTAACTGAAGCGCAGCGTACCGTTGCCCAGCGCACGATCCACCCACGCCAGCTTGAGGCGTTGCTCATTCACCAGCGAACGCTCGCGATGCTTGGGCTGATTGCGATCGAAACTGTAGGTCAGATTCAGCGAATTGTTGTCGCTGAGGCGCCAGTCGATTCCGGTGTCGAAGATGGTGTCCGCATATGCGAACGGGATCGAGCGCACCTGCGTGACATACGACCAGTAGAGCGGATTGCGTGGATCGAAGATGCCCAGTTCGCCCGGCACAACGCTGCCCTGCGCACCGTTGTCGGCGATGTAGCCGTATTGGCCGGTCAACGGATTGAACGCGAGATAGTTGGTCTTGTTGTCTTCGCGGTACCAGCGCAATCCCGCGTGCCAGCCGAGTTTCGGTGAAGGACGCAAGGTGATCTTCGCATCCAGCAGTCCGGTATCGATGCGCGCGTTGGCGGTTTGCTGCGAGAGCGCGGCCGTGGTGTTCCAGTCCGCACAGTTGAACGTGTAATCCGCCTGCGGCGAGATGAAGATGCCGCCTGTGCCGGTGCAGTTGACCGGCGGCTTCAGTGCATCGTTCTGCCGCATCGTGCCCCAGGCCGCGGCCAGCGACAGTTGCCCGTTCCACTTCAGGCTGCGGGAAAGCTCCAGGCGCAGGTTGTGATAGTCGTTGTCGGGTTCCAGCGAAAACTGGCCTTGATAGATGTCCGCGACCGGCACGCGCGCGACGTTGCGCAACTGGAACGGACTCTGGTAGTCGAGTTCGTCCTGGTGGTCGCGGAAGAACGAACCCGTATACACCGCGTTGAACTGCCAGACGGTGCCGGCATTGCGCAAACCGAGGCTGACATCGGTGGTGGTGAAATCCACCGGCCGCACGGTCTCCAGGATGCCGCCGTCATTGGGAAGCGAATAGTTGAAGAACATCGAGCCGCCCCACAACTGCGTGCCGTTGCGGTTCTCGTTGCTCACCGACGCGTAGCCGATCCAGTTTCGATAAAGCGTGCCTTCGATGCTCAGTCCCGCACGCGTGCGCGTGGTGCCGATCGTCTGCCGTGGCCGCGTCTGCTCGACGGCGGCGACTTCGGCAGGCGCGCTGCCGCCGGGCACCAGCGGTGCGGGCAAGGTCAGATCGGTACTGCCGACGCCGTTCCACAGCGGATACGCATTGGTCGTGGTGGTATGCGGGATGTCGCGGTAGAACGCTTCGATCTTGTACTTGCCGTATTGTCCGGTGCGCAGGCGGTAGTACTGGTCGTCGGCACCCAAACGGCTGCCGCGGAATTCCAGGTACTGCCCGGTTTGCGGGTTCTCCGCGTACAGCGCCAGCAGTCCCAGCGCAAATCCATTCTTCCAATCTGCGTACTGGCGGAAGAATTCCGCGTCGTCGTCGCCGCCGACGTGCAGATATCCGAGCTGCAAAAGGCCCCACCAGTTCCAGTCGCCGTTCTTGTGCACATCGTCGTCGTCGCGCTGCGGCGGATACGGATACCGCACGCCGCTCGGCGTGCGCATCATGCCATTGTGCAGCCACGAAAATCCGCGCGGATCGGCCCACAGCAGCGGCGCCCAGCCGGTCGGATCAAGCGCATTGCCGTATTGAAGGTCGGCGACGCGCGCACTATCGCTGGAGTCGGCGAGTGCCGGCGTTGCCGCCAGACACGCGGCGATGGCGACGGCAAGTGGAGCAAATTTGCGCAGTGATCTCGCGCGCATCGCTACTCGTGGAACCTCGAACCGGACGGATTGTTGGAGCCGTGGATGTTGGTGTGGCAGGAGAGGCAGGCGCGTCCGATCAGGCGCTCGTCGGGTGCGGGGCCATTGGCGAGTCCGGCCGTCGTCTGCAGATCGTTCGGATGCAGCGTCATGGTGTGGCACTGCTGGCACAGCATCGGCACCGGCAATACCAGCAAGGTCTGGTTGTTCGAACCGTGCGGGTCGTGGCAGGTGAGGCAGTTCTCGCGCACCGGCGCGTGCTCGAACACGAACGGGCCGCGCTTCTCTGCGTGGCAGGTGTAGCAGGTCTCGTTGACCGTATCGGTTTTCAGAAGATCTGCGGTCAACGTGCCGTGCGGATTGTGGCAATCCACGCACGAAATCTGGCCTTCCGGCAGAGGCATGTGCGAACGGCGATTGAACTTGTCGCGCACGTCGCGGTGGCACGTCGCGCAGACTTCGTTGATCGAATCCTTTGCCAGCACGCCTTCCGGCGAGAGGCGTGCCATCGGGTTATGGCAATCGGTGCAGGCGATGCCGCGCGACTGATGCACCGAACCGATCCAGTCCTGCCGTGCGCCGCCTTTGTGGCAGCCAAGACAGACGCTGGTTTGCGCGTCAATGGGCGTTTTCGAATCGCGGGTGAAGGCGATGATCAAACCCGGTGTGGTCGGAGTCTTCGCGTGCGCGGAGCCGGGTCCGTGGCACGATTCGCACGCGCCGTCGGGTCCGCTGCCCGTTGCGCCGGCGCGGAACGCGGCGAGATGCAGCGAGTGCGAGGCGTGCACGTTTTCCAGCGAATGACAGGCGATGCAGGTCTTCGCCCCGACCGACGATGCATCCGGCGCCAGTGGATTCTTCGGAATCGATGCCGCGTCGAACGAGGTAGCCGGTCCGATGACGAAAGCATGCGCGTGAGGGTTCTGCGCCGCCGCATCGCTGTGCATGTCGGTAGCCGGCAGCATGCGCTGGAAATCCTGTTCCGTGAGCTTGCTCGACAAGGCCGCGGAATGCGCCGTCTGCGCATGCGCATGACGCGGGATCGACAGTCCCGCGGCGCACAGGATCAACAGGCTTGCAAGCAGGAACCGGACGACTTGCATCAGTGCACGTTCCCTCCCGGTTCCTGTTGCACATCCGGACGGATGTGCACCGCGTTCACTCGACTGTCGATCGCAATTGCGGATAGGTGCGGGATCGCACCGCAAAGGTTGCGCATCTCGAGGCCGCGCGGTTCGCGTCGATGCCCGCCACAAGCAACCTTTTTGCGGGTCCGCCGGTACTCAAGGCGCATGCCGCGGGGAGACGCATCGGGTCCGCATCCGCTTCTCTGGAACCAAAGCTGCTCGACACGGAGCACACACTTCCATGACGACATCCGCCTATCGGCTGACGGACCCGGCTTCGCCATACCTTGCACTGACGAGGCATTTTGCGCTGGTGGTGCAGATGGCGCGGCGGGACGTGGTGGGGCGTTACCGCGGTTCGTTCGCCGGATTGCTGTGGTCGTTCCTCAATCCGTTGCTGATGTTGGTGATCTACACCTTCGTGTTCGGCGTGATCTTCAAGTCGCGCTGGAACGCGCAGACAACCGATCCGTTTCAGTACGCCATCGTGCTGTTCGCCGGGCTGAACATCAGCGCGTTGTTCTCCGAATGCGCCAATCGCGCCACCACGCTCATCCTTGAAAATACCAACTTCGTCAAGCGCGTGGTGTTTCCGCTGGAAACGCTGACCTGGAGCACGCTCGGCTCCGGTCTGTTTCACCTGTGCGTGTCCACGCTCGTGCTGCTGATGATCTCGCCGTTCGCCATGGGCCAGCTTCCCTGGACGGCGATTCTCTTTCCGATCGTCATCCTGTGTTTCCTGCCGTTCGTCGCCGGGATGGTCTGGTTGCTTGCGGCGCTGGGCGTGTACCTGCGTGACCTGAAACAGGCGGTCGGCATCGTCACCACGGCTCTGATGTTTCTGGCGCCCATCCTTTATCCCGCCACGCTGATTCCGGAACGTTACCGTTTCGCGCTTTATTTCAATCCGCTGACCGTCATCGCGGAGGCCTCGCAGGACGTGCTGATCTGGGGCCGCGCGCCACGCTGGGATCATCTCGCCGCGTACGCCGTGGCCGCCTCGCTGTTCGCGTGGCTGGCGTTCGCCTGGTTCGAACGGACACGCAAGGGCTTCGCCGATGTCGTCTGAAGACTTCAGCATTCGCGTCGAGGGTCTGTCCAAGCGCTACGAGATTTACGCGCAACCCGCGGATCGGCTGAAGCAGATGATCCTTCCGCGCGTGCAGCGTGCGATGCGCCGCCCCGCACGAAATTATTTCAGCGAGTTCTGGGCGGTGCGCGGCGTGGGCTTCGATGTCCGCAAGGGCGAGACGGTCGGCATCGTGGGCCGCAACGGTTCGGGCAAGTCGACGCTGCTGCAGATGATCTGCGGCACGCTGAATCCCACGTTCGGAGCGATCGCCGTGAACGGACGCGTGGCGGCATTGCTGGAACTGGGCGCGGGCTTCAACCCGGAATTCACGGGCAGGGAAAGCGTGCGCCTGAGCGGACTGCTGTACGGGTTGTCGGAGCAGGAGTTGAACGCGCGTTTCGATGCGATCCTCGATTTCGCGGAGATCGGCGACTTCATCGACCAGCCGATCAAGACCTATTCCAGCGGGATGTACGTACGGCTGGCATTCGCGGTCGCGATCAATGTGTCGCCCGATGTCCTGGTAGTGGACGAAGCGCTTTCGGTAGGCGACGAGGCGTTCCAGCGGAAGTGCTTCGCGCGCATCGATGCGATCCGGGACGCAGGCGCAACCATTCTCTTCGTGTCGCACGCGACCGGAACCGTCATGGAACTGTGCGACCGCGCGATCCTGCTGGACGAAGGC
Source organism: Rhodanobacteraceae bacterium (assembly GCA_036759545.1). Lineage (GTDB taxonomy): Bacteria > Pseudomonadota > Gammaproteobacteria > Xanthomonadales > Rhodanobacteraceae > 66-474. The sequence goes on from DAIOUL010000008.1 coordinate 36,947, forward strand.
GAAATAATCGCCGACGGCACGCCGAAGTTCGTGGTGCCGCGCTATCACAAGTTGCTGTATGCGCCCGCGGACAAGGCAGTCGCGGTACGCGAAGCGATCAGGCAGGAATCCATTGCCGTGAACGCCGGCGCCGCATCGCCGACAATTCCGTCAAAGGCGCGATGCGGGTCGTCAAACGAAATGCCCGCGGCGGTGAACGGCGTCGAGATCAGGAATGTCGAGGAGTCGGCGTATTTCGACGAAGCGATGACGCCGCGCAGCACGCTGCATTACCCGTCCCGCGGCGCGTTGATTTCCGCGCCGCGGATCGAAACCGGCATGGGCCGGCAGGTGAACGTCCTCTCGCCGGGCCGCGAATACATCTACACGTACGACGTGCTGTTCCAGGCGGCCGCGGCCGGGGTGCGCCTGGGCATGATGATCAAGACCATCACCGGGCTGGAGCTGGGCGGCGCTGCCACCGCACCGAATCTTGCGAGCGGCATGTCCGTTTCGGCCGGACAACGGGTGCAGGCGCGTTTCCGCTTCCGCGCCATGCTCGCGCCCGGCGTGTATTTCATGAACGCGGGCGTCACCGCTTCCGAAGCGGAAGGCGAGACGTATCTCGACCGGATCATCGACGTGCTGATGTTTCGCGTGACGCACGACGCCGAGCGCATCGCCACCGGCACCGTGGACTTTCACGTGCTTCCGGATCTGAGCGTGGAGACCGTATCGTGACGACGGCGGTGTCGAGAGCCAACGGCACGCAGTCAGCCGGCATCACGAGCGCGCGCAAGGTCATCCTCGTGCTGGGCATGCATCGCAGCGGCACGTCCGCGGTCACGCGCTGTCTCAATCTGCTCGGCGCGAAAGTCGGGAACAAACTGCTTCTGCCTGCGGAGGACAACCGCTCCGGCTTCTGGGAGCACGCCGATGTCGTGGCCATCCACGAAGAATTGCTGAAGGATCTGGGCAGAACGTGGCATGACGCGCGCGCCCTGCCGGAAGGCTGGTTGCTCTCGGACGCCGCACGCAAAGCGCGCGGCAAACTTGCCGAATTGATAGCGAACGAGTTCGACGCCAGCGCACTGAGCGCGGTCAAGGATCCACGCTTGTGCCGTTTCGTGCCGTTGTGGCGCGAGGTGCTGCTCGAATCGGGATTGGACGCGGTCGCCCTGCTGGTCGTGCGCCACCCCGCAGAGGTGGCGCGTTCGTTGAAGGCGAGGGATGGTCTGCGTTCGGAGACGACCTGCCTCAATTGGCTCGAACATTTCGCGGAAGCGGAAACCGCGACCCGCGGCATGCCGCGCAGCCTGCTCACTTACGACGACCTGCTTGCGAATTGGCGGAACGCTTTCACAAAGGCCGGACACGCGTTGCGTGTGCAATGGCCGGTGCCGATCGAGGATGCGCATCCTGCGATCGATGCTTTCCTGGATCGAACCGAACGCCATCATGTTGCTTTGCAGGGTTTCTTCTCGATGCCCGAAGTGCTGGAACGCCTGTATGGACTCTGCCGTGCGTTCGATCCGGAGCGGCAGGACTGGAAAGAGATTTCGCGACTGGTGGACAGCTATCGGCTGATCGCGCCGCCGTTCCTCGACAAGATCGAGGATGTGCTCGAAGAAAAGCGCGCTTTCGAAGACAACGTGCTGCGCGTCGAAAAGGCGATCGATACCGCCTTGAACGAAATCGGGCAGGCTGCCAGGACCGCACTGGCAGGGGTGACGAGCAGCGACTTGCTCCAACGCGTGGCCGCGCTGGAAGCACGCGGTGCCCAACTCGAGCACGAGCTGAGCGCAAGCCGTAAACGCGCTGCGCAGGTGCAGCGGGAAACGTTTTGCGTGATCGCAAAATCCCTCGAACTCTCGAATCAGCTCGAGGCCGAGCGAATCCGGAGCGCCAACCTGGAGGCGCATTGCGCGCAGAAGAACGAGTCGGAATCTTCCTTGTGCCACGAGCTCGAAGAGATCAAGACCAGCAACCTGTGGCGTGCAATGGTGATCGTGCGGTCGATCCTGCTGTGCCTGCCCGCGGACGTGCGCCTGGTGTTGCGTCGGACGATGAGGGGTGCCTGGTGGACCTTGACGCCATGGCGCACACTGGCGCGTTGGCGGTTTTTCCGGCAACAACGTGCAGCGGCGCGGCTTCTGCCGGCACGCTCGACAAACACGGAAAACATTTCTGTTGAAGCGGCCGCCGAAGCCGCGGCCGGCCCCGCGCAATCGCCACTCGCGCACTCCGCATACACCTACTCGCCGCCGCAAGCGGAACCCGCCGCGGTCGGCAAGGCCTTGCTCGCCCTGTCGCGGCATACGCTCTTTTCGGTTGTCGTGCCGATCTACAACACCGATCCCGCCTTGTTGCGGCGGATGATCGCGTCGGTCGAAGCACAGTGGTATTCCCATTGGGAGCTGGTGCTGGTGGACGATCACAGCACGTCGCCCGCGGTGCGCGAAGTGCTGAGCCGCCTCGTCGATCCGAGGATGGTGGTCGTGCAGATCGCAGAAAACCGGGGCATTTCCGGCGCGACCAATGAAGGGATCGTGCGTGCGACCGGCGACTTCATCGTGTTCCTGGACCACGACGACGAATTGACCGAGGACTGCCTGTACGAATTGGCGCTGCGCATCGATCGCGACGATCCGGACTATCTGTACAGCGACGAGGACAAGCTCGGCACCGACGGCCGTTGCGTGGATCCGTTCTTCAAGCCGGATTGGTCGCCGGACACCATGATGAGCCTCATGCTCACTTGTCACGTATCGTGCGTACGGCGTTCGCTCGCGCTCGAACTGGGCGGCCTGCGCAGCGAATACGACGGCAGTCAGGATTGGGATTTCGTGTTACGGGTGAGCGAACACGCCCGTCGAATCGCGCACATCCCCAAGGTGCTGTATCACTGGCGGATGACACCGCAGTCGTGCGCGTCAGCATCCGAGGCCAAGCCCTGGGCAATCGATGCCGGCAAAAGGGCACGTGAGGACGCCTTGCGCAGACGCGGCCAAGCCGGCGAACTGGTTCCCGTTTCCGAATTGCCGGGCAACTACCGTACCCGTTACCGGATACAGGGCCAGCCGCTGATTTCGATCCTGATCCCGAGCAAGAACCACGGCGCGGTGCTCAAGGCTTGCATCGACAGCATTTTCGAACGGACTGCGTACCGCCTGTTCGAGATCGTGGTGATCAACAACGGCTCAACGGATGAAGCCACGCTCGATTATCTTTCGAATTTGCGCACGCGCGAACAGGTGCGCGTGCTCGACTGCAACGTGCCGTTCAATTATTCGGAAATCAACAACGCCGGCGTGCGCGCCAGCCGCGGCGAACTGTTGGTATTCCTAAACGACGACACGGAAGTATTGTCCGCCGACTGGCTGGATTGCATGGGCGGTTACGCGCAATTGCCGCACGTGGGCGCGGTGGGCGCGAAGCTGCTGTATCCCGGTGGACGGACCGTGCAGCACTCCGGGGTCATCAACCTGACCAACGGACCTTCGCACGCCTTCGCCCATGTCGATGCGCGCGCTCCGGGCTATTTCGCGCGCAACATGCTGGAGCACGACTGGATCGCGGTGACGGGCGCGTGCCTGATGATCGAGCGGAAAAAATTCGACGCGGTGGGCGGGTTCGATGAAGACCTTGCCGTGACCTACAACGATGTCGCCTTGTGCCTCAGCCTCGCCGAGCGCGGCTTCCACCAGGTCGTCTGCCCGGGGGTCGAGTTGATCCATCACGAATCGCTGAGCCGCGGCAACGACGCGCTCGACCGCTCGCGCACGGCGAGGGGAGAGCGGGAACGGGTGATCATGTTCGGAAAGCATCCCGGTTTCTACGATCGCGATCCGTTCCGCAATCCCAATCTGGCGCCGAACGACGCGCATTTCGGCCTGCGCCAATGAGGCGAATGCAAGCCATCGCTCAACTGTCGAGCAGGTGACAAACATGCGGGTCGCGCTGGCCGGCGTCGTGGACCGGAGCGTGCCGCTGCTCATGCTGCCGTACGCGGTGTGGACGATGTACGTCCACCTGATCACGGCCACGCATGCCAGCTTCGACACGTTATTGTACGGATTGCCGGTCATGGCGCTCACCGCGGCCGTTGCGACGGCGGCGTGGTTCCGCTTGCCGGCGCCGTCAGAACGTCACGCGTCTGCAGCGACCGGCGACCTGCCTCTTTGCGGCCCGGTTGCTGCGTTAATCGCGCGAACGGTTGACAACCGCGGCGTGCCTTTTGCGGTGCTGGCACTCGCAATCGTCTGGGTGGGACTGTTATCCGTCGGCTTGCCGTATCCGGTGTTCTGGTGGATGGCATTGCCGGCGATGTTCGGCGCATGGATGTGGAATCTGTGCGGCCACTCTCGCGTCACGTCAGAAGAGGTTGCAGGAAAGCACGCCGGGTGGATCGTAGTAATGGTCGCCGCCGCCGCGGTCTGCATCACCCTCTTCGCGAGCCGGCCAGACGCCGACGATGCTTTTTACCGAAGTATCTCGGCGACGCTGTTGCGCCATCCGCAACAACCGGTGCTGCTGCACGACACGCTGTACCGGTTGTCGGACCAGCCGATCCTGCTGCAGTTCTACCGGCTGAGCAATTACGACGTATTGGTCGGCGCGCTGGCGCGGCTCACCGGCGTCGATCACCTGCTGGTCGCGTACCTGGTGCTGCCGTCGTTGTTCGCGGCGTTTTCCGTGCTGGGCTGGGCGTACCTGTTGCGGCGTATCGTGCCCGCGCGCTGGCCGTGGGTGCTGCTGATCTTGTTCCTCGTGGCGCTGGTGTTGGGCGAGGCGCACCGCGACTACGGCAATTTCGCCTTCGTGCGGCTGTTCCAGGGCAAGGCGATCCTGGTCACGGGAATGGTTCCCGTGATCGCAGGTTCGGCGTTGCGGTTTGCACGGCACGGAGGCGTGCGTCACTGGCTCCTGCTGTTCGCTGCCGAGATCGCTGCGCTGGGTGTCAGCGCGAGCGCCTTGTTCGTGGCGCCCGCGGCGGCGGCGCTGGGATTGGCGGGAGGCTGGTCGGCGAATGCCGCAAGCAGCCGGCGGTTCGTGCTGGGGATGCTGGCCTCGGCCTACGTGATCGGCGCGGGCTGGGCGATGGCGTCCGTCACGCACGGAGGGGCAGAGGACTTGGTCAGCACAAGCCCAATGCCTGCCGTGATGCCGATACTCGACAACACCTGGGGCGTGTGGAGCACGCGATTGCTGTTGGTGGCGTTGCTCGCCGCGTGGGCATTCGTGCGCGATCCGGTTCGCGCGCGCTATTTGTCCGCCGGCGCGTTCTTCTTCCTGCTCGCCGTACTGGATCCCTATACGGTCCGCTTCGTGGCCGATCACCTGGTCGGGATTCGAACGTACTGGCGGTTGACCTGGGCCTTGCCGCTGCCTTTGTTCCTTGCCGTGCTGCTGGACGGCCTGGTCGAACGCGCATTGCGCATGCAATCCAAACTGCTGGCGGCCGGTGTCTGCGCGGCGCTGGCGGGTCTCGCGATCGCGTTCGGCTGGCGCTTCGGAACGCTGCGCAGCGCGAACGGCGTGACCCTCGGCCTGCCGGGACCGAAAGTCGCTCCGGTCGAATATCAGGTGGCCGCGACAATAGCCGGGCGAGTGCCCGAGAGCGGCGTCGTACTCGCGCCGGAAGCCGTGTCGATCTGGTTGCCGGGCTTCGTGGTGCATCCGGAGCTGCTCGGTGTCCGCTCGCTGTACCTGACCCGCGCGTTCTCCTGGCCGGACGCGAAGCGGCGGGATGCATTGATGCGATATGCCGCGGGAGAATACCGGCCCCCGGATGCCGCGGTTTGGTTTGCGGATGCGTTGCAGCGATACGGATTGACGGCGGTGGTGTTCGTGCACACGGCGCCTTGGCGCGGAGAAATGCAGGATGTACTGGAACGGCATGGATGGCGGCCGCTTGCGAGTGGAGCCTACGACATGTGGGATCGCAAAAGCCCCGGCCCGCGCGGTGATTTGAGCACCGCACCGCCGCAACCGCGCAAGGCCGGATCGGCACTCATGTCCGACCGCTGAAGGCGAAACCGGCCCACAGGAAAATGGAAACGGAGAACTTGCTCCGGCTCGGGATCGAAACGCACGATTCTCCGCAGCCGGAAACGCCGTGCCCGGCTTCTCCGGGCGCGGCGCGGTTGCAGGACACGCAGCGCGCCTTCGACAGTGTCGCGGCCGACTACGACGGTCCGCGTGGCAACAACGAGCTGATCCAGCGCATGCGGCACACGTTGTGGGATGCCGCACGGAGCGAATTCTTCATCGGCTCGCGCCTGCTCGATCTCGGCTGCGGCACGGGCATAGACGCAGTGGAGTTCGCCTGCACCGGTTATCGCGTGGTCGCCACCGACTGGTCGCCGCAGATGGTCGCGCGCGCGCGCGCGCGCATCCTCGCCTCCGGCGCCGGCGCGAATGCGGAAGCGCGGCACCTCGGCATCCAGCAACTGCACACGCTGGACGACCGTTTCGACGGCATCTACTCAAATTTCGGTCCGCTGAACTGCACGCCCGACCTGCCGGAAGTCGCGGCGCAATGCGCGCGGCTGCTGCGCCCGGGCGGCAAGGTGCTGTTCTCGGTGATCGGCCGGTTGTGTCCTTGGGAGATCGCTCACTACGTGCGCCGTGGACGTTTCGCGCGCGCCACGGTACGCCTGCGGCGCGGGGATATCCCGGTAGGCATGAACCGCCACACCATCTGGACGCGCTACTACTTTCCGCGCGAGTTCCATCGCGCTTTCTCCGCGCATTTCCGCTTGCGCAGCTTCAGGGCGCTGAGCCTGTTCATGCCGCCGCCGTATCTGATCGATCATTACCATCGCCGGCGTGCGTGGTGCGACAAGCTGGGCTGGCTGGACGATCGCTTCGGCCACTTGCCGCTGCTGCGCGGCATGGGCGATCACTTCCTGATCGTGATGCAGCGGCGCTGAAGTCGTGGATGCGCTCGCTCCCGACACGAATATCGTTCTGCGCGGCGCGGCCTTGGTCGCGGCGGACCGCATCGTGCAAAGGCCGTTGCCGATTCGCGCCGGTCATGTCGCCTCATCCGCCGCGGCCGATGCATGGCAAATCGATTTGCGCGATCACCTGATTTTTCCCGGACTGATCAACGCGCACGATCATCTGCAGGTCAATGCGATTCCACCATTGCGCGCGGACGCGCCTTTTGCCAACAGCTATGAATGGATCGCGGCCTTCCGGGCGCATTTCGATGTGCCCGAAGTAAAAGCCGCGTTGCGCGTACCCAAAGCGGTGCGTCTGCGTCATGGCGCAACGAAAAACCTGCTGGCGGGCACGACCTTTGTCGCGCATCACGATCCCTGGCATCCGGCGATGGATGATGCGGATTTCCCCGTCGCGTTGCTGCGCGACTTCGGCTGGAGCTACGCACTCGCCGGGCCTGCGTATGGTCCGCCGGTACGCGAAAGTTTCGACGCCACGCCTGCTGGCCGGCCATGGCTGATCCATCTGGCCGAAGGCACGGATGAGATCGCCGGCGCGGAGTTGTCGCAACTGCAACAGCTCGGCTGTCTCGCTTCCACCAGCGTGCTGATACACGGCGTGGGTTTCAGCGAACGCGACATCCAGCGGGTGATCGATGTCGGCGCGGCGGTGGTGTGGTGTCCGACGAGCAATCTTTCGCTGCTCGGGAAGACACTGGATCCACAGCGTCTGCATGAAGCGAGGCACCTGGCGCTCGGCACGGATTCGCGGCTCAGCGGCGCGCGCGATCTGCTCGAAGAATTGCGCGGCGTGCTCTATCGCCATGGCCTGGGCGCGGCGCAATTGCTGCGATTGGTGACTGCCGATGCCGCGCGGATTCTGCGCGAACCGCATCGCGGACATCTCGATACCGGCGCACACGCAGATCTGGTAGTCGTTGCCGATTACGGCGGCGATCCGGTGCGCAATCTGGTCGGCATCGAACGCAGCCGCATCCGGGCGGTGGTGCGCGGCGGCTTGCCTCGGATCACGGATCCGGATTTCGCGGAATGGTTCGAGCACGCCGGGCTCGAAACCGTGCCGGTGCGGCTCGATGGCCAGCCGAAACTGCTGGCGAAATCGTTGGCGGATGAAGCGGTCATTGCGCTCGAGCCGGGGCTCGATCTGCTTCCACGCATGAAGCGGCCGGCATCCTCACAACTGTTGGCGGAGATCGGCTGATGTCCCGTCCGGAATTGCTCGAACCCCGGAAGGCATACGCGTTGTGGGCGGACAGCTACCCGCCGCATGCGCACAATCCGGTGATGCAGGCGGAGCAGCGCGCGATGCTGGCTCTGATGCCGGGTGATCTTCGTGGATACCACGTGCTCGATGCTGGCTGCGGCAGCGGACGTTACATGCTGCATGCCATGCAGCGGCATGCCGCGAAGGTCACGGGCGTGGACCTTTCGCCGGAAATGCTGGAACGCGCGGCCGGCGAGCTGAGCGGATGCGATCTCGGGGTCGAGTTGAAGCTCGGAGGCATCGCTGCGCTGCCGCTGCCGGACGTCTGCGTCGACCTGGCCGTCTGCGGCCTGGTGGTGGGGCATCTGCAGAAACTGCGAACGGCGCTGTCGGAATTGCGCCGCGTCACCCGGTCCGGCGGGCTGATCCTGTGCAGTGACGTGCATCCGGCGGGGCACGCGCTCGGCTGGTTGCGCGATTTCAAATCGCACGGCGGCCACTACGCGGTCCGGCACACACCTCATCCGCTCGAGGAGTGGCGCAGCGTATGTGCCGAACTCGATCTCGAAATGGAACGGGTGCTTGAACCGATGCTCGATCCCGCAGACATCCCGGCCGGTGCGCATTTCGATGCCCGCGCGCTGAAAATTCCCGTGGCGCTGGTGTTGCGCCTGCGGCGCTCGTCCTGATTCCACTGCGCACATGGCCCGAACACCCAATACGCTGCTGATCAACCCGACCATCACCTCGCGGCACAGCGCGCGGTTTCCGTTGGCGCTGTTGAACCTCGCAGCGGCACTCGACCGCACTGGAAGCAGCCGCATCCTCGACGGCAATCTCGATCGCGATTTCGTGGGCGATGCGCTGCGTGTGCTAGAGAGCGAACATTTCGACGCGGTCGGCGTCGGCGTGATGGGTGGCCCGCAGGTCGCATCCGCGATCGCGGTTTGCAAGGCCATCCGTGCGCGGTATCCGAAGTTGCCGATCATCTGGGGCAGTTACTTCCCCACGCTCAATGCCGACGCGGCGCTGGCCGAGCCTTACGTCGACTACGCGGTGCGCGGGCAGGGCGAACAGACCTTGACCGAATTGATCGCTGCGTTGGGCAATGAGGACCGTTCTGCTTTGGGCCGGATCGCCGGCCTGTCGTGGAAGAACGGGGATGAGGTCATCCACAACCCGGCCCGGCCGTTCTCGCGCGGCAATCCGCCGCAAATCCTGCCATACGAGAAACTCGGCGATCCGCGCCGCTACTTCGCGCGCACCTATCTCGGCCGTCGCACCGTCGCGCACCAGGCCGCGCTCGGTTGCCGCTTCCGCTGCACCTTCTGCGGCGTGGCCGCGATGTTCGGCGGTGCGACCGCGCTGCCGCCGCTGGCGCGCTTCGAGCGCGAACTGGATTATCTGCACCGGCTGGGCGCCGATGCTGTGCAGTACTTCGACCACAATTTCTTCGACCGCGAAGCCGACATGATTCCGATGCTGGAGATCATGGCGCGGCACGAATTACCTTGGTGGTGCTTCGCGCGCTCGGACGCGCTGCTCAATCTCTCCGAAAGCACATGGAGACTGGTGCGCAAGAGCCGGCTGCGCATGGCCTACATCGGCGCGGAATCGCCCAGCGCCTCGATGTTGAAGGCGATCCGCAAGGGCACGCGTCCCGACCAGACCATGGAAGCCGTCAAGCTGTGCCAGCGCAACGGCGTGATCCCCGAACTGTCCTTCATGGTTGCGCCGCCGGAGAACACCGAGGAGGAAACCGAACACACATTCGAGTTCATCCGCGCGCTGAAGCGCGTCAATCCGGCGTGCGAGATCGTGATCTACATCTACACGCCGCTGCCGGAACACAGCCGGCACGAACAGGATCGCCGCAAGCGGCCGCTGCCGCCGTTGCTCGATGCCGACGGCGAACCGGTGATCTTTCCGACAACCGCCGAGGAATGGACGCAGCCGCATTGGGTCGCCTACGCGTGCCACGCGGACGCGCCATGGCTGAGCGACAAGCTGCGCCAGCGCATCGCCGATTTCGTGACGGTGCTGCGTTGCCGCTATCCGACGGTGCAGGATCTGCGGTCGCCGCGCTGGGCCAAGCGGGGTTTGAGCGCGATGGCGTCGTGGCGGTATCGCTATCGCCGCTACGGCCGTCCGTGGGAACTGGACCTCGCCAACAAGCTGGTGCGGCTGCGCGTGCCGCAGGTTTCCGGTTTGTAGGAACCACGTCCGTGCGCGTCGCGCAGCTCAATTTCCTGCCGGCGCCGCGCGGCTTGAGCATCGCGCAGGTGCTGGAGCGCTGGCCGTCGCTGGCGGACATCGCCGAACTGGTCGCTGGTGCGGGCATCGAGATATCCGTGCTGCAAGCCGCCTCGCATTCGGAATGCGTGACGCGAAACGGCGTGGAATACCGCTTCGTCGATGTGAATCAAACGCGCATCGCGAAATGGCGCGGCCGGCATTTCGCACGCGTCCTGCAGGATCTCGATGCCGACGTGCTGCACGCGCACGGCCTGGCCTTCGCGGAGGATGCTTTCGCGATTTCGCGCTGCCTCCCGGCGCCACCGCCGATCATCTTCCAGGACCACGCCGACGCGTTGCCGCGCTGGTGGCGCAGATCGCGCCAGCGCCGGAGTTACGCAGTCGCATCGGGCGTTGCGTTCACCTCGCTGGAGCAGGCCAACCCGTTCATCGCGAGCGGATTGTTCGGATCGCACACGCGGCTGTTCGCGATACCGGAATCCAGCAGCCGCTTCACGCCCGGTGATCGCGATGCCGCACGCGCGGCGACAGGACTGCACGGCGATCCCTGCGTGCTGTGGGTGGGACACTTGAACCGCAACAAGGATCCGTTGACGGTGCTCGACGGCATTGCACGGGCCGTGCAGCGGTTGCCGGGCCTGCAATTGTGGTGCGCGTTCGGTTCGGCGCCGTTGCTGCCCGCCGTGCAGTCGCGCATCGGCCGCGATCCGTGCTTGCGCGGGCGCGTGCATCTGCTCGGCAAGGTGCCGCACGCCCGCATCGAAGCACTGTTGCGCGCGTCTGACCTGTTCGTCTCGGGCAGCCGTTCGGAAGGCAGCGGCTACGCCGCGATCGAGGCGATCGCCTGCGGCGTCACGCCGGTGCTCACCGACATTCCCGCCTTTCGCGCACTGACGGACAACGGCCGCATCGGGCGGCTCTTTCCCTGCGGCGATGCCGTGCGTCTGTCCGACGCATTGATTTCGGCCACGAACGGCAGCACGCCTCGCGAGCACGTGCGCGCACATTTCGACAGCGCGTTGTCTTTTGCCGCGGTGGGACGGAAGTGGGCCGATGCGTATGCGCAAGTTCTGGAAGACCGATGGCGGAGGGCGGCGTGAAGCTCGCGCTAGTCGTTCCCGGAGGCGTGGATCGCAGCGGCGAAGTCCGCGTGATTCCCGCGCTCGTCTGCCTGGTCGAACGGATTGCGCGAACGCACGAGGTGCACGTCTTCGCGCTGCATCAGGAGCCGTCCGCGGGCAAATGGCAACTCGCCGGCGCGACCGTGCACAACATCGGCGAGGGCTGGACGCAGATGCGCGCGATCGCCGCGATCCGCTCCGAACACCGGCGCGCGCCGTTCGACCTGATTCAGGCGATCTTTTCCGGGCCGTGTGGATCGATCGCGGTGGTCGCCGCGAAGCTGCTGCGGCGTCCCGTTGCGGTGCACGTGGCCGGCGTCGAACTGATCGCGTTGCACGACATCGGGTGCGGCGGCCGGCGCACCTGGAAGGGCCGCTTGCGCGAAAACTGGGTGTTGCATCGCGCCGATGCCGTTACCGCGGCGAGCGCGCCGATGATCGATGCCCTGCGCGCGATGGGCGTCGCCGCACAACGCGTGCCGCTGGGCGTGGATCTGAAGAAGTGGCCGCCGCTTGCGCCGCGCGAACGCCGGCAGGTCCCCGCGCGCCTGATCCACGTCGCGAGTCTGAATCGGGTAAAGGATCAAGCGACCCTGCTGCGCGCGCTGGCAGCGGTGGCCGGAACCGGATTGGATTTCCGCATGGACATCGTCGGGTTCGATACGCTCGGCGGTGAAATGCAACGGCTCGCGCAAACGCTCGGACTCGAACAACGGGTTCGCTTCCATGGTTTCAAGACGCAATCCGAGTTGCGGCCTATGATGGAGTCGGCCGCTTTGCTGGTTATGTCGTCGCGGCACGAAGCCGGGCCGATGGTGGTGCTCGAAGCCGCGGTCGCGGGCGTGCCCACGGTCGGCACGGCGGTCGGGCACATCGCCGAATGGGCGCCCTCGGCCGCGCTCGCGGTGCCGGTCGGCAATCCCGCGCGGCTGGCCAACGCGATCTGCCTGGTGCTGTCCAACGAGGATTGCAGGTTGTACCTCGCGCGCGCGGCGCAAGGCAGGGCGCTGCTGGAAGACGCGGACTGCACGGCGCGCGCGTTCGAATCGCTGCATCAGCAACTGGTCCGCATCAGAAATGAATCGGCTGCTGCCACGCTCGTGCATTGAAACCGCGGCCGGCGCGCTCGGCGATACCGCGCAGCGCGACTACGCGCGCAAGCTGCAACTGTTCAACGCGTTCGCGGAACCGGAATTGCGCGCGGCCGTTGTGGATCTCGGCTTGCGGCCGGGCGCAAGCGTGCTCGACGCCGGCTGCGGTACCGGCGAAGCAGTGCGTTGGCTGTGTGGTGCGACCGACGGAATGGTGATCGGCATGGACTTGGCAGCCGCGCACGTACGCGTCGCACGCGATGCCACATCCACTGCGATCATCCAGGGCGACATGCTGCGGCCACCGCTGGTCGAAAAGATGTTCGATCTCGTCTGGGCGGTCAACGCCATTAACCATCTGCACGACCCGGTTGCGGGCATCCGGATCTTGTCGAACCTGTTGCGTCCCGGCGGACGCATCGCCGTGGGCCAGAGTTCGCTGCTGCCCGACATGTATTTCGCCTGGAATGCGCGATTGGAGAGAATGGTCAACGAAGCGGTACGCGCTTATTACCGCGACCGGTACGGCCGCAGCGAACGCGAGTTCGCCGGCGTGCGCGGGCTGGTCGGCTGGCTTCGACATGCGGGTTTGCGCGATGTGCGCGTGCGCACGCGGATGATCGAGCGCACTTTCCCACTTTCGCCAGCAGACGAGGACTACCTGCTCGAAACGATCTTTCGCGGCACCTGGGGCGAGCGCCTGCGCGATTACCTGGACGCGGAAGATTTCCAGGAATTGACGCGGTTGTGCGACCCGGATGACGAACGCTACGCGCTGCGCCGCCGCGATTTCCATTTTCTTCAGAGTTTCACGCTCGCGGTGGCGACGCGCTGATCGAAACCGGCCGTTCGTTCCTCGTCTCCTGGAGATCGCGCTTCCAGCGCCAAACGCAGTACATACAACACGTCCATACGCGGCACGCGCCGGGTGAGCGCCGTGAGCACGCGCCGCCAGTGTGCCGCGGTCGCCCAATCGCGCTGTTGCAGCCAAAGCTGGCTGCGTACCATGTCGTTACGCTCCCTGATTTTTTCCGTTGGCGGCCTGACGCGTTGCTTCATGTAAGTCGCCGCTTCGCGGAGCGACCGCGACCATTCGATGCCGGGCAGGGCCTGCAGCCACAGTCGCGAACACGACACCTGTGTCAGCGTTTGCCTTTTCGAAATCGTGTTCAATAGAGGGGGACAGACGCGGGCGAGCTCTTCGAGCACTGCCGCGGGAATCGCGTCGGGATAGTAACGCGTGACCAGCCGCAGCGACGGCACTGCCCACCAGGGTGCGTCCGTAGAATCCGCGACGCGGAATTCTTCCCAGTCGATCGCCGTCATGCGCCGCGCCAGCAGCGCGATATCGTGCAGATGCAACAGGCGCAGGGTGCGGCCACAGATATTTCCTGCGGCGTGCAGCAGCAGATGGCTCATCAGCGCGGCGATGGAGGGATAAGGATTCAACCCCGGCTGCGGTTCGCGCGGATGGATTCGCCCGGTGATGTCCACCGGCGTGACCGGCAGCCGTTCGCCGACGTGCGTGTGCAGTTCGATATTGACCGGCGTGTCGCGGTGCTCACCGAGACAACGCGGAGGTTCACCCGCGGCCGGCTTGAGCACGCGATGCCGCCAGTGATCGAACGAGTGCACGTAGCCCGCGTTTTGCAGCAGCCGCGTGGCGGCTTCCAGATCGGCTTCACGTACCAGCAGGTCGACATCGGCCATCGGCCGCTGGCCCGGCGCGTACACGCCCAATGCGTGCAGCGCCGCGCCCTTCAGCGTAACGAATGCCAACCCGGATGCGCGCGCATCACGGTCGATTCTCTCCAGCAGCGCCTCGATGCGGTGGTGCCGCGCCTCGACGTGCGCGCGCTGCGTGGCGAGAAACTCCCGCCATTCCGGATTGCGCCAGCCCTGCAGTTCGCCCAGCAGCGGTCCCACGCCGTGCGCCGCGGCGGCGGCCGGCGCGAGCTGCCAATCCAGTTCGTTCCACTGCGCTATCGCTCCGCTGATTTCGCTCGCCGTCAGCGTTGCCGCCAGCGTTTCGGTGGTGCGGCGCAGGCCGCCTTCAATTTCCCGCAGCGAGGGCGGCATGACGCACAGGCTCCGCATGCACCTCGGAGGAAGCGGTCGGATCCGCGTTGCGATGCGCCCGCTCGCTGGCGATCAGCGCATTCCATTTCCCATCGAGCGCGGTCATCGCGGGAGCTTCCGCGCCGGATTGTTGCAACGCCACCTGCTCGTGCAGCAGGTCGCGCGCGCGGCGATAAAACTCCGAATCGTAGGCGCCGCGGAACATCATGGCGAGATCTCCGCTGTCCACCCAATGCGTTTTTCGGCCGAGCTGCGCCTTCACTTCCTCGTAGAAGCGCGTGCCGGGCAGCGGATAGGCGACGCTGACGCCGATGTCGTCGGGCTGCGCGCGCGCGATCAGTTCGCGCGTCGCGAGCAGATCCTCAAGTTGCTCGCCCAGGTAGCCCAACTGGATGAAGAAGCCGACGCGGATGCCGTGTTTGCCCAGCCGTTTGCGCGCGGTGATCAGGTTGTCGACCGTGGTGCCCTTGCGCATGCGGTCCAGCACACGCTGGCTGCCGCTTTCCGCACCGATCCATGCTTCCGTGCAGCCGGCCTGTTCGAGCGCAGCGGCCATGCGCTCGCTGCAGAGATCGGCGCGGGTCTGGATCATGAAAGGGACCGAACCGTTCTCGTCGTGCAGGTGTTCGGAGAATTCGGTCACCCAGTCGACGTGGAAGCCGAAGATGTCGTCGGCGAACCAGATATGGTCGGGCCGGAACGCGCGTTTCAGATAAGTCATTTCCGCGGCGACTTCGCGCGCGCCGCGCTGTTTGTAGTGATTGCCCCAGATCGGTTTCGAGCACCAGTTGCAGCGGAATGGGCAACCGCGCGAGGCCGCCATGTTGAGGCTGAAATACCCGTGCCGCTCCATCCAGATGGAACGATAGGCTTCGATGTCGACCAAGTCCCAGGCCGGATGGCCGGTCAGCGACGCATGCGGTGGCTGCGCGCCGATACGGGTCACCTGCATTCCGCGGGGGAGGGTGGGGAGGGAGGAGATGCCGGTGATTCCGGCCACCCAGCCTTGGGTTTCGATGTCCGGTTCGCGATCCAGGCGTTCGATCAGTTGCAGCAGTGCGCCGATGCCTTCGCCGATCAGCACCGCTTCCGCACCCGCTTCCATAAAAGGCGCGGGATGATCGGAAGCGTCCGAACCGGCGACGATCACGCGCGCGCCCGCTGCGCGCGCCTGCGCGATCATCTCGCAGGCCGCTTCGCGCATGCGCGCCAGACACATCTTGGTGAGGAAATTGAAATTGTCTTCGTAGAGAACCACCACGTCAGGACGCGCGGCCTGCAACGCGTTGGCGAAGTCCTCCACGCCGGATGCCAGCATCGCGTCGAACAGCGATACCGGATGTCCCAGTCCGCGCAGCAGCGCGGCCACCTGGATGGTCGCCAGCGGAGGATAAGGCTTGCCGCGTTCCCACTGCTTGCTGTCATAGCGCAGGAAGTAGGAATGGGCGACCTGGATCTTGAGCATTGCGTGGCCTTGCGAGCTGAGCGCCGCGCGTCCCTGTGCGGCGTTGACATGAGTGCCCGCGCCAAGGCTTTCGGTTGTCTCCGAAGCCGCCGTGCAGTGCGGCAACCTTTGCGATGTCGAATCGCACCCACGCGGAAGCCCGGCGCGCTTGCCGCACGGAAACATCGATCCCATTGGTCCTCGCGCCGCGCCAGCCCGTTTGCGAGCCTGACGACGACACACGTCTCGGCGCGAGGTCGGTTTCGAGATGCCTGCTGGGCGCGCGCTTCCGCTTCGTCAGCGACAGCCACGAGTTGCTGCGGCTGGTGACCGCGGCCTATGACGGGCTGCCGCAATACCACTGGCCGGATGCGCCCGAATTCCTGATCCAATTGCACCTGCTGCCGCGCAGGCGGCGGACATCCGGCGAACCGCCGCCGTTGCAGACGCAGGAAATGCCGGGCGCGCTCTGCGGCGTCATCGACGCTTCCAATTACGTGCTGGCGATGCCGGCGCGCGAACGTGCGCTGGTGGTCGCATCCGGAGACATGCTCGATCACCCGCAACATTTGCGGCAGGAGCTGATCGAGTTCGCGGTATTCATCCTCGCTGCGCGCGGGCAGGGACTGGTTCCGCTGCACGCGGCGTGCATCGGCGCCGGAGGGCGCGGCGTGCTGCTGCTGGGAGACAGCGGTGCAGGCAAATCGACATTGGCCTTGCACGCTTTCTTGCACGGCTACGAATTGCTGTCGGAAGACGCGGTGTTCGTGCGTCCGGAGAACATGCTCGCCACCGGCGTGGCCAACTACGCGCGCGTGCGGACGGACGCATCGCTCTTCGTCGACAGCGAAAACATCGCGCGCTGGATCCGCGGGTCACCCGTGATCCGCCGCAATAGCGGCGTACGGAAATTCGAGGCCGACCTGAGGCATGGACCCGGACGCCTTGCTGCAACCCCGTTGCGGTTGTGCGCAATCGTGTTCGTCTCGAAAGAACCTCGTCCCGGCTCGCAGCGGATGCTGCAGCCTCTGCATGCGGATGACGCCGTATCCATTCTGAGCGCAGAGCAAACTTACGCGGCGACCCAGCCAGGCTGGGACTGTTTCCTGCAGCAGATGAAGCAACTCGATAGCTATCGTCTGACGCGTGGCGATCCGGCCGCAGCGCTTGCGGAACTTGCGCGCCTGCTCGTTTGACGTCTGCAAACACGCGGTCGAATGCAGCCGCTGCATGGTTCACGGCCGTCTCACGCCCTCGACCGAACAATGCTTCCGTCACGACCGCGCAGGGAAGCGCCATGGGCGACAGCGCACGATATGGCCCGGCGGTTGGATCGCGAAGAGGCACGCTCCGCTCGATCGTCCGCCATGCCTGACTTGCTCGGCGGCCCGGTCGCCACGGCTTTCATCGCGGGTTCGGTGGCGGCCGGTGCCACCGCCGCGGGCACCTTGCCTGCGTTGTTCGCGCGGCGCATCGTGCAGGGCGCGCAAGACGCGATGTTCGGATTCGGCGCAGGCGTGATGTTCGCGGCCAGCGCGTTTTCGCTGGTCTTGCCGGGCATCCGCGCGGCCGAAAGCGCCGGTGCAGGTGCCTGGTCCGCAGGCGGAATGGTAGGCGTTGCCGTGCTGCTCGGCGCCGCCGCGCTGATGCTGCTGGAGCGCGTGCTGCCGCACGAACATTTCATCAAGGGCGCGGAATGGCAGCACTCGTTGCGCATCAAACGCGCGTGGTTGTTCGTGTTCGCGATCTGCCTGCACAACCTGCCCGAAGGGCTGGCGATCGGCGTGGGTTACGCTGGCACCGACACGGCGCACGGGACCGCGCTCGCCACCGGCATCGTGATCCAAGACATCCCGGAGGGATTGGTCGTTGCGATTGCGCTGCTCGCGACCGGATACAAACGACTGTTCTCGGTGACGATCGGCATGACCTCCGGCCTGATCGAACCTGTCGGCGCGCTGGCGGGCGCGGAGTTCGTGGTGCAGTTTCCGCTGATCCTGCCGGGTGCGCTGGGATTCGCTGCTGGCGCGATGCTGTTCGTCGATGCTCGCGCGCCTCGTTGTGTTCGTGCATTTCCTTTCTGACAGTGCTCATGGTCGATTCCTTTCAGCCTTGCTTGGCTTTGGCCCTCCCTTCATGGGGAGGGTTGGGTGGGCATGGTGCTCCACTCACATGGTGCGTGCGCGGCCGCCATTCATTCCGAGCTCCGCGCCGGTTTTCGGATTGGTCTGTGGATCGGAGCGTGTGCGCTGTTTCAACGCCTGCAGGATCTCGCGTTCCTGATCGCTCAGTTGCACCGCCGGCATGCCATCGCCGCCGTCCATCGCGATGAACTCCTCGGCCTTGCTGACGTAGCGGAAGTTGTCGTCGCTGTTCCACGGGCCGCGCATGTCGCCGTCGCCCTGCGAGGTGTTGACGTACACGTCGGTGAATTCCGGCTTGCCCGGCAGCTTGCCGGGCGGGAAATTGGGCTGGATCGCGTACAGCGCCTTTTCGAAGGATTGCTGGTGCGCGATCTCGCGCGTCATCAGGAAACCGAGTGCGTCCTTGACGCCCGGATCGTCGGTGACATTGATCAGGCGCTCGTAGATGATCTTGGCGCGCGCTTCGGCGGCGATGTTCGAGCGCAGGTCGCAGGTCGGATCGCCGCGGCTGTCGACATAGGCCGCGGTCCAGGGCACTCCGCCGGAGTTGGTGAGTGTCGGGCCGCCGCCGTAAAGCACCTGCGTGACGTGCGAATCATTGCCGGCGCCGTGCAGCGAGCGGTACAGCTCCGCGGCCGAATTCGCCGCTTCGGCCAATTCGCCTTTGGCGCCCTTGTTGAGCATCGCGACGACCGTGCCGATCACTTCGAGATGGCTCAGTTCTTCGGTGGCGATGTCCAGCAGCATGTCCTTGCGGCCGGGATCGTCCTCGCCCAGCGCCTGGGTGAAGTAACGCATGGCTGCTGCGAGTTCGCCGTCGGGACCGCCGAACTGTTCCAGCATCAG
>DAIOUL010000009.1:0-52764 GCA_036759545.1 Rhodanobacteraceae bacterium
GACCAGGCCGTGACGGGCAAGCTCGAAGTGACCCACGCGGATGCCGGGATGATGCAGGAGTTTGTGGTAGCGGAGTGAGGCGCGGGATGCGAGCCGCGGCCGGGGAATGTATTCTTCGGAGCGAAAACGGAGTCAGAGCGAAAAACGGAGTCAGGCTCATTTTTTTGCGCTGTTCTCGGCCATCAATGGGCTCGAGACAACTAACCGATGAGTGCAGCTCAGCGCTACAAAGCAGGCACTCCTAACTCCGCGAGTAGTCGGTGCGCCGGGTCATAGAAGCTCGGGGCTCGACTAGGATCTTCGCGGCTTCCTTCCGGAACCACAATCACCATGCCCTGCCGCGCACGTGTCAGCAGTACGCGATATGCGTTGAGGAGATACCGTTGGCGAATGTCCTTGCGGATGCGCTCCCAGCGTTTGCCTTTGAAACCGAAATAGTCCCATTGGCCGTCGTTGAGCCGCAGGTCACCATCCCACACTACGCAGGTCCAATCGAGCTCTAGCCCTTGCACCTGGAACTCCGTGGCGACGTCTTCCAGATAGTAGGAAGACCGCACATCACTCTTGCTCTCGAGGAACCAGCGGACAGGATCAACTTTGACACGAACGTCTATCGCGTGAGGCTTGAGCCTCTGGGCTTGTGAGGACACGACGATGCCATAGCGCTCGCTGCCACGCGCTTGCTCTCGCAGCCACTCCTTGGCGAGGGTGAGATTTCGGGTCAAGCGGATTGGAAAGCTGGGCAAGATTTTCTGCAGCGTCGCTCGCGCGGCGTCATAGTCCAACGCAAGCATCCGGTTGACGAAATCGGAGACGCGCTCAGAGCGGAACGAGCGCATGGATGTTGCGAGGTGGAGCGAATCATCCCAGTGCGCGCGTGGGTTCTGCTCCAGTGTGCAAAGCTCGTTTCCAGCGTGGTATTCAATCTCGCGCAGCCGCGGCGACAGGTAGACCGACCAGTTAGCAAAGCGCTTTCGAATCGCCGCAAGCCATTCGCTGATGCCGGCTTCACCCCGGTTGATTTCTTGGCCACTGCCTACAAGGCATACAATCGCGGCCCAATCGTCATGCCGATCAAGACACGAAATCAGGAACTCCGGTTCGGATTCTCGGAAACCTTCGATTCCTTTTTTCGCCTTCATGAAGAAAGCCGTTTCGTGCAAGTCCCACGCACGCTGGGCTTCGTCGAACAGCGCAATGTGCTCAATGGGTGCTTGAGGACTCGCGAGGCAATCGTCGCGAAAATGATGGACGTTCTGGATGAATTGCTTGACTGCGCTTCGCGCCTGGCCGATACGTAGGGCTTCGTTGTTTTCGCGTGCACGAATGACCTGATCCTGCGCCAGGGCTTCGTGAAGCACGCTCACGAGCGGACCATTTCCTGACAGATAGACACTGTAAAGGCTGTCGTTCTTGTCGGTGTGCCGATTGGCGATATCCAATCCCACAAGGGTCTTTCCAGCGCCCGGTACGCCGGTCACAAAGAAGATCGCCTTGTCGCCGCGCAGGCGAGTCCCCGCGATCAATTGCGTGAGCCGGTTCGCAGTGAGGCTGAGGTTTTCGGCACCGGCGTCACTGCGCGAGATTTCCTCGACGCTGTGGCCGGCATAGAGAGCACGCGCCGCTTCAACAATGGTAGGCGTTGGGTGATAGCGACCGCTTTGCCAGACATCAGGATCAATCGGGGTCGGCGGGAATTGATCAAACGCCTGCCGGATGGTCGCGGCGAGGCTCGTGGCACCACAGCATAGAGGCTTTAGAACGTCGTCTTTGTGCGGTGGATGTTCGAATTGCGGGAAAGAATCGCCCGCCTCGGTTGCGACGAGCACCGGGACAACTGGGATCTTGTGGCTCGCTTCGTGGAAGTTCTTCAGGTCAAGTGCGTAGTCCCAGACTTGGTCTATGGCGTCGCGCGAGAAACTGGTAGCTCCGACCTTAAATTCGATGACGAACAGGACGTGGTCGAGCAGGAGAATGGCATCCGCTCGCCGGCCCAACCGCGGAATGTCGTACTCGAAGAACAGCGCTCCGCTTGATGCCGCGTAGGGACGAAGCAATTCCTTCAGGACCGAGACTTGCTCCAACCACGCAGCCTTCTGCGCGGGTTCGTCTGCAAATCCAGACCAGCGCGCCAAAGCGCCAAGGATTAGCTCCGGATCTTCGCTAAGAAATTGGACGATCGATGCCCCGTACCCGCAACGCTTCCGTAAAGTCATCTGTCCCATCGCGTGATTGGCATTACCTCTGTTGTTGCCCAGGTTAACGCAAGCGGCGTAGGCATGGAACGCTGGTTCCCGGCAGGACCTCTGCTTAGGCAGCCGCTCGTACGCTCAGAATGGCTCGCCTCTCTCTCAGCGCCGTGTGCTACGTTTCCACGCGTGCCGCATTTCTGATCACCGAGGGCTTTTCAAAACGAGAGTAGGGGGATGAGGTGCTGATCAAGGCAATTGACGACCGCGCCGAAGAGTTGGCTCAACTTGAGCAAACCGCACAGACATTGCAGGGCGTTGGAGCGAAGCGTGCTACCGAGGAGTTGAGGCGGCGCAAGGCAGGGTTGAAGGGAGAGACCGACGCCGCGTATCTGATCGATTTTCATTACGCGCAGTCCAAGAATCGCATGGTGATCCACGATTTGCGTTTTGAGCATGAAGGGCGCGTTGCCCAAATAGATCATCTGATTATCAGTCGCTTCATGGATTGCTACGTACTGGAATCCAAGCATTTCCATGCGGGCATCAAGATCACGGAACAGGGCGAGTTCCTGCGCTGGAACGACTTCAAGAAGACCTACGAAGGCATGGAATCGCCCATCGAACAAAACGAGCGGCACATCGCTGTGCTGAAAGATGTCGTGCGCACTCTAGACCTTCCTGTGCGCTTAGGTATTCGGATGATGCCGACCTTCCGTTCATTCGTCCTGGTTTCGGCGAAATCGCGCATTGATCGACCGAGGGATTTTGACACCAGCCGCGTGATCAAAGCCGATCAGATCAAAAAGTACATGTGGGATGACATCGACAACGAAGGAGCGCTCTCAAGCGTCGCTTCGATGGCTAAAGTGGTTTCGCCGGAGACGATTGAACGCTTGGCACTGCAGTTGGTCGCGCTCCATCGTCCCGTCAAGTGGACGATGCCTGAATTTGCGAGTTCAAACAGAACCTCAACGCCAGAGATTGAACGATCGCCCGTGGAGCAGAGCGCACAAACCGTCTCGACGGCCGAGCCGTGGCCTGCATGCAAAAAATGCGGCGGCGCTGAGGGCGCCGTCCTTCACGGGAAGTACGGTTACTACTTCAAGTGCGCTGCTTGCGGTGGCAACACGGCCATTCGTTTTGAATGCCGGCCGGGACACAAGCCGAGACTGCGAAAAGAGGGCAATACTTTCTTCCGCGAGTGTGCCGAATGCGGAACTTCACAGCGATATTTTGTGAATGCTCCTTAGCGTTCCCGCGGATTTTCTTATCGGGGCATCAGTCGCAGTCTGTCCTCACCCAGATAGCCGGAACGGGATTGCCGTTTTTGGCTCACCCTGAACAAAGGAGTCAGGTTCAATTAGTTTTTCAGCGTGTCGTTGTGCGCCTGTGCGTCGGGATCGGCGAAGACCGCAAGTGCGGCCAATGACTGGAGATAACACGAGTAATGTTGCGAGGGTGACGTCGGAGGCTTTCCGTATCGGCAGCTCCATGCCGCACTTGGGAATGACATGAAGCATCACGCAAGCGTTGTGTTTCTCGTTGCCTGTCTCGCGATGGCGGCGGGTTCGGTCCGCGCCCACATGCCGCCGGTACCCGGTGTTCGTCCGGATTCGACGCCGGCGACGCGGGCTGTCGATCGCGCGTCTATGCAGACGATGCAGATCCCCAGCCATGGCGCGCTGATGAATGCGCTGGTCTACGTCGCTGCGGGCGCCGACCCGCATCCGGCGGTGATCCTGCTGCACGGGTTCCCCGGCAACGAGCGCAATCTCGATCTGGCGCAGGACATGCGACGCGCCGGTTGGGATGTCCTGTACTTCAACTATCGCGGTTCGTGGGGCACGCCGGGCGACTTTTCGTTCGCCCACGGCATCGAGGACACCCAGGCCGCGATCGCCTACCTGCGCCGACCGGACGTGGCCAAATCGTTGCGACTGGATCCGAAGCGCATTGTCCTGATCGGCCACAGCATGGGTGGCTTCATGACCGTCGAAGCGGCCGCGGCGGATCCCGCGATCAAGGCGTTCGCCACCATTTCGGCTGCCGACATGTCCGGCCGCATGCAGAAGCTGCTCGGCAAGGAGAAACGCACGGACGCGATCGCTGCCATGGCCCACGGCCTGGCCGAAGAAGGTATGGCGCCGCTTGCGGGCTGCACGCCTGCGGGGCTGGCCAATGAACTCGCCGATCACGTCGTCGACTGGCCATTCATGGGCAAAGTCGACGCGCTGAAAAACCGCACCGCTCTGATCGTCACGTCAGATGACCGCCTCGGCCCGGACAACGACGCATTCGCCGCCGCGCTGCGCAAGGCCGGCGACACCCACGTGACGACGCAGCATTTCGCCACCGACCACGCCTATTCGGACAAGCGCATTGAACTGTCGCAAACGGTTCTGGCGTGGCTGGCGGGATTGCCGAAGTAAGTGTCGGGGGATCGATGGGGAAGGCGAAAAGAGCGTAGGCACCGCACGGCCAGCCGGCGTTCGCGGCCAGGAAAGTCGACGCGTCACGACAAGCATGCACGGATCGCCACTGCTAAGCTGCCGTGCTGCCCCGCGCGGCGGAACGTCCGTACGCGCCCGCACGCAGTTACTTGGGGAGACACGAAATGATGCTTCGCAGTGGCAAGCGTTTCGCACGCGCCGCGTGGACGGTTTTCGCCATCGCAGCGGCACCCGTCGCCATCGCAGCGCCGACATTGACACCGGTCGGACCGCTCGATACCAACGTGCTGGGCATGAGTGCGGACGGTTCCGTGCTCGTCGGCACGCCGATCTTCGGTGGATATGCGTTTCGCTGGACGCGTGAGGGCGGCACCGAGAACCTCGGCGGCATCGGCGGCAACGTGGCGATTTCGCGCGACGGGACGACGATTGCCGCGAATGTCATCGCCGACGGCAACCCCGAAGCCGCAATCTGGCTCGGTGGCCAGGACTGGCGTCCGCTCGGCGGACTCGGCACCAGCGGCTGTCCGGATTTCAGCGACACCTACGGCATCAACGGAGACGGCTCGGTTGTCGTCGGCCTCGGCTGGGATGGCTGCGATGCGTATGGCTTCCGCTGGCAGGACAGCACGGGAATGGTCAGCCTCGGCACGCTTGAAGGCACTTCGAGTCGTGCGAACGCGGTGAGCGCCGATGGCTCGGTGATCGTCGGCTGGGACTCCGCGGAAACCGGAGAGTGGCGCGGCGTGCGCTGGGTGAACGGCGTCGAAAGCCTGCTCGCAACACCCGGCGGTCCCTTCCTCGGCAGCGCCAACGCGGTGTCGGCGGACGGCAGCGTGATAGTCGGCGGCGAGGCCGGCAAAGGCCCGACGCACAACAAGGCCTATGTCTGGACTGCAGCGCGTGGTGGCATCGTCATCGGCATGCTCCCGAGCGACGATCAACTCGCCGGCGCTTATGCGTTCGCCGTCAGCGACGACGGCCGCGTGGTTGGCGGTGCGAGCGGTGCGCAAAAGCGCGACGCCTTCCTGTGGACGCCCACGACGGGCATCTTCAAGCTGCAGGATTACCTGGTCGATCTCGGCGTGCAGGGCCTCGACAACTGGGTGCTCGATACGGTCACCGCGATTTCGAGCGACGGCACGACCATCGCCGGTTGGGGATATCGTGGTCCGAAGCGCCACAGCCACGTGCAAGGCTGGGTGATCGACGGACTGCCGCCCTTCGTCGATACGGACCGGGACGCCATCCTCGACCCCGTCGACAACTGCACGCTCCGGTCCAACGCGGATCAGCGCGACACGGACAGCGATGGTTACGGCAACCGCTGCGATCCGGACTTCAACAACGACGGCATCGTGGACGGTAAAGACGCTGCCTACATGCGCAGCGTGTTCGGAACAGCGGATCCGAATGCCGACCTCAACGGCGACGGCATCGTCGACTCGCACGACGTGGCCATCCTGGGCAACTTCTTCGGCAAGCCGCCGGGACCGAGTGGCCGCGTCGCAGCAGCCTCCAACGCACGGCCTGCGAACGCTATCCGCTGAATCCCGGTCACTCCGGTAAAGAGATCCGGGTTCGGCCTGCGAAAAAGTCGCAGGCCGCCCCGGAATGACGAGTAGTGAGATTGATGCGTAGCTTGGACTATCCCGGCGTTTAGTCCCACGACTCAATCGCAATCCGTCTTCGTCCACCTTGCCGGCACCGGATTGCCGTTGGTCGGGTCTGGGCTGGATGAAGAACCGACCAGCGTGCCGCAGAGATTCATCCCGTCGATGGCCGAGAACGGTGTGCTTGTCGGGTTGACGTCGGGCAGCACCTGCGTCTTGGTCGCGAGGGTGCGGGTCAGTGCGAACACTCCCTCGCCGACGCGCGAGCCGCCGGCGCGGCCGCGGTCGCTGATCGCGAGCGCCTGCGAACTGGAACCGAAACCGAGGTTTTGCATGCCCTTGGCGGGCGTCCAGACGAAAGCGACCGGCTGACCCACGCGGCGGTCGGAAACACCGACGACAACGAGCGCGTTGTTCACGGCATTGGCCTGGCTGCTGGCACCGCCGAGCGTTTGCAGATCGACCTGCACGCCGTCGTGCCGCCAAAGCCATGCATGCGCGGCGGAGGCATCGGCCGCGAAAACCCAGCCCACGATATCGCCCTTGTCGTTGATGCCGAGCGCCTCGCTGACGGCGCCCGGCGGATTCAGGTCCGTGATTTTCCCCGACGCATCCCAGCGCACCGCATGGATGGCACCGACCGCATCGTCTGCCCAGCCGACGATCGTCCCCGATGCGTTGATCGCCTGCGCGAGGCTGGCGTTGCCGCCCAGATCGGCCAGCGCTTGCATGCCGGTGTCCGCGTGCCAGACGAAGGCGCGGCTGGACAGAAAATCGTTGGTGAAGGCGAAGCCGACGATCGCGCCCGAATCATTGATGCCGTTGGCGAGCGAGGAAGGCAATCCGGGCAGCGTGCCGAGCTGGGTGCGGTTACCCGCCGGATCCCAACTGACCGCGAACGAGCCATTGCGGGTTTGATACCAGCCGACGGCGATATTGTTCAAGTTCACCGCGCTGGCATTGCCGGAAAACGCCTTCGCGGGCATCGCGAGCGCGTGCGCCGTGTATTGATCGGCGTCGATGAGGTTCGACGCAGGCAGCACGCGATCGCTGCCGAATTGCGGCCTCGGCGCGGCGGGCGCGGGCGCGGCGTTGGCCAGTGGCGCAGTCAAAGCTAGGGACATGCAGGAAAACAACAACGAACGCATCAACGAACGTGTGCGCATGAAACTCTCCAACGCGGCTGAAAGTCGCGGACGGCATGAGTGCCGGGAGAGCCGCAACGGGTTGCGCTCGGAAGATTTTTCTTCGAGGAACCGGAGCGAAGGGAGCCGTGGCCGCTTCGCTCCGGCTGACGACCTCAGGCGACGATGGGTTCGGCCGCGCCGGATGCGCCGCCGTCGCACACATCGCGCCACATGTAATACATCACGCCGAACATCACCGTGAACATCAGCAGCAGCATGGCGATGTAAACCGGGATGCCCAGCAACAGGATCAGCCACGCGCCGGCGAACTTGCCGATCAGCACGATCACGCCGATCACGATCAAGAGCGCGATCGCCATGATGATCCACGCAATGAAGAGCGAGAACGCCAGCACGAGCAGCGGCAGCAGGTTTTTCAATGCGCCCATCAGACCGTCGCCGATGGCATTGAACACGCCGCGGCGGCGCAGCGCGACCTGGCCGAGGCTGATCGAATAGAAACCCATCACGAACAGACCGGCCAGCATCAGCAGCAGAAACGTGAGGCCGAAGCCGGGCGGCAGTGCCGGCGGCAGCTGGTGGTTGGCTTGCGCGCTCAGCGCCTGCATGTACCAACCGACGATGCTGCTGCCGGTCGCGAAGATGACGATACCGAACAGGAAGAGGTAGATCACGATCAGCGCGATCCCGTAGCCGATCAGGCGCAAGGCTTCGCCTTGCCGATAGGGTTTGAATACGTCGCGTGCGCGCGCGGGTTTCCCGCGTTCGGCCGCATCGATCACCTGCAGATAGCCCGCGTAGAGCGGCACGATCAGCAGGCCGAGCAACATGGAGCCGGCCAGGATCCAGACGAAGATCGCCGGGCTCGGCGATGCGCCACCATTGCGCAAGCTGAGTTGCAGCGGCAGCGAGAGCAGCGATGGCAGCAGGCATGCCAGTAGCAGGAAGGCTGCGCCGCCGAACAGCGGTTTCGGATGGCGGAAACTCGCGCTGATGCCGTGCTGCAGCCAGCCGAAGCCGGCCAGTGGGCCTTTGGATCGCGTCGTCACGGTGCATCCCCTGTTAGTCGGCGCGCCGCGCCGCGTGGTCCGACTATAGCGAACTATTCGAACCGGCAGGAGATTGCAGCGGGACGGAAAGCCTCGCGACAGATTGGCGTAAGATGCTGATGCGCACGTCGGCAGGCGGAACGAGGGCTGTCGCGACGACGGGGCGGGGATGCTGGACGGCTCAAAAATCGCGGTGCCCTTGCGCTGGCGGCCCATGCAGGCCGCGGACGTGGATGCGTGCGTAGCCATCGTCGCCGCGCATCCCGTGATCGGACCGCGCTATGGCGCCGACATCGAGAATCTGGGCCGCGCCTGGCACCACCTGCTGGGTTCGGCAGCCATCACCCACGCCGTTTTCGAACGGCTGGACCGGAAACACGACACGATCGTGGGGATCGGCTTCGCCGTTTTCGTCCGCGAAGAATTCATGCGCGAGATCAAGACCCCGCCGCTTCGATGGGTCGGGCCGGAGCTGGCACGACGCGCCACGGGACGAGACTCGCCGGTTCTCACCGATGACGAGGTGCGCAACGCGAATTCGGGACCGGGTCTCAGCGAACTGGTGTGGGAAGGCACGGGGACGCCGGAGTTCGCCCGAACCATGGATTTTTATCATCACATGGTGGGTGCCTACGTCGAGGAACACCGAGGTTTCCTGTTGAAGGAGATGATCACCGCGCAGGCGGAGAGCGTCGAACGGTTGCTGTGGGTGGTCGAGGCGGGAGGGCTCTACTGGAACCCGGCCCATCAGCGCTACGAAACAACTTCGTCCGAGCCGCCGGAAATTTTCGCGGAGCGGCCGCATCTCGTCGGCATCACGCGCGAGCTCGAATCCGTGCGGCCCGGTTCGTGGATCAGCACGCTGTTCAACTATAGCCCGCCGCGGTTCGGGTTCAGCCGTGGCGAACAGCAACTGCTGCTGGCCGCGCTCAAGAGTTTCCACGGAACGGATCAGGAACTGGCCGGCGCCCTCCGTCTCTCGGTTGCGACCATCAAGAAAATGTGGGTCTCCATCTACCGCCGCATGGCAGATAGCGAACCCGAACTGATCCCCGATTCGGCACTGACCGAATCGGGGGCTTCCGAACGCGGACGGGAAAAGCGGCGCAGCGTGCTTGCTTATGTGCGCGAGCATCCGGAGGAACTGCGCCCGCACTCGCGCAAACTTCTGCGGCAGAACCTGGGTTGGATGACCGGCGGGTGACGCGCATCGATCGACGCAGTTCGCTCATTGCACCACGGTGACCTTGCAGTTCTGCTGTTCGTTCCCCCACCATCCACCGCACTGCGTGACCACTCCATGGATGGGCTGCGGCCCGAAGTGTCCGCTGGCCGGCGATCCGATCGTCAAGGTGAAATTCGCGAACTCGACGTACGCCGTGTTCGGCTGCAGCGTATCGGATGCACCCAGGATGCAAATTGTCACGGGCGAGGGATTGCCGAATGGCGCGTTCGCGCCGTTCGCAGTCACGTAGGCCGACCCGGTGACCACGAAGCCGCCGGTGACCGAGGACACCGCCGGGCACATCGTCTGCCAATCCGTCGGGCCGTCGTGCACCACGCCGCCCGTCATGCTGATGTGGTGCGTGTGCGGATTCAGTTGCCCGGGATCGTAGTTGGGATCCGGGTTGACGACTTCGGAGGTTTCCATCGCGATTTCTGCCGAGAACGCGGCGCTGCTTCGCGTTTGGTCCAGATCCAGCTTCCAGTTGCCATGCATTTCGTATGGAGCGCCCTTGACCGGAGCGCCATTGATAAGCATAGGCGTGTAATCGCTGAGCAATCCGCTGAAATGTGCCGGCAACTTGGGCGGCGCCCCGGCCACGGCACTGGTGTGCGCGCCGACAGCGATCGCCGCCAGCATCGGAATGCTCAATGCCGCAACCGTCTTGCGCAGCGCCGATCGCGTCCACTCTTTCTGCTTCATGGGTAATCCTCCGGTCCGTGACATTTGCCGGCATCAGGCCGGCTCGATCTCGGCGACTGCTCTCCGGGAGTTGGAAGCAGTGCCGCGTCTGGAGCATAGAAATTGCGTGGCGCGACGCAATTACCCTAATAGGACCGCCCGAGACCGATTGAAGCGATCAGCGACTCAGAGCAGGCGCTCTTGGCGTCCGCGGTTGGTCGAGAGTTCGCGCCAATGCCGATGGCAGCCGAAAGTCATTGCAAATGCGGGATGATCGCTTTCAAGGCAAAAGCTCAGTCCAGTGATTTCAGGTGCTGCAGCTTGGCCGCGTAGAGGGCGCGGGATTCCGGCGTGGTGCTGTTCTGTTTCGCCAGTTCCAGTTGCTTGCGCGCACGCCGCATGTCGCCGAGATGCGCCGCGGCCACCGCCAGTTGAAAGTGCGACGGAACATCGTAGGGGCGTTGCGACAGCGATTTCTCGAACAGCCGTGCGGCCTCTTCGTATCGGCCGGCCTGCATCGCCTCCACTCCGCGGTCGTAGAAATAGAACGGCGGATGGCGCTGGATCTGCGCCAGCCTTTTCGCCCACATCTCTGCTTCCTCGGTGCGTCCTTCGGCCGCGAGTATCCCGGACAAGTTGGACATCGCCGAAACGTTGTCCGGCTCGCGTTGCAGCGCATAACGCATGGCGCGTTCGGCGGGCGCCAGATGATTCCGTTTGATATAGATGACCCCGAGCGTATTGGCGGCGTTTGCGAATCCGGGATCGGCCTCGAGTGCCGCGCGCGCGAACCAGTAGGCGAGATCGACATCGCCGCCGACCATCACTTCGGCCGCGCGGTTGTTGAAGTACATCGCGACCACGGTTTGTTCGGAAACCGGCCGCGAAATGGCGTTCGCCACCTGTCGTGGCGGGAGGAAGTCCACGATCATCGGCGTTGCGTCGCTCGGATACACCCAGAGGCTCGGGCTGCGCGAACCGAGCACCAGATTCACGTGCTGGCTGAGGATGGCGAATCCCCCATCGCGCGACCAGGTGTCGAAATCGTACACCTCCTGATAGGTCACCGTGATGCCGAGCTGTTTGGACAGCGCCGCCGCCATGATCACGAGCGACAGGCAATTGCCTTCGCGCGCCGCGAAGGTTTGCGACGCGGTACGGGTCATCTCCGAGTCGTAATCGATCTGGAGCTTGCCGCGAACCGCATCGAGCAGCACTTGCCGCGCATCCGCGTGACGCGTATGCGGGACGATTTCCTCGGCAATGAAGCGCCGCATCGAGTCGTCGACTGCGAAAATTGCGCGGCGGTCGATCGGCTTGGCCGGTGGCTTGAACAGCGCGTCCCGGAACAGCGGCGTGACATCGCCGGCTCTAGTGGCAGGCATCTCCGCGCAACCCGCCAACGACACGGCGAACAGAATTGCGCCGATCCGCAACAGCAAGATGAAGGCTTTCACCTTCGCCTCCGCGGCAGACCTGTATCCGCTCGGCGGGCATTCGATGGCCTGCTGCGAGCGAACTATACACCCGGCACTGCTTCATTGATTGCGCGCGCGTGTATGACTTTCAGCCAGGCGCGGCTGCGTTTCCCGCATCGTGAGGAAGATGGGCAGAACGGCCAACGCGACGGCGGCGATCATGGCGCCCGGCAGTGCATTCCATCCGGTTCGCTGCACCAGCAGTTCGGCGAGAAAAGGTGTCAGGCCGCCGAAGAGTGCAGTGGCCATGGTCACGCCGAGTGCGAGTCCGCTGAGCCGGCCTTCGCCGGGAAATTGCTCGGCGGTCGCCGGCGCGCCGACCGCACTCACGCCGCCGGCGACGCACGCGAGCACGATCGCGCCGATGGCGATGCGCAGTTCGCCGCCGCTACTCATCAGCGCGAACATCGACAGCGGCAGCAGCACGCTCGCGATGCCGAGCCCGATCAGCACCGGTTTGCGTCCGACGCGGTCGGACAACGCGCCGGTGAACGGCGTGACGAGAATGACCGCGATTGCGGCCAGCGTCGACAGCCACAGCGAACGGCCTTCGGCCAGGATGCGCGACGAACTCAAATAAGCCGGCACATAGGTGATGCCGACGTAGTACGTGATCGAACCCAGCGCCGAAATCGCGAAGGTGCGCAGCAGCGCAGGCCGATGATGCGCGAGCGTGTGGCGCAACGGAGACTGCGGCACGCTGCGCTGTCGTACCTGTCGCAAGAAATCCGGCGATTCTTCCATCGTCGAGCGCGCGATCCAGACGCAACCCGCCAGCAGCGCGCCCGCGAAGAACGGAATGCGCCAGCCCCACGCATCGAGGCGCGCGGTGCTCATCGCGCCGACCGTGAGTGCCGAGATCGCCACGGCCAGCAGCGCGCCGACTTCGCTGGCCGCCGATGCCAGCGAAGTGATCAGGCCGCGCCGTTCCGCGCGCGCGCCTTCCAGCAGATAGGCAACCACGCCGGTGTATTCGCCGCCGACCGAGAACGCCATGAAACAGCGCAGCAGCAACAGCAGTCCGCCGGCCGTGGGTCCGATCGCGGCGTAGCCGGGCAACGACGCCGTCGCGAGCATCGCCAGCGTCATCAGCATCATCGACAGCATCAATGTGCGTTGACGTCCTATGCGGTCGCCGATATGGCCGAAGAACATCGCGCCCAGCGGCCGCATGCCATAGGCGATCGCGAATCCGGCCAGCGTAATCAGCAACGATGTTTCGCCGCCGCCGAAGAACACCCGCGACAGCACGGTGGCGAAATACAGATACAGCGTGAAGTCGTACCACTCCACCACGGTCGACAGCGCCGCGATCCACATCGAGCCGCGCGAGACTTCGAGGGTGCCGAGTTGCGCGGTCGAGCTCATGCGGACAGAGTGCCGGAAGCGCGCGGCCGGCGCCAGAGAAGGAGCCCGTTTTCTTTTACCATCTGGTGATGACCAGCCGGTCCAACGAAGCACTGCACCTTCGAGACCTTACCCGCCTTCGCCGCGTTCGCGATCGGATCGATCGCGAGTATGCGCAGCCGTTGAACGTCGAGACGCTCGCGCGCGGTGTGCACATGTCGGCCGGACATTTGAGCCGCCAGTTCAAGCTCGCGTTCGGCGAGTCGCCTTATTCGTATCTGATGACGCGGCGCATCGAGCGCGCGATGACGCTGCTGCGGCGCGGCGACCTGAGCGTCACCGAGGTCTGTTTAACCGTCGGATGCGCGTCGCTCGGCACATTCAGCACGCGCTTCACCGAACTGGTCGGCGTGCCTCCCAGCGTGTATCAGCGCGAGCAGGCACATGCGACGGCAGGCATGCCATCCTGCGTGGCGCGACAGGTGACACGACCCGTCAGGAATCGAGAAGCAACGGTACGCGAGCCCGATTTAGCATGACGGCTCGTTCCACACGGACCTGAGCACCATGGATATCACCATCTACTCGAGCTTCCTCCCGCACACGGACCCGGACGCTTCCCTGGCGTTCTACCGCGACACACTCGGCTTCGAGGTTCGCAACGACGTCGGCTACCAGGGCCTGCGCTGGATCACGGTCGGCCCATCCGATCAACCCGACACGTCGATCGTGCTGTTTCCCCCGTCCGCCAGTCCCGGCGTCACCGATGAAGAGAAGCGCACCGTCGCCGAGATGATGGCCAAGGGCACGTATGCCATGATGCTGCTGGCCACCCCGGATCTCGATGCCGCGTTCGAACGCATACAGGCCAGCGGCGCCGAGATCGTCGAGGAACCCACCATGCAGCCATATGGCGTGCGCGATTGCGCCATCCGCGATCCCGCCGGCAATCTTTTGCGCGTGCAGGAACGTCGGTGAGCTCGATGGCAGATTCCTTTGTCTTGAAAGTGATCGGCAGGGTGCGATCCGATTTTGCTGCCACGACCGAGGCTCCGCGGCAAGGCGACGAAGGTGCGCCCGATGCGTGGCTGGTACTGGAGCCCGGCTATATGGATGCGCTCGCCGGGGTTGCGCCCGGCGATTCGCTGATCGTGTTGACGTGGTTGCACGAGGCGCGACGCGACGTGCTGCAGGTGCACCCGCGCGGTGATCCGGAGAGCGCGCTGACCGGCGTGTTCCGCACGCGCTCGCCGCACCGGCCCAACCCGATCGGAATGCATCCGGTCCAGGTTCGCGCCGTGGAGCACGCGCGCTTGCGGATTGGGCCGATCGAGGCCATCGATGGAACGCCAGTGGTGGACATCAAGGTTGCGCTCGACGTGTTCGGCGAGCGGTAATCAGGGATATGCGAGACAAGAACGAGGAGGACAACATGGCCGAGAAGAAGTCCGCAAAGCTTGCTGCCCAGAACAAGGCACGCAAAGCATCCGCGGGATTCACCAAGGAGGAACGCGAGGCGATGAAGGACCGCGTGCGCGAGATGAAATCCGCGCGCGGCGGCAAGGGCGACGGCGAGGGCGACGTGCTCGCTGCGATCGCGAAGATGCCGGAGCCGGATCGCGGCATGGCGAAGCGGCTGCACGAAATCGTCAAGATCAGCGCGCCGCAGCTTTCGCCGAAGACCTGGTACGGCATGCCTGCCTATGCCAATGCGGACGACAAGGTCGTCTGCTTCTTCCGCAACGCCTCCAAGTTCAAGGATCGTTATGCGACCTTCGGCTTCAACACCGCGGCGAAGCTCGACGACGGCAACATGTGGCCGACCGCATTCGCGCTGATGAAGTTGACCTCCGCGGAAGAAAAGCGGATCGCCGAGCTGGTGAAGAGGGCGGTGGGAAAGTAGCCCGGATGCAGCGAAGCGGAATCCGGGATGGGCTTGCGTCATGGCCCCGGATTGCGCCGCCGCGCGGCTCCATCCTGGCGCCGGATCGAAACGAACATGACCTTCAGCAACGAACCGGGCATTTACATCCCCGGCGAATTCGGCGTGCGCCTGGAAGACGACATGCATGTCACCGGCGATGGTGCACGCTGGCTCACCCCGCAAAGCCCGTCGCTGGAACACCCATTCGGCTGACGGCCAATACGGGTGCGTGCGGTGTGAGGCGAATCCTGTGCATTACCAATGCCGGGGGTGCGGATGTACGATGCAGAACCCGGCCTGGCGCAGGGAGTGTGCGATGAACGCGAAGGAACGTGCCGTTTTCGTAGCGACAGCAGCGGCTGGTCTGCTCTCAGCCGCACTGCCGGCCTCGTCTGCGCAAACACATGCGGACTGGAGCATGTTCGGCTGGGATCCGGAACGCACCAGCGCGCCGGATGTATCCAGCGGCATCGGCGCTGCCGACTTGCGCAACCTGCAGCGCCAGCAGGTGCGTATCGACGGCACCGTGGATGCGTCGGCGATTTATCTGCACGGCGTCACCGTGAAGGGCGCGGCGCACGATACGTTCTTCGTCACCACCACTTACGGCAAGACG
This sequence comes from Rhodanobacteraceae bacterium, assembly GCA_036759545.1. GTDB lineage: Bacteria > Pseudomonadota > Gammaproteobacteria > Xanthomonadales > Rhodanobacteraceae > 66-474. The sequence continues at coordinate 15,724 of DAIOUL010000009.1, forward strand.
CTCGCGATCGACGCCGACAGCGGCGCGGTGCTGTGGGAGTTCACGCCGTCGAGCTACGCCAGCCTCAAAGGCACTGATCAGATCACGACCGCGACACCGGTCGCCGACCCCGGCCGTAAATACATCTATGCGGCCGCGCCGGACGGCATGATCCGCAAGCTCGCCGTGGCCGATGGCAGCGTGGCGTGGAGCACCTCGATCACCAAACTGCCGGCGCGCGAGAAGATCGCGTCGAGCCTGAACTTCTACAACGGCCGCGTGATCGCGACCACCGGCGGCTACATCGGCGACATCCCGCCTTACCAGGGGCATGTGGTGCTGCTGGACGCGAGCACGGGCGCATTGCTGCACGTCTGGAACGCGCTGTGCAGCAACCAGCACGTGTTGATCAGTCCCGCTTCTTGTCCGCAGACCGACGCGGCGATCTGGGGCCGCGCCGGGGCGGTAGTGGATACCGCGACCGGCAATCTGTACGTGGCCAGCGGCAACGCGACCTGGGACGGCAAGCAGAACTGGGGCGACGCGGTGATCGAGCTGGATGCGAATGCCACGAACATCCTCGGCAATTACACGCCGCTCAATACGGGGCAGTTGAACACCGAAGATCTCGATGTCGGTTCCACTTCTCCGGTACTGACCGGTGGCCAGTACATCGTGCAGGGAGGCAAGGATGGTTATCTGCGCGTGCTGGACTGGAGTGCGTTGGGGGGAACGACACCGCACCGCGGCGAAACCGCGTCGCGCGTCCCGACGCCCGGGAGCGGGCCGTTGTTCAGTGCGCCGGCCGTCGGACATTTCGGTAGCGACACCTGGCTGTATGTCGCGAACAAGAACGGCACCGAGGCGTGGAAGCTGGTGGACGATACCCTGATTCAGCAATGGCAAAACGATCACGGCGGCAGCAGCCCGGTGTTGACCGGCACGCTGTTGTACGTGTACGACCCGCAGGGCGGCCTCTACGTGTACGACGCGAAGAGCGGACGGCAGCTCGCGCAACTCGATTGCGGAGGCGGCCATTGGAACAGCCCGATCGTGGTGGATGGCCGCATCGTGCTGCCGGAAGGCAATGCCAACGACCATCGCGCCAGCGGCGTGCTCGACATCTGGCGGTTGCCGACACCCTGAGCCGGGAGCAAACGGCAAATTGACACCCGCGCGGTGCCGGAGTATATCCGCGGGCGCAACTCTCGCCATTCAGCGGCATCGAGGCACCAGGCTCGCTGCCGCAGCACGTCCGGTTTCTTCGCTCGCGCTTTCCTGCAACGGGAATAGGGGATACAAATGAAGACTCGTGCTCTGGGTGCCAATCCTTGGATCGGCTCGGTCGCGCTTGCCGGCGGAATCTTGTTTACATCCGCGTGCTGGGCCGGTTCCTCCGATCAACCGCCGCAGATGCCTCGCTGCAACGCACGCATCGGCACGCTCGCCGTGCGCGAACCGCAGAACGGCAACAACTGGTGGTCGTCGATGAATCTCGAATCGCCCGCCGCACTGATCAAGGTGTACGTGTCGCAATCCAATTGCTTCACGCTGGTCGATCGCGGGCAGGGTTTGCAGGCCGCGCAGGAAGAACGCGCGCTCGCCGGAGAAGGCGAGATGCGCGTCGGCTCGAACATGGGCAAGGGCCAGATGAAGGCGGCCGATTACGTGCTGGTGCCCGACATCGCCAACAGCAACGGCAACGCGCAGCGCACCAACATCGGCGGCATCCTCGGCGGATTCCTGCCGCACGGCGTCGGCGCGGTGGTCGGCGGCATCAGCCTCTCCAAGAAAACCGCCGATGTCGTGCTGACGTTGACCGATGTGCGCTCGACCGAACAGGTCGCGCTGGAGCAGGGCCATTCCGACAAAACCGACGTGGGCTGGGCCGGCGGCGGTGGCGGTGGCAGTTTCTGGGGTGGTTTCGCCGCGGGCGGCGCCAGCGGGTACGCCAATACCGAGATCGGCCAGGTGATCGCGATGGCCTATCTCGACGCGTACAGGAAGATGGTTGCGGAACTGCAACAGAACGCGCCCAATCCGGTGGCGGAAAACGTGCAGCAGGCCGTGCGTCTGGTCGAATCCACCAAGCTGTACTCGGATGCGAATCTGCACTCGTCCGTCGTGCGCAGCCTCAAGTCAGGCATGATGCTGTATCCGACCGGCGACAAGGTCGGCATCTGGTGGAAGGTGTCGGACGAACTCGGCAACATCGGCTGGGTGGTGTCGAGCAAACTCGAACTGGCGCATTGATCGTCGCCGGGAACGGGCAACGACGAATGCAGCGTGGCCGCCCCGGAGGGGACGGCCACGTCGTTTGGGCGCGGAACGGCGCCGAGACTGCCGCAGCAGGATGAGTGCTGGAGTGGTCAATTGCAGGCGACGTTCGCAATTGAAACCGTCTAGCAGCTTGCGCTCCGCTATTTTCCCTGCGCTTTCTCCACGTCCTTGATCAGCGCGGATGTTTCCGGGCGAATGCTGATGACGATGATGCGGCTGACTTGCACCATCGACATCCATGTACGCAGGTTGTTCAGCACGGTTGGATCGCGCCGGTAAGTATCCAGGATCGCAGCCGATTCCTGCTCGCTGATCGGCGCCTTGCAATCCAGCAGAAACTGCCGCGCGCCTTCACCCTGTCGCCAGCAATGGTTCCAGATGTATTGCTGCACGTGCCACGGCGTGAGGCCACGGATCTGCATGCGATAGACGGGGTTGTGGCGCAGAATGTCGCTGCGCGTGCCGCCGTCGGTGAGACGGTAATAGTCGGCGAGACGTTTGCGCAGGCTCTCGTCCCCGATCAAGGCGAGGTCGCCGCTGGCGCGCATTTCCGTGAACGTGGTGTCGGCCAAATCGAAGGCATATAGCTGGCTCGCTTGGTAATAGGCGAGGACGGTTTTCCAGTTTGAGTCCTTCACGCGCGTGCCGTTCTCGCCGTAAACCATCGCCTGCTCGCCGAAACCGGCGACCTGCGTCCAGAATGCGTTGGCTTCGTCGATGCTGGCGAGATCAGTGAGCAGGTCGGCGTGCAGGCGCGCGTAATAGCGATTCGCACGCGCGTAGTCGATGCGATCCTGGTTCCAGTTGCTGACTTGCAATGCGATCAGGATGCCGAACACGACGATCGCCAGCTCGATGAGCGCAGCGAGCCAGTCATGTTCGCGCAGGCGTCTGACCAGCCTCGATGCAGCCATGGTCGTTCCCCTTGCCGTTCGGGCGGCGAGACTCTCTCATGGTGCAGGCCGCACGGGAAGGGGCGGAAGGCGCAATGTTAAAGTGCGCGCTTTGTTCGGCACGGGAAGATGCGATGCAAGCGCCTTATTCCATCGGCACGCTCGGCCGACCGTGGGGCGAAGCGGAGAAGGCCGAATGGCTGGCGCGGCAACGCAAGCAGCGCAGCTATGCCGATGACGTTTTGAGCGTGATCGAAAGGCTGCGCGAACGTTTCGACGTGGAGCAATACGGAAGGATCGATTATCCGCCCGACAGTTATCCGCTGTTCGCGCTGAAGAGCCGCAACTGGAACGAAGATTTGCCGATCGTGCTGGTGACCGGAGGCGTGCACGGCTACGAGACCAGCGGGGTGCATGGCGCCTTGTTGTTCGCAGAGAAAAACGCAACGGACTACGCCGGTCGCGCGAATCTCATCATCGTTCCTTGTGTCAGTCCGTGGGGATACGAACGCATCCATCGCTGGAACGCGCTGGCGCTCGATCCGAACCGCTCGTTCCGCAACGACAGTCCGGCGCCGGAATCGGCGGCGCTCATGAAATTCGTCGCGTCATTCCGCGAACGCGTGCTGTTGCACATCGACCTGCACGAAACCACGGACAGCGACGAATCCGAATTCCGCCCCGCGCTGGCCGCGCGAGATGGCGAGGAATTCGTTCCGGGAGAAATTCCCGACGGTTTCTATCTGGTGGACGATGCCGATCATCCGCAGCCGGAATTCCAGCGCGCCGTGATCACGGCGGTGGAGAAGATCACGCACATCGCGCCTGCCGACGCGAATGGGCAGATCATCGGTTCGCCGGTGGTCTCGCCCGGCGTGATCGAATATCCGCTGAGGGAACTCGGCTTGTGCCCGGGCATCACGAACGCGCGTTACAAGACCACGACCGAGGTCTATCCGGACAGCCCGCGCACCACGCCCGAGCAATGCAACCGGGCGCAGGCCGCGGCGGTGTGCGCCGCGATCGATCACGCGCTGGCGCATCGATAGCGAGATCGCTGCTTGTCGGTCGGCCGCGGCGGAATGAGGCGGCGTGTTTGCCGGTCATGTCGAAATCCTTCTCTCGCATTCGTCATCCGTATAGTCATTATGAATCCGGAGCATGACGTGACACCCACGCATCCGCAGCACCGCTGGCTTGCCCTGATCGTTCTCTGTTCGGGCGTACTGATGATCGTGCTGGACACGACCATCGTGAACGTCGCGCTGCCTTCGATCCGCGCCGATCTGCGCTTCACCGATGCCGGTCTGGTGTGGGTGGTGAACGCGTATCTGCTCACTTTCGGCGGCTGTCTCTTGTTGGGCGGACGGCTGGGCGACTTGTACGGCCACCGGCGATTGTTCCTGATCGGGTTGGCGTTGTTCACGCTGGCCTCGCTTGCCTGCGGCATCGCCGGCACGCAGATGCTGCTGGTCGTCGCGCGCGCGGTACAGGGCATCGGCGGCGCGGTCGTGAGCGCGGTCGCATTGTCATTGATCACCACGTTGTTCCCGGAACCCGCCGAACGCGCCAAGGCGATGGGCATCTACGGCTTCGTCTGCGCGGGCGGCGGTTGCCTCGGCGTGCTGCTCGGCGGACTTCTGACCAGCAGCTTCGGCTGGCATTCGGTGTTCCTGGTGAATCTGCCGATCGGTGTGATCGTATTCGCGCTGTGCCTGCGACTGGTGCCGGTCGTACGTGTCACGCTCCAGCATCGTTCGCTGGACATGGCCGGCGCAGTTACCGTGACCGCTGCGCTGATGCTCGCGGTGTACGCGATCGTCGGCGGCAACGAAGCGGGCTGGAGTTCGCCGCGCACCCTTTCGCTGCTCGCCGCCGCGGCGATTCTGCTGTGCATGTTCCTTGCGATCGAAGCGCGGGTGCGTGCGCCGCTGATGCCGCTCGCCATGTTCCGCCTGCGCAATATCGCGGTCAGCAATATCGTCGGCGTGCTGTGGGCGGCGGCGATGTTTGCGTGGTTCTTCATTACCGCTCTATACATGCAATTGGTGCTGGGCTACAGCCCGATGCAGGTCGGTCTGGCGTTCTTTCCCAGCGACCTGATCATGGCGATCTTTTCGCTCGGGCTGTCGGCGAAGGTGGTGATGCGTTTCGGGTTGCGCAAACCGGCGCTGGCCGGATTGCTGCTCGCCGCGTTCGGCTTGCTGCTGTTCGCGGTCGCGCCGCGCGATGGAAATTTTCCGCTGCACATCCTGCCGGGCATGGTGTTGCTGGGCATCGGCGCGGGCCTGGCGTTCAATCCGGTATTGCTGGCGGCGATGAGCGACGCGAAGCCCGAGGATGCCGGTCTCGCCTCGGGCCTCGTGAACACCGCTTTCATGATGGGTGGCGCGCTCGGCCTTGCGGTGCTGGCGAGCGTGGCCGCAGCGCGCACTGCCGCTTTGGGCGGCGCGGCCTCTGCGGCAGCATTGACCAGCGGCTATCACGCGGCATTCGGCGCGGGCGCAGTGTTCGCTGTGATCGCCGGATTGCTTTGCCTGCTGCTGCGCGAAGGCGAGCATGCGCCGCAAGGCAGCGAAGCCGCGGGCGAGCCGGCGGCTTGACCTTGCGACCCATTCCGACGCTGCGCATCGGCTGCGCCGGCTGGTCGATCGTGCCTGCATATGCCGCGGACTTTCCGCGAGAGGGCAGCCACCTCGAGCGCTACGCGCAGGTGTTCGACGCGGTGGAAATCAACTCTTCGTTCTACCGTCCGCATCTGCGCAAGACCTATGCACGCTGGGCGGATTCCACGCCGCGCGACTTCCGCTTCGCGGTAAAGATGCCGAAGCTCATCAGTCACCAGAAACGTCTGCGCGGCTGCGAAGCCGAACTGGACGCATTCCTGGATCAAGCCGGAGGCCTCGGCGACAAGCTCGGCGTTCTGCTGTTGCAACTGCCGCCGAGTCTTGCTTTCGAACCCGCGATCGTTTCAGCGTTCTTCGAGCAATTGCGTCGCAACTGCCCCGGTGCTGTTGCCTGCGAACCGCGCCATGCCTCCTGGTTCCATGCCGGCGCGGACCGGATGCTGCGCGATCGGGCCGTGGCGCGTGTCGGCGCCGATCCGGCGCGCGTGCCGCGGGCGGCCGTTCCTTCGGGCGACCGCCGCATCGAGTACCTGCGGCTGCACGGCTCACCGCGGATGTACTGGGACAGCTACTCCGAGGCTTCGCTGCAACGCATTGCGGGGCGATTGTCGCGGCCGGATGCAGGCACGCGGACGCGCTGGTGCATCTTCGACAACACCGCGGCGGGACACGCGATCAGCAACGCGCTGGAACTGGAGAGAATGCTCGCGCGTCGCTGATGCGCTCGCCATCGGGTTTTGTCAGAAAGCGCTCCGCGAATTCCGGCGCGGGTGCGGGCATGCCGAGATGGAAACCCTGGCCGTGGTCGCAGCCCATTTCGCTGAGCAGCCGGTCGGTGCCGGCGTCGGCGATGCCTTCGGCGACCGTGGTCATGTCCAGCCGGTGCGCGAACTGGATGATCGAATCCGCCAGCCGCGCCGCGTGCGGATCGCGTGTGATCGGATCGATCAGGGTCTTGTCGATTTTCAGCTCGGTGGCCGGGAAGCGGCTGAGATAGGTGATCGCGGCGTAGCCGGTGCCGAAGTCGTCGATCGCCACGCGCATGCCCAGATCGCGCAATTGGCGCAGGACGCGCGCGGTCAGATCAAGATCGTCGACCAGCGCGGTTTCGGTGACTTCGGCGACGACTGCGGTCGGTGCCACACCCCAGATGCTCAGCGCATCGGAGAGTTGTTCGACCAGTGCGCCCTGCGCGAACGCGCGCGCCGACAGATTGATCGCGAAACTCAGGCCCCGATCCTTCAGTGCAGCGGCTTCGCGCAAGGTGGCGTTGATGCTCCAGTGCGTCAGCGCCACGATCAAGTCGCTCTGCTCGGCGAACGTGATGAACTGATCGGGCGATACCGGACCCAGCGTAGGACTGGTCCAGCGTGCCAGCGATTCCACCCCGCTGATGCGCCGCGTGCGCAGATCCCACACCGGCTGGAAGTACGCGAGCAACTGATTGGCTTCGATGCTCTCGCGCAGTTCGTTGTAGTCGATGTCGACACGACTTTTGCGGGCGTCGTAAAACGCGAAAGGTTCACCACGCCACGCGGCGTCCTGCAACGCCATCTGCGCGCGCCGCCACAGCAGGTCGGCATCGTTGCCGTCCTGCGGAAAGAACGTCGCGCCCATGCGCAAGCGCCCCTGCCAGGGAACGCCACCGATGTTTAGCGGTTGTTCGAAAGCCCTGGACAGCCGCGTGGTGGCGAGCAGCGCGTGATTGCGCGCGGGCAGGTCCGGCAGGATCACCGCGAAACATTCGTCGCCGGCGCGGAACACATCGTCGACCGGCCGCAGCGATTCACGGATCAAACGGCCGGCATTCGCTTCGGCTTCGGCGCCGTGCTGCGATCCATAACGGATGCCGACCTCGCGCAGATCGCAAATGCATGCGGCCAGCACGGCAAAAGGCTTGCCGCCGCCGATGCAGCGCTCGATCGCGGCGAGGATCTCGTTCTGGTTCAACATGACTTGCGCGTCACTGCGGCAGCAGGCCGGCGGTGTCGATGCCGTACTCGCCCGCGGCGACGCTGCGCACGATCTCCACGGCATTGCCGTCGACGGCCTGGTTCAGCAGATCCAGCGGCTGGAAATCGCGCAGCGGCTTCTTGTCCGGGGTGGTCAGCAGCAGCACGCGCGGACGCAGGCGGCGCACCTTGTTCTGCATCATCACCACGGCGATCTCGCCGGTGTTCAGTTCGACCAGCGAGCCGGTGGGATACACGCCGAGACACGCCTGGAATTGCTCCACCAGTTCCGGCTGGAACAGCGTGTTGCGCCCGCGGTAGATCTGTTGCAGCGCGCGATGCCGAGAGATCGGCGCGCGATATGGCCGCGCGCTGATCATGGCGTCGTAGCTGTCGATGATCCCGAGCATGCGCCCCGGCACCGGAATGCCGCCGCCCAGCAGACGTTGCGGATAGCCGCCGCCGTCGTGCCGTTCGTGGTGGGTACGCAGCACGGCCAGCACATCGGGATCGTTGATGCCCGCGCTCGAGGCGATCTCGACGCTGTGGTGGATATGCGAACGCGCGGTCTCGAGTTCTTCCGGCGACAGCGGTTGCGGACTTTGCAACAGGTCCTGGGGCACGCGCGTCTTGCCGACATCCATCAGCAGACCGCCCGCCGCGAGACTGAAAACCGTATCTTCGTGCAGCCCCATGTGCCGGCCGAACGCGGCGGCGAGCGCGCTGCACGCGATCGCATGGCTGTAGGTATACCCGTCGTGCCGGCGCATACCCTCCAGATAGAGGAACGCATCCGCGCTACGCAGCACGCTCGCGACCAGAGGCCGCACCGCGCGCTCGACCAGTTCGACGGAGAGCTCGCGGCCGCTGGCGACATCGGCATAGATGCGATCGACCATCTCGGTGGCGGTGCCCAGCGCCGCCTCCGCATTCGGCAATTCTTCCTCGACGCTGACAGTGTCCGCATAGTGCGCGACACGGGTGAAGCGCAGTTCGGGCCGGCGGGCGCCGTTCTTCAGCATGTGCGAGTGATCGACCGCTTCGCGGCGGCGGTCGATGTAGACGTAAGCGCACAGGTCGCGCAGCTTGCGCACGTCGTCATGCGTACGCAACTCGATGCCCTGCAGCGGAAACGGCGTGCTCTCCCACGGCCGGTCCAGCCTGCAGACGAACATGCCGACCCTGAGGTCGGTGGCATCGATGCGGGTTTCTTCTATTTCCGTGGTCACGCGGTTTCCGTTCTTGCCAAGGCTGGGTATCCGCAGCGGTACAGCGGCGGCGGTCCGGGCAGGTCCGAAACCGTGAAATACGTCAAGCAAGAATGAAGCCGGGGACCCGTCCTTCAGAGACTTCTCAGCCGGCTTCGATTCTTTCTTCGATATGTGTCTCAACTGACTGTCCGGCCAAGATTTCCTTCAGGTCCAGGAGCGCGGGCAGCAACGTCTCTGGCGAACGCAACGCTTGCCGGCAAGACGCCACGGCACGCCGCGCCTTGCCGGCTGCTGCACCGCTTTCGATCAGAGCCACCGCATCATTGCGGCACCCCAGCAATGCGTTCGTCCACTCTGCCGCCAGCGCTGCGCGCGAACGGGATGAGATCCTGCCCAGAACACGAAAGGCCGGAGCCATTTCTTCCAGGCGCGCCAGTGCATCGATGAAAGGGTCGGGTGTCCGCGCGCGGTCTTCCGGGTTCAATGCGGCGGCGAACGCGGCCAGCGCGTCCGCCAGCCGTCGGCGCAGCACGTCCGTGGAACGCACCGGCAGTAACCACCACGCGCACGCCACACCGATCGCCGCGCCGATAACGATCTCTTCCATCCGCAGCGGAAGAATTCGCGCGGGCGGAATATCGCCGAAGCCTTGCAACAAGGCGAGGGCGATCGTCACGAACAGCGCCCACCACGCGTAGTTCAACGGCCGCAACCAGACGCCCAGGAAAACCGCGGTCAACATCAGCGCCGCTCCGGTCGAGCCGTGCGCCGCCGCGAGCGGGCTGAGCAGCAACGCGAACACCGTGCCCGCCGCGGCGCCCAGCACGCGCTGCACGCTCTTGTATGCGACATCCAGCCGGCCGCGGTTGCCGCTGAGCACGATGAATGCGGTCAGCACGATCCACGCCCAGCGCTCGGAAAAGAATATGAAGCCCGCAGTGAAGGACAGTGCGAGCGCCGCGGCCATCTGGATCGCCATGCGGGTGCTGGCGATCGGCCGCAGCGTGCTCGCGCGCGGGGATTCCACCGCCGCGAATTCGCGAACGCGAAGAGGAGGCAGAAAACCGATGCGCCGCGCCAGCGCATGCAAAGCGCTGACCCACAGCAGGGCCAGCAGCGCGATCACGATCGGCAACAGCCAGCCGGGCAGCAACGACTGCTGCATCGCAGGCAGATGAGGCGTAACCAGCAGCACCACGAACGGCAGCGCAAGCAGCGAGCCGAAACGGCGCGCCACGGGTCCGAAGCGGCGCAGCCAGATCGAGACGAACATGCCCGCGGTGAACGTTGTCGCGCCGAGCCATGGATGGCGCAGCAGAAGCAGGCCGATTCCGGTTGCGGCGAGTCCCACCACCGGCAGCACGACCGCGGCTTCGATGCGTTCGCGCCGGTTGCGGTCGAGCTGGCTGCGCGAGAGCGAAAGGCACAGCACCACGGCCAGCACCGCGGGCCCCGCGCCGGATGCCAACAGCCCTACGCACGCCAAGCAACCCAGCGCCGCGAACAACGTGGTGATGGCTTCAGGCAGGGCGGCCAGGGCCGCGTTGCGACGGGCTAAGCGGTATTCCCGTGCATTCGCCGCGATTGCCACCCGCGCGTCTCCAAGCAGAAAGACGCGCATGGTAGCGGCAGATCGCGCCGACACGCAGATCGACGAGAATCAGTGCCGCGTGCGTTTGCCTTCGGTCGGCGCCAGTTCCACGCTCAAGCTGAAGATGCGTTGCTCGTCCGCCTGCATCGCGCCCACGCCGACCAGCTTGCGCGCGATTTCCTCGCCGCGCTCGTTGCGGATGGTCAGCACCATCGAGTATTCCCAGTTGCCGCCGTTGGGATTGCGGATGCTGCCTTCGACCTTCAGGGGCGTGATCGTGCCGGGCACGGCGGAGATCTGCGCCGGCCCGCCGAAACGCAGGTGATGCTTGCACGCCGGACAAACCTGCGCGCTTTCCAGGATGGTTTCGCGGCAATGCGGACAGATGCGCGTTGCCGCGCCGCCGCCCGCGCGTGGAGCCGTCACGACACCAGGCCGGACGAACCGTTCTTGTGTCCGGCGCCGTTGCGCGGTGCTTCGGCCTTGTCGTCCCAGCCGAACTCGACATGGCCGCGCATGCGCGAACCCGCCGCGACCGTCAGCGAGGCGGCTTTCAGATCGCCGGTCAGCGCGCCGCTCTGTTGCAACTCCACATGCGAAGCCTGTTCGATATTGCCGGTCAGCTCGCCCGAGACGATCACCTTCTCGGCACGAACGCTGCCGTTGACCTTGGCGCTGGGCTCGATGGTGAGGTCGCCGCGCACGTTGACGTCGCCCTTGAAACGGCCGGCGATGCGCACGTGGCCCGCGCCCTCGATCTTGCCTTCGATGGCGATGTCCGGCGCGATCAGCGATTCGCCCATCGGCTTGTTGCGCGCGGGCGCCGAAGCGGGAGCCGGCGCGGGAGCGGCCTGCGGTTCCGGTGCGGGCGCTTCGTAGCGGGAGAGATCCAGCGCGTCCGGCGCGGGGGTGGACGAGGGTTTCGCTTGCTGCTGTTCTTTCCACAGGGCCATGGCGGCGCTCCGACTCGGGGTGCAGGGGCTGCCGAGACTACGCCTATTCGCGCGCGATGAAAACCGCACTGGTCGACAGAATCCGACGAACATGGCAGGACTTGCCCGAAATACTTGATTGCCTCCCTGAAGAATCGTGGTCGGCCCGCGCACGAATCCGGCGGTGCGGCGGGATATGCTTGGCCCATGAACCGCACGACATCGCGCTGGGTATAAATGACGGTACTCACCGGCCGCAGCAGTTCCCATTTCACCCGCCTGGTGCGGGTGTTTGCCGGAGAGTTGGGCGTGCCCTACGAGTTCACTCCGATCTACGACCTGCGGTCGGTGGATCCGAAGGACTACGCGGGCAACCCCGCACTGAAGTTGCCGGCACTGAAGCTGGATGGTGCAACGATTTTCGGCACCGACAATATCTGCCGCGCGCTACACAAGGCCGCATCGCGACCCAAACAGGTAATCTGGCCGGAAGATCTGCCGGACGTGCGTGCCCGCAACGCGCAGGAATTCGTCTGGCATGCCATGCAGGCGCAGGTGCAGCTCGCTTTCGGGATCGAAGTTGCGCGTCTGCCGGCCGACAACATTTATTTCTCCAAGGCGGCGACCGGTTTGCGCAACGTACTCGCATGGCTCGACGAACGCTGGCCGGCCATCGAGGCCTCGTTGCCGTCGCGCGACATCAGCGTGCTGGAAGTGGCGCTGTTTTGCCTGATCGAGCACCTCGAGTTTCGCGCAACGGTTTCGCCCCGCCCCTACGACAACCTGATCCGGTTCGCACGGGACTTCGGCCAGCGGCCCTCGGCGATCGGCACACCGTTCCGGTTCGATGTGAAACCGGCCTGATCGCGAGTTGATGGCGCGCCGCATCGGGCATTCAATCCCGGGCCGGCGCGCCGAGCGGGAACAGCGGGCGATACGGACGGCCGCCCTCCACGCAGCGTGCGAAAGAGGGCCGCGCCAGCAGGCGTGCGCGGTAGGTGCGCACGTTTGCGAATTTCGCATCGATCTCGTGCGTCCAGTCGGCGTAGAACAACGCCGGGGCGGCGGCGCAGTCGGCCAGACCGAAAGAGTCGCCCGCCGCCCATTCGCGGTCCGTCATCCTTGGTCCAGCCAGCCGTAGGCGGTCTCGAACGTTTGATGTGCCTCGTTCACTCCGTACGGATCGCGGTCGGCTTCCGGACGCAACTGGTTGAATACGATTTTTTGCACCTGCGCATGGATGTAGTTGTCGAAGAAGCGGTCGAGCATCCGCACTTCGACCGCGGCATCGGCATCGAGCGGGATGAAGCGCGTGCGGCCGGGATGGTGCACGTCGAGGTATTCGATGATGCTGGTCGCTTCCATCACTTGACGATCGCCTTCGACCAGCAACGGGAAGCGCCTGATCGGCCAGCGCTGCGCGAACTCGGCGTAGATGTCCGGATGCTCGGGCGAGAGTTCCAGGAACTCGAACGGGATATCGTTTTCATACAAGGCGGTCAGCGCTTTCTGGGTATACGAGGAAAACGGGTGACCATAGATTTTCAGTGACATGGCATGTTCCGTTCAGGGATTCTGTACGACGACGAATGGCATCGGGCAGGATCGACATTCCGCGTACGTGGAGTTTGCACGCTAAACTGACGGCGTGGGACAGGGGGCAGCACAGTGAACCAACCGGAGAAGACCGCGGACATCCGCAGCCAGCATCCGCTCTGGGACGAGCGCGATGCGGTCGGCCGCCGCGCGATGCTTACGGAAATCCTGGCGCAGGTTTCGCACGAGGCGCTGCAGGGCGACACGCTGGAAGCCGTGCTGCACGCGATCGTCGACTGCCTCACGCGCCGGTTGCCCGTGACGATCGCCAGCATCATCCTGTTGAACGACGAGCGCACGCATTTCGTGCAGGAAGTGTGGTCCGGCCGGCTGGATCTGGATCAGCCGCAGATGCCGTGGCCGGTGAGCAGCGGTGCCGCCGGGCGTTGCGTGCGCACGGGACAAGCGCAACTGATCACAGACATGACCGGCGATCCGGATTACGTGCCCGGCAACCGCGAAGTCAATTCCGAATACCTGGTGCCGATCCGCCATCGCGGGCGGTTGCACGGCGTGCTGAACCTGGAAAGCACGCGCGCGGATTTCTTCACCCGCGAGGTGCGCGCGGTATGCGATGCGATCGCCGACCAGATCGCCGGCGCGATTCATCTCGCGCGCGTGGTGCGCGAACTGGAGCAGGCCAATCGCAAGTTGCGCGAATTGTCGATGCGCGATGGCCTGACGGGCATCGCCAATCGCCGCTGTTTCGACCTGCGGCTGGCCGAGGAATGGCGGCGGCACGCGCACGCGCGGCGCCCGTTGGCGCTGTTGCTGGTGGACGTGGATTGGTTCAAGGCATTGAACGATGCCAGCGGACATTTGTATGGGGACGAATGCCTGCGCGAGCTGGCGCGGCTGTGCAGCGACAGCGTGCGCGTGGGCGAGGATCTGGTCGCGCGCTACGGCGGCGAAGAGCTGGCGCTGCTGCTGCCGGGGTGCGAACTCGCCGATGCCGCGCGTGTGGCCGAACACCTGCGTGCACGCGTGCGGCACAAGGCCATGCCGCATCCGGACTCGCCGGTGGCGCCCGTCATCACGGTCAGCGTCGGGGTCAGCGCGGTGCAGCCGGAGGAAACGCAGTCCTCGGACATTCTGATTTCCGCCGCCGATCACGCCTTGTACATGGCCAAGGCGCAGGGCCGCGATCGCGTGATGGCGCAGGCCGGCCAGATCGATCTGCTGGCGCCTACGCGCGCGTAACGCGCGGCTCTCTAACATCGCGGACATGGCGACAGGTTGGGCCAAAGAAGGCGCGGTGCAGGAACAGATCGACGCGACGGTCGCGGACGCGATCGCGCGTGCGCGCAGCAAACGCAGCACGGGGCCGGGCTTGAAAGTGTGCGCCGAATGCGGCGCGCCGATTCCGCTCGCGCGGCGCAAGGCCGTGCCGGGCGTGCGGCTGTGCATCGAATGCCAGAACGCACACGATGAGGAAGAGCGCGTGTTCAGCGGCTACAATCGCCGTGGAAGCAAGGATTCTCAGTTGCGCTGATTTTGCGAAGCGCCATGTAACCCCTGCCAGACCGCATCGAGCAGTTCTCCGCTCGGGTCCTGCTGCACTTCCCAATACATGATGCCGCCGAGATGCTGTGCCTCGACGTAGGCGGCTTTCGCCGCGATCGATTGCGGATCGTCGTAGGTGATGAACGCATGCGTGTGCGGGTTCCACAACCACGGTGCCTGCGCTTGGCGGTCCCAGTGGCGAACGTAGCCGTTGCGGTCGATGAAATCGCGTTTCAATTGCGGCCAGGGCTGTTCGCCGCCGTAATGTCCGTAAGGCTGGTACACACCGTCGTGCGCCGGGTTTACCTGATCGAATTCGCGCCCGTACATCGCAACACCGATCAGCAATTTCTCCGGCGGCGCACCGGCGGAAAGGAATTGATGCACGGCGCGATCGGTGGTGCGCGCGTCCGCGGGCGCGAGTGCGGAAGCATGCAGCCCGGTGTGGTGACACGTATCGGGCGTCATCGAATTGCAGAAGTCATAGGTCATCAGGTTGAACCAATCCACCAGCGGCGCGACGGCCGCGATATCCACCCCGCTGACGAAAGGACCATCCGCGACGGCAGCGCTCAAGCTGTAGTGCTTTCCGTCGCTTGCTCCGGCGCGGTCGAGCGTCGCGCGCAACGCGGTCATCAGCAGCGTGAAATTCGCACGGTCTTGCGGGCTCGAGCGGATTCTCGATTCGTGGTGACCGGGATACTCCCAATCGATGTCGATGCCGTCGGCGTGATGCGTTGTAACCATCCGCGCCGCGCTATCAGCGAAAGCCTGCCGGCCGGCCGTCGTGCCGGCCATCTCCGAAAAGCCGCCCGCGCCCCAGCCGCCGATCGAAATCACCACTTTCAGTTCCGGATGCGCGCCCTTGAGCGCAACGATGCGGTCGAGTTTTTCGGCCGCTGCGGACGAAAGCACCGCCTGATCACCGGAGACGCGAGCGAAAGCGAAGATCAGGGTGTCGATCTTCTCGAGTTGTGCATCTTCACCGGAGTCCCAGTCGGTGGTGTAGGCGACGACTTGATATCGAGGCTCACCTGCAGCGCCGGCAGAAACCCAGGTGGAGGACACGTTCGGAATCGACAGCAATCCGAAACAACCGATCACTCTCCACGCCGCCGCCATTGCTGACAAAGTGCTCTCCTGTTCGCGAGCACGCCAATCTTAAGATGCCGCCGCCGCAACGAGTGCCTGCGTGTCCGCACCGATCGCTGAAACGGGATAAGGCAATGCTAGCCGACCAGCCTGCAGCGATTGCCGCCCGCCTTCTTGGCTGCATACATTGCCTTGTCGGCCGCGCGTATCAGTTGCTGGGCGCCGACGCCATGTTCGGGAGAGATCGCGATGCCGATACTGGCCGCGACCGTCGCATGGCCTTCCGGTAGTTGAAACGGCCAGCGTAGCGCGGAGAGGATCTTCTCGGCCACGATGACCGCCTGCCTCGATGCGGAGAACCCGGCGAGCAGCACGACGAATTCGTCGCCTCCCATGCGGCCGACGGTATCGGTTTCGCGCACGCAGCTGGCGATACGTTGCGCGACCTCGTGCAGCAGGTGATCGCCCGCGCCATGACCGAGGCTGTCGTTGACGTATTTGAACCCATCGATGTCTATGTAGAGCAATGCCAGCATTTCCGATTCGCGTGCGGCGCGCTTCAGTGCCGCTTGCAGGCGTTCGTCGAACAGTTTGCGATTGGGCAGGTTGGTCAGTCCGTCGTGCTGCGCGATGTGCCGCAGCGTGGTCTCGGTCTGCTTGCGTTCGATCGCCGAGGCCACCTGTGCGGAAACGAATTGCAGCAACTGCTTGTCCTGTTCGGTGTAGCGGGTATCGCCGGAATAACTCTGCACGACCAGCGCACCGAGCGTGCGGCTGCCGGAGATCAGCGGTACGCCGAGCCAGTCCAGCGATGCCCGGCCCACGATCGGAGGCACCCGCTCGGGCAGGGCGGGCGGCGCATCAGGCGTCAGCAACAGGGCTTCGCCGCTGCGGATCACCTCCGCACTGAGCGTTCCCGAGTCGAACGGCAGCGGTCCCGGCGGCTCATCGTGTTCGTCCACGAAATAAGGAAAGGTCAACGTGTCGCTGTCGCGGTCGTAAAGCGAGACGAAGAAATTGCGCGCGGGCAGCAGGCCGCCGATGATCGCGTGGATCTGGTGAAACAGATCGAGCAGATCGTTGGCCATGTGCGCGGCCTCCGAGATCGCCAGCAGCGCCGCCTGCACTGCTTCGGCGCGTTTGTGTTCGGACACGTCGCGCGCCACTGCGATGCGGACGCCATCCTGCGGCGACCAGCGCGCCGACCACATGATGTGCGCCACGCTGCCGTCCTTGCGGATGTAGCGGTTCTCGAAGTGCGGATTGGGTGTGCCGCCCATGATGCCGTTCACCGCGCCGAGCGTGCGCGCACGGTCTTCGGGATGGATCAGCTCCAGCATCTGCCGGCCGATCATCTCGTGCGGTTCGTAGCCGAAGATGCGTTCGCAGGCCGGGCTCGCGTAAACGAAGCGGCCCTCGGGATCCACGATGCAGACGGCGTCGACCAGCATTTCCAGCACGTGATCCAGGCGCGCGCGGATCGTGGCTTCGAGCGGGTGGCGCGGCGGAGAAGCGATTTGGCTCGACATGAATGGGGAAAGATCGCGACAACCACTCAGTTTGCGCCGGATTATTGCAAGGACAACGCCAGCGGGGTACCGGGCCTGGAACTTTTGCAACGGTGCGGCGGGTGTCGAAGGTCACGCGCGCGGGGCGGACATTTGCGCGCACAATGGCAACCCCCGACAAGGAGTCCCGTCATGCGCACGCACACGCTCACAGCTCTGTTCGCGATTTCGGTCACCGCCGCCGCCGCAGGCGCGCAGCAGTCCGCCTCCACCGCCGCGCCCGCGTACACCGCGGCGCCGGGCTACATCGGCGCCGCCATCAACGATCCCGAGCGCGTCGACGACAAGAAGGACGATGCGCGCCGCCAGGTGGCCGCGGTGATGGCCTTCACGCAGGTGAAACCCGGCGATGCGGTATTGGAACTGGTGCCCGGCACCGGCTACTGGACGCGTGTGTTCAGCGCGATCGTCGGACCGTCTGGCCACGTCTATACGGTGTGGCCGAACGAGATGGACAAGTTCAGCGCCAAGAGCTACGCCAACTGGCAATCGCTGGTTGCCACGCCTCATTACAAGAACGTCACGCTGCTTAAGGAGCCGGCAGCGTTCCTGAGCGTCCCGCAGAAGGTGGATGTCGCGTTCACTTCGCAGAACTACCACGACTATCACGACCCGTTCATGGGTCCGGTGGACATGAACGCGTTCAACAAGCGGGTGTACGACGCGCTGAAGCCCGGTGGCGTGTACGTGATCATCGATCACGTCGCGCCGCAAGGTTCGGGTGCCGCCGACACCGACACGCTGCACCGGATCGATCCGCTGCTGGTGAAGAAGGAAGTGGAGGCTGCGGGTTTCAAGTTCGACGGCGAGAGCAACGCGCTGCGCAATCCGAACGATCCGCACACCGCCAAGGTCTTCGATCCATCGATCCGGGGGAAGACGGATCAGTTCATCTATCGGTTCCGCAAACCTGGGTGAGACCGAGCGCTTGCGCGATGCGTTGACTGCGCGCGTCTGGAACGCGCGCGAACAGCGAAGCTGGTCCTGAGCGCAGCGAAGGGCGAGCGCCATGGACGGCGCGAGTAATCGCATCGCGCGCGAGGTCGAACGCCCAAGGCAGGGCGCCGAGGGCCGGGTTGCTTGGCGAGCGCCGGATGCGCGAGCCTAGCAACAGCCAGCGCGCTTAGCCGATGCCTTGGCTGCGCGCGTCCGGACGCGCGCGAACAGCGAAGCGGGCCCTGAGCGCAGCGAAGGGCGAGCGCCAGGGATGGCGCGAGTAATCGCATTGCGTGCGCACCGTGACGGAGGGCAGGCCTCAATCGCTTCGCGATTTCGACTTAGCGAGCGCACGACGCGCGAGCTTAGCAACTCATCGGACATCTAGCCGTTGACCTGACTTGATCAGGCGCCGCGCGAGCGGCGATCCGGACCTGCTTCGGAGGAAGTAGCCGCGATACCCGGCGTTGAAGCGTGGGCAGTCGCGCCGCGTGATTGTCAAAAATCGAAACGGGATCGGATGGTTGAGCCGCTTTCGTGTCGCGGCGGGCGTGCAATGCCGAACCGAAGCACGTTCATGCGTGACATTGTGTGTCGTTACACCTTCCACCGTTAAGCGCGTCACGTTTCGCGGGCAAGATGGCATCGGCTTTGCTCAACCGGAGCAAGTGCCACTCGCACGAGCACGAAAAAGCATGTCGCCATCGCCGCTCCACGTTGCCACCGCACGCACCCGCGCGCTGCGCTTCGTCGCAGCGTCGCACGCGTTGCGCACCGTAGGCATGGCGTTGGGGTTCATCATGGTCGCCATGGTGTTCTGGCGGCACGGCGTGGCGATGCCGGTGTGGGGCCTGCTCGTGCTCAACGGCTTCGCTTGGCCTCATCTTGCGCGCCTGCTGTCGCAGCGCAGCGCCGATCCGGTACGCACCGAACGCAGCAACGTGCTGGTCGACTCCTTCATGGGCGGGATCTGGATCGTGCTGATGCACTTCGACCTGCTGCCTTCGATGGCGATTGCCACGATGCTCGCGATGGATTGCGTGGCGGTCGGCGGCGTCGCGCTGCTGCTGCGCGGAGTGGGCGTGCAACTGCTGGCTGCCACACTGGCGGTCGTGACCGGGGGCTTCGGCTGGGCGCCGCAAACCTCGATGCCGGAAATGCTGGCGACGCTGCCGTTCCTGATGAGCTATCCGCTGATCCTGAGCGCGATGATCTACAAACTGACCCAGCGCGTGCGCCAACAAAACCGGTTGCTGGCGCGGATCAGCAGCATCGACGGCCTGAGCGAACTGCTGAATCGCGCGCATTGGGAAGAATCGGTGGATCGGATCCTTGCCTCATGCCGCACCAACAACGGTGTTGCCTCGCTGCTGATGATCGACATCGACCACTTCAAGCAGATCAACGACCGTTACGGGCACACGGTGGGCGACGAGGTGATCGGCCGCATCGGCGCGATCATCCGCCGCAACATGCGCGAGGGCGACATCGCCGGCCGCTACGGCGGCGACGAATTCGGCGTGGTGTTGAACGGCGTGAATGCGGCTACCGCCGCGCAGATCGCCGAGCGGATCCGTGCCAGCATCCATGCGGCCGGCTTCGAGCACGCCGCGGACCTGCATTGCACGCTCAGCATCGGCATCGCGCAATCGGGCGAAGGCACGCGCGATGCGCGCGCGTGGGTGCGCCAGGCCGATGCCGCGCTGTACAACGCCAAGCTGCGCGGCCGCAACCAGTTGGCGTCCAACGCGGACGCCTGGCGGCTCGACGCCAGCGCTGCCTAGCTCCCTTTCGACGGCACTGGCGCGCCGATCCGGTTCTGACATACTCCGGCCGCTCTCGGGCCTGTTCGCGTGAACGGGTCAGGGCAGGGAGGCCGCAATGGTCTTCAACTCGCTCACCTTCATCGCGTTCTTCGCGATCGTGCTGGCGATCCACTCGCTGCCGCTGGCGTGGACGGTTCGCAAGATCAATCTGCTGGTCGCGAGCTACATCTTCTATTCCGCCTGGAATCCGCCGTTCGTGATCCTGCTCTGGATCTCGACGGTGGTGGACTGGTATGCCGCGCAAGGTCTGGTGAAGGCGCGGCGGCCGATGGCGCGCCGCGCCTGGATGCTGCTGTCGGTGATCGCCAATCTCGGCATGCTCGGCTACTTCAAGTACGGCGGATTTTTGCTCGCGAATTTCACCGCGCTGCTGGCTTCGATCGGCGTGAATTACCACGCGCCCGCGCCGGACATCGTGCTGCCGGTCGGCATCTCGTTCTACACCTTCGCGACGATGTCCTACACGCTGGACGTGTATCTGCGCCGCGCGTTGCCGGCGCGCAATTTTCTCGACTACGCATTGTTCGTGACATTCTTCCCGCATCTGGTGGCCGGCCCGATCATGCGCCCGACCGAGCTGGTGCCGCAGTTCGAGCAGCCGCGCCGGGCCAATCGCCAGCAACTGTTCTTCGGGCTCGCGCTGATGACCATCGGCATGTTCAACAAGGTGGTGCTGGCGGACGGGTTTCTTGCGCCGGTGGCGGAGAAGATCTACGACAGCGACAAGATTCCCGGCGCGCTGGACGCGTGGGTGGGTACGCTCGCTTTCAGCGGACAGATCTTCTGCGATTTCGCGGGTTACTCCACGATCGCGATCGGCGTGGCCATGTGCCTGGGCTTCGCGATGCCGGACAATTTCCGTTTTCCGTATGCGGCGGTCGGATTTTCCGATTTCTGGCGGCGCTGGCACATCACGCTGTCCTCGTGGCTGCGCGATTACCTCTACATCCCGCTGGGCGGCAACCGCCACGGCCCGCGCCGCACCTACGCGGCATTGATGGGCACCATGCTGCTCGGCGGCTTGTGGCACGGCGCCAACTGGACCTTCGTCGCGTGGGGCGGATTGCACGGCATCTATCTGTCCGTCGAACGCTGGCTGCGCAAACGTTTTTCGAATTTCCATCCGAACGTGTGGGCGCTGTTGGCGTTCGGCCTGATCACCTACGCGCTGGCCAACATCACCTGGGTGTTCTTCCGCGCGAAAACTTTCTCGCGCGCGTGGACAGTATTGCGCGGCATGTTCGGCGGCAACGCGAAAGCGGTGCCGCTGTTGGGCGGCGAATCGCTGATCGTGGTCGCCGCGATCATCGGCGGATTGGTGATCACCCACTGGCTGATGCGCAACCGCACACTGGAATCGGTGCTGGCGTGCGCGCCGGCGGCAGTGCTGTCGTGCACCTGGGCGGTGATGGCGTTCGCGATCGTTGCGACACAAGGCAATGGCAGTGCATTCATCTATTTCCAGTTCTGAATCGGCCAGTTCTGAATCGGCCACTTCCGAATTGATCGCCGCGCATTCCGCTAGCGCGGAAGCGCGCATCGCGCTGCGGCCCGGCTTGCGGCTGACGGCAGCCGATCGCCCGGGCATGGCCCAGCCGGTGCCCGAGCGCGACATCCCGGACCGCGACTGGGGCGCGATCATGCTGGCGGCATTGATCATGATGCTGCTGATGCTGGGCGCGTGGGAATGGCACTGGCGCAGCTTCGGCGTCGAGCCGAGCATCGCCAACAGCGACGGGCTGTGGGCCACGCAGCGCCGCCGCATCGATGCCGGTGAAGGTGATGGTGCGACCGTGTTGATCGGTTCATCGCGCATGCTGTTCGACCTGCAACTGCCGGTGTGGCAGAAATTGTCGGGTCAGCGCCCGATCCAGCTCGCGCTGGAAGGCACTTCGCCGATGTTCGCGCTGGAGGATCTGGCGGACGATCCACGCTTCAGGAACGGACGGCTGCTGGTCGATGTGGTTCCGGACATTTTCTTTACCGGCTTCGGCATCCGCAGCAACGTGCTTGCCTACACGCGCAAGCAATCGCCTTCGCAGCGCGTCGGCCAATGGCTGTCCATGCATTTCGTGGAGCCCTATCTGGCCTTCGACGATCCGGATTTCGCGCTGCCGACCGTGCTGGCGCGGCAGGAATGGTGGCCCACGCGGCCGGGGATGCATTCGCGCAAGCCCGTGCGCAAGCTGATGGTGGTGCTGGACGAAGATCGCGCCAGTCACATCTGGGACAAGCTGGAGAAGGATCCGGCTTACGCGAAGCTTGCGCAGAGCATCTGGGCGCAGCATCTCGCACCCTCGCCCAATGATCCTTCGCCCGCACAATTGCAGAAGACGATAGACCAACAGATCGCGCGTGCCGCGACTGCGGTTGCCAAATTGCGCAAGCGCAACGTCGAAGTGGTCTTCGTGCGCACGCCCAGCACCGGAGGTTATCTCGCGCTCGAGGACAAGCTGTTTCCGCGTGCGAAAACCTGGGATGTGCTGCTGGCCAAATCCGGCGCGGCCGGCGTGCACTTCCAGGATTACCCGGAGATGCGGGGATACTGGCTGCCGGAATGGTCGCATCTGGCGGCGCGCGACGCCGTGCGTTTCACCGCGGTGCTGTATGCGATCATCGAACGCGATGTCGAACATCACGCGCTGGGGGTTCCGGCGGCGAAGGCGAATACAGTGAAAGTGAAATCGGAACGGTTGTAGTGGGTTCGACGGAACGGCGGCGCGCCTCACGCGGAAATCAGGGCACCTTGGGCGGATTCGAAAGACGCCCGGCCAGCGACCGCTTGTTCTTCGCGGTGCATCCGGATCCGCACAGCGCGCAGCGGATCGTCGCGCTGGCGGAAATGCTGCGCGCGAAATACGGCATGCGCGGCAAACCCGTTCCGGCGAATCGCGTGCATGTCACCTTGCATCATCTGGGTGATCACTGCGGTTTGCCGGAATCTTTGATCGAGGCGGCCCGTGCCGCCGCAACGAGCATCGCGATGCCGCCATTCGAAACCATGCTGGATTGCGCCGGCAGTTTTCCCGGCCGCGGCAAGCGCCCGTGCGTGCTGCGCAGTGCAACGGCCGGCGCGAATCAGGCCTTGCGTGCATTGCAGGGCAAACTCGGAGAACGGCTGCGCGAGGCAGGGTTGGGCCGCTACATCGAGCGGCGCTTCACCCCGCATGTAACTTTGCTGTACGACGAGCGCGGCATCGCGGCCGAAGCGATACCGCCGATTGCCTGGACCGTGCATCGGTTCACGCTGGTGCACAGCCTGCTGGGCCGCGGCGAGCATCGCGTGCTCGCCACGTGGGCTCTCGAAGCCTGATCAAAACACTCCGACCTGCAGCGCAAATTTGCTGACTTCGTTGCTGGGGATCATGTCGGGCTGGACGTAAACGCGCACCGTGTAGTCGGCGTCGGCGGCGGGCTGGGTGGACCAGCTCGTTTCGCCATTGCTCATGGTGTCCACCAGCGGCTTGCCCGAGTCGGGCGGCAGCACCTTGAAGAACAGATTGGGATTGCGCGAGATCAGGTTGATCTTCAATGTCTTGCCGCCGCTGGCGTGCACCGTGTATTCGTGGTAGTCGTCGCTCTTGCTGACGCTGCCCACGGCTTGCGCCCACGGATTGCCGGGGGTAAAGCTGATCGCATCCGCGGCCGGCGAAGGCTGCGGCATCGCGAGCGCGCCGGCTGCAAGCGCGGCGGCGAGAAGGCTGCTCAAGCTCGGGGTTTTCGCGTTCATCGTCTTGTCCGGAGTGGGAAAGTATGCGCCGCAGTTCCGCCCGGAGGCAGGCGGAACCGCGGATCATACCGTCATTGCGGGCAGCCCGCGCCATCCGTGACTGCGGTCACCGCGCCGGCAACCGCGTCGACAGTGCGGCTGTAGCAACGTGCGTACGAGTCCTTGTACAGATAGCTCTGCGTCGCCTGCTGGCCGCTCGTTCCCGTAAGGTTCCCGTCCGGATCGAACATCAGCGTGTCGGCGGCCTGGTCGTGGTAATCCAGGTCGAAGAAACGCGCCGACATGTGCGCAGGATTCCGGTTGTCCCGTTCGCTCAGGTATTGATCAACGGTCGTCGCCTGAGACGAAGAGCCATCCGGATTGACCACGTAGTTGTAGTCGAGCGTCAGCGGGAACGACCAGTTACGGCTGCTGCGGCCGACACCGGAACGCCCGATCGTGGTGCTGGTCGACACCACGTTGGTCTGCAGCGCGATGTTCTGTTCGTACTGCGTGTCGGCATCGGTGGTCACGTCGTGATTGCCGAAGTCGGCCTTTTCCGCCACCGTGGTAGTGACGCGGCCATGCGATGTATCGACGTAACCGCGCGCGCTGAAGTTGTGGCGCGAAGTGACGTTCATGTCGTACACGTCACCGCTGGTGGACAGCGTACTGACCGGATGCACGCCGCTGTCGTGCACCTTGCCGATCAAACCGCCCGTGACTTGCGCACTGCGCGCATCCTGGAACAGCAGCAGGGTCGCCGCGGTATCGAAATACTGGCTGTTGTTCTGAAACGTGGGGTCGCCCGTGACCACGCTGATCGCGATGGTGTGGGGCTGCCCGTTGCTCAGCATCGCCGCGAACGGGGTCAGGTCGACCCGGAACGGCTGGAAATCCAGCGTCTGCACGCCTGGAACCGGACGCCACAGATATGGATCGACACCGCCGGTATAGATCCAGGGCGAGATCGGCACGAAACCCGCGGACTGGCCGTCGATCGCGACCTCGGCTTCGCGAAAGCCGGTGCCGCCGCAGCCGGTGACCGAACTGATCGAATCGGGCCCGCAGCTGTACCAGAACTCGTCGCCCGACTGTGCTTCGGGCGTGACTTCCAGATAGGCGCGCTCGATGTTGGTCGGCAGCGTGAAGGTCTTTGTCAGCGGATCGCCGTCGGTATTGATGCTGCTGTAGCTGCCGACCGGGTCGGAGCCCAGCGAGAGCACCTGGTCGGGGACGGGCGGAGCCGGATAGTCGGGCGTGGCCGGATAGAAATCCAGTTCCGCGCTGCCGGTGATCGAACCGTTGTACGTATCGTCATAGACGTTGTAGACGATGGCGTTGCCGATCTGCGCGGTTTTCAGCGCCGCCGACAGATCGGTGACGTTGCGCTCGACGTGCCAGCTCGGGCTTTCCGAACTGCGCGGCTCCTGTGTGGTGCCGAAATAGATGTTGACGCCACCGATCCAGACGCTGGCGGTGCGGTCGTACTGGCGGCCTTCGGTGACGTTGTAATCGGCCTTGAAGACCACCTTGTTCCAGGGACCCGGACACGCCGCAGGCGGCGTGTAAGTGAACGGGTGCGGGCTGTAATCGTCGAAGGTTCCGGTCGGCGAATCCGCGGTGTAGAGCGGTACCACGCAAGGCGTGGTCGGCGGCACCGGCACCAGCGGCTCGGCACTGGCGACGCCTTGTTCGCCGATATTGATGACGGGGCCGACGATGGGCGGAGGCGGAGCCGCAGCGGCCGCGATCAGCGGCACGGCGGCTGCGAGCAGAACGGGGGCGCAACGGTGTGCGAGGGAACGCTTCGCGGGCATGACACCACTCCTTGTGCAGCGACTGGAAGGACCGATCGAAGGCAGCAGCGTTAGCGCATCAGCATAGCACCGTGCAAGCCCGATGGAAGTCCTTCGTTACAAATGCGGAACCTCGTAACGCCTGTGAACCAGACATGCGGCAGAGTACGTCGGTTAGACTGACGCGTTTCGGCGCTGGCATACCCATGCTCGTTACCGTCATTCTGATCGCAGTCACCTGCATCGTTTCGTTGGCAGCTTTCAACAAGCCGCGCCTGCTGGACGCGCTGATCCTGTGGCCGCCGGCGATCTCGCGCAAACACGAGTACTGGAGATTGCTGAGCTACGGCCTGGTGCACGCGGACGGCTCGCACCTGCTGTTCAACATGATCACGCTGTTCTTTTTCGGGCGATCGATGGAACCGTTGTACGCGCAATACCTCGGGCCGTTCGGTTTCGCATTGTTCTATGCGGGTGGACTGCTGGTTGCGATCCTGCCGAGCTGGTGGGCGCACCGCAGGGATTCGAATTACCGCAGCCTGGGCGCGTCGGGCGCGATCTCGGCGGTGCTGTTCGCCTTCATCCTGTTGCAGCCGTGGGCGATGATCATCGTGTTCTTCCTGCCGCTGCCGGCGATCCTTTACGCGATCGCGTATGTGGTCTATTCAATTTACATGGACCGCAGCGGCGTCGGCCGAATCAATCACAGCGCGCACATGTGGGGCGGCGCCTACGGCGTGCTGTTCACCGTATTCATGGAACCACGCGTGGTGCTGGTATTCGTGGATCAATTGCAGCATCCGCATTTCGGCCTTTGAACATCGGCGTGACGCGGAATTCGCGCGGATACGTTTATCTCTGCTAAATCGAACGGCGGAGATGCACCCATGCAATGCAAGGAACTGGGCTTTGAGGAAGGTTTCCGGGTGGCAATCGGCAACCAGCGCGCGCAGGCCGCGGTGATGACGATCGCGCCCGGCGATTCCGAAGGCGATTCGCAGAACAAGCACGAGAAAGCCGACCAGTGGCTGTTCGTGGTGTCCGGCGAGGGCACTGCGGTGGTGGAAGGCAAGCCGCAGCCGCTGAAGCCCGGCACGCTGCTGCTGATCGAATGCGGCGAACGCCACGAGGTGCGCAATGACGGCAAAGAGCCGCTGCGCACGTTGAACTTCTACGCGCCGCCCGAGTACTGAGTTCGGGTCGTTCCGCTTCAAAAATTTTCGATAAACCGCGATCTTTTCTGGCATTTTGCCGCTGGGTAAGGTATGCTGCGCGGACTGTTTGCCGGGTCACGGTAAATCGTGGCCCGATGCGCCACCCGCTCATCGTTCTGCCCCGCTTACTCCCTGCAACCAGTTTCGCCGCGGCCCATCCCGGGCCGTGGCTTGCACTTGTTCGAGGAGTTTTTCATGTCAGACCGCAAAACCGGAACCGTCAAATGGTTCAACGACGCCAAGGGCTTCGGCTTCATCAGCCAGGAAGGGGGAGATGACCTGTTCGTGCATTTCCGCGCGATCCAGGGCACCGGCTTCAAATCGTTGCAGGAGGGCCAGAAGGTCAGCTTCGTGACCACCAAGGGCCCGAAGGGATTGCAGGCCGATCAAGTCCAGATCGCCTGAGTTCCATCCGCTGTATCAGGCGCCGGGCGGACTTGTTTCGCCCGGCGCTTTTCATTTCAGGCTTCATCAGGAGACACCGATGCTGACGATCACCGTGCGCGGACTGCCGCGCGGCATGACGGAGCAGACATTGACCGCGCTTTTCGAGAACCACGGCCGCGTGCGCGGCTTGCGCATGGCCAAGGATCTTTTCAGCGGCGAATGCAAGGGTTTCGCGGAATTGCAGATGGAGGGGCACGAAGCGCGTGCGGCAGTGACGGCGCTGAACGGCCACAGCGCCGATCACAGTCTGCTCCAGGTACGTCTGGGCAAGGACGAGCCGCGCCGCAGGCGCCGTTGAGCACGTCGTTTTGAAGGAAGCCGCTTTCTTGCCATTGCCGCCGCTTGGGCGATAATCGTGTTTTCCGCGGACCGGAGTCGTGCGCATGAAGTACCAGGGTGGATGCCACTGCGGCCGGATTGCCTTCAACGTGGACGGCGAGATCGGCACCGTGAACGAGTGCAACTGTTCGCATTGCCGGCCAAAAGGCTATCTGCTGTGGTTCGTGCCGCGGGAGCGGCTGCACCTGCACACACCCGAGGCGGACATGAGCACCTACCGCTTCAACAAGCACCACATCGCGCACCATTTCTGCCCGGTTTGCGGGGTGGCGCCGTTCGCCGATGGCAGCAAGGGCGACCAGCCCATGGCAGCCGTAAATGTGCGTTGCCTGCAAGGCGTTGAACCCTCCGAACTCGATATCAAACAGGTGGATGGCCGCAGTTTCTAAGCCGCACGCCGGCCGCCGGATGTGACAATTGCGCCGATCTGGCGCAATATTCATACGCGAATCAAAGGGGAAGGAGACCGGACATGGCCACCCGCCGGGCCCGAAAATCCAGCAGGAAATCCGCCGCACGCAAGAAGACCGCGGCGAAGAAGACCGCCGCGCGCAAGCTGCCGGCGAAAAAGCGTGCCGCGAAGAAAGCCGGTGGCGCCAAGAAGGCCGCCAGGCGGCCGATGAAAAGCATGCCTCGCAAAGATGCGAAGCGCAGCGTGAAGAAAACCGCCACGCGCAGCGCTTCGCGCAACAGCAGCGCCAAACGCCCGGCGTCCAAACCCGCGTCGCCGCCGCCATCGAAGCTCACGGCGCGCGGGGCAGCGGGCAAACCCGCGCCGGCCCCGGCGCCGCGCAAAGCTTCAACGCCCGCTTGGAAGCCGCGCGAACGCGAGCCGCTCGGCTGGAAGCCCGCGCCATCCGTTGAACTGCCGCGCCAGCCGTCGCCGGCTGCGCAGGCGCCGGTGCGCAAACCGCCCAAGCCGCGTGCGCCCAAGCCCAAAGCGATCAGCCACGAGCAGGCGGTCGCCAACCTGCAGAAATTGCTGGAAGCCAAGAAACGCCGCGAGCGCGAGGGGCCGAACTATCCGGTGCAGCAGCCGCACGGCACACCGCATCGCGACGAACCCACGCATGCAGAGAAGACTTCGCAGCCCAGCCCAGAGGGCACCTACCTGCACGACGTACCGCACGATCGCGGGACGACTTGACTATCGAGTTGACCGTCAACCGTTTCGGTTCAACAGCCCGCCTTCCGCCGGGCTGTTTTTTTGATGCCGACGCCAAACCTTTGGCACAGCGCCGTCCGGATGTCGGCTTGTACACTCGCTCGCTTCGAAACCGTGTCGAGGAAAGCCATGGACCGCTTGCGCAAGCCGATCCTCTGCCTGCTGCTGGTAGCAGCGCCCGTATATGCATTCGCAGCCCAGCCTGTGCCGGACAAGGCCGGAGCTGGAGACCAGGCTTTCATGCAATTGGCCGATCAGTATTTCGACCGGTTCTATTTTCCGACCAATCCCTCCACCGCCACGGCCGATGGCATCCACACCTACGACGGCAAGCTCGAGGACTACTCGCGCGCGGGCCTCGACGAGGAGGTGAAAGCGTTGAAGGACTGGGAGTCGAAAGTCTCGGCCGTGAATCCCGATGGCTTGAGCGAATACATCCGCGGCGATCGCGATCTGGTGCTGAACAGCATCCGCAGCACGCTGCTGACACTGCAGACGATTCGGCCGTGGGAAAAGAACCCGGACATGTATTCCAGCGGCATCACCGCCAGCGCGTTCACGCTGATGGAGCGCAAATTCGCGCCGCCGGAAACGCGGCTGCACGATCTGATTTCGCGCGAGAAGCAGATGCCCGCTGCGTTGCAGGCCGCGCGCACGAATCTGAAAAATCCGCCGAAGATCTACACGCAGATCGCGCTGGAGCAACTGCCGGGCCTGATCGCTTTCTTCCAGCACGACGTGCCGTCAGCGTTCGCGGATGTCAGCGACGCCGCATTGAAAAAGCAGTTCGCCGAATCCAACGGTGCGGTGATCAAGGCGTTGGGCGACTACCAGAACTGGCTCAAGAACGAGGTGCTGCCGAAATCGCACGGCGATTTCCGGATCGGCGCGGACGCGTTCCGCAAGAAGCTGCAATACGACGAGATGGTCGATCTGCCGCTGGAGAAGCTGGTCGCGATCGACATGGCCAACATGAAGGCCAACCAGGCCGAGTTCGCAAAGGTCGCGAAGGAGCTGGATCCGAACAAGACGCCGCAACAGGTGCTGGCGGAACTCGCCGCCGATCATCCGCAGCCGGACAGGCTGCTCGACACGTTCCGTTCGACGTTCGACACGTTGATCGGCTTCATCAACGACCACCACGTCATCACGATCCCCTCGACCGTGCGGCCCACGCTGGAGGAAACGCCGCCGTTCATGCGTGCGATCACCTTCGCCTCGATGGACACGCCCGGACCTTATGAAGACAAGGCGACTACCGCGTATTTCAACGTCACGCTGCCGGAAAAGGACTGGACGAAGCAGCACATCGACGAGTTCATGGCGCAATTCAGCTATCCGGTGATCAGCAGCGTGGCCGTGCACGAGGCCTATCCCGGCCATTACGTGCAGTTCCTGTGGATGCACAAGGTGCACGACCGCGTGCGCAAGCTGCTGGGTTCGGCCAGCAACGCGGAAGGCTGGGCGCACTATTGCGAGCAGATGATGCTGGACGAAGGCTTGGCGCAGTACGAGTTCCCGAAGGATCGGCGCCAGCAATTGCTGCTGAAGCTCGGCCAGTTGCAGGACGCGCTGCTGCGCAACGCGCGCTTCATCGTCGGGATCAAGCTGCACACCGGGCAGATGACGATGGAGCAGGCCAAGGATTTCTTCGTCAAGGAAGGCTATCAATCGCCGGCCGTCGGCGAGGTGGAAACCAAGCGCGGCACTTCGGATCCGACTTATCTGTATTACACCCTAGGCAAGCTGGAGATCCTGAAACTGCGCGCGGACGTGCAGAAGCAGGAAGGGACGAAGTTCAACCTGCAGCAGTTCCACGATGATTTCATGCAGCACGGATTCGCGCCGATCGAGATCGTGCGGCGCGAAATGCTGCACGACGACTCGCCGGTGCTTTGAGGTTCAGTCCGGCGCGATCGCGGGCAGCGGCGCAGCCTTGCGCCGCTTGCTCCAGAAGTACAACGGCGTGCCGGCCAGCAGCAGCACCGCGCCCCAGGCCAGCGTTTCGCCGCCGGTGCTGATCAGGCACCACGTGCTGAAGACCACGGCCGCGAGTGCGATGACGACTTGACCCAATGCGCGCCATTGCGAGCGTGACGGTTGATGCAGGCGCAGCGCAGCGATGCTGCAGATCAGATACGGCAACACGGTGGTCGCGGTGGAAAGCAATAACGCGAAGGTGAACAGTGCCACCAGTTGCTTCTGATAATTCGCCAGCACCAGTGCGCTCGCCAGCGCGCTGCTGATCAGCAAGCCCTGTACGGGTGTGCCGCGCGAGTCGTGACGAGCCAGTGCGGGTGGAAACAGCCCGTCTTCGGCGGCGGCCATGCCGACTTGGCTGACGACCAGTACCCACCCGTTGAGGGCGCCGAAGCAGGAGATGGCAGCCACCACGGCCAGCGCTACGCCCGCGGCCGGACCCCACAGATGCGTAGCGGCATCCGCGAACGGCGCGTGCGATGTGACCAGTTGCGATTGCGGCAACAGTCCGACCACGGTCATGCAGGCGATCACCGTCGCGACACCGGCGAGCGCGGTGCCGAACAGCGTCGCCAACGGAATCGTGCGATGCGGGTTGCGCACATCGCACGCGGCGACGCACACGCTCTCCATGCCCAACATCGCCCAGAAGGTCAACGCGATCGTGGCGGTGGTCACGCCCAGCAGAGGCTGGCTGCTGCGATTGAAAGGCTGCCACGCGTGCGGATCGAACGAGGTCACGCCGACCGCGATGATCAGCAATAGCGGCAGGAATTTCAGGATCGTGGTGACCAACTGCATCGCACCCGCGCTGCGCGTGCCGCGCAGGTTGGTGAAAGTGCACACCCATATCGCCGCCACGGCGATCACCGCATCGCGCAATGGGCTCGCGGTACTCGCGGGGAGGAGCGAACCGAAATAACCGGCGAAGGCGACCGCGATCGCCGCGTTGCCGCACCAGGTCGAAACCCAATAGCTCCACGCCGTGCCGAACCCGACCGCGTCGCCGAACGCGGCACGCGCGTACGCGTAGGGACCGCCGCGCATGGGACGCTCCAGGCCGAGCCGCGCGAAGACCAACGCCAGCAGCAGTGCGCCGGCCAATGAAACGCCCCAGCCCAGAATCGCCGCGCCGCCGTACGGCGCCAGCGTCGAAGGCAGCAGGAACAAGCCCGAGCCGATCATGTTGCCCATGACCAGCGCGGTGGCCATCCACATGCCAAGGCCCGGCTTGGCGGCTGGTGATGTCGACGCGGAAACCGGTTCAGTCGGAAGCGAGTTCATTGCGGTAGGCCTCGCGCAGCAGTTCGTGGAAATGATGCACGCCGTTTTCCCGCAATGGATTCAATCGTCCGGCTTCGTACGATCCCGACGCGAGACGTCGCTGCACGTGTTCGCACATTTCCACGTCCTCGCGTTGCACCAGATCGCTGAAGGCTCGGTCTTTGGCGACCCGATTCTGGAGGGCATGAGCCTGCGCGTGTTCCGAAGACGCCGCAAGTGCCGTCTCGGGGTAGAAGTAATCGAACACCACGCGGCAGCGATCCGGCGCCAGCGGCAGCACGCGATTGGTCTGCAAGCGGCCGGGCATCACGTTCAACATCGTGTTGGGCCAGACGAACCAGTACAGCGCCTCGCCGCTGCCATAGAGCGCATCGCCGCTTTCCAGCGGACTGTGCTGCAGCGAATGCCAGCGCGAGGTTTCCACCACGTAGCTGCGGTAATCCAGCATCCGGTTCAATTCCGGATGGATGTGCGGCACGTGATAGCCCTCGAGATAGTTGTCGATGTAGGTTTTCCAGTTGCAGCCGATGTCGTAGCTTTCGCGCGCGTGGAAGACATAGTCCTCGATCGCGTGCGCACCGAGCCGCGTGTCGATGCCGTGCAGCACTTCTTCCAGCGCCGGCACTGCATCGTCCAATGTCGCGAAGACGAGATTGCGCCACGTTGCGACCTTGGCCTGCGGCAGGCGGATCGAAGCGACATCGAAATCCTGGGCGGTCTGCATCTCCGGCGCGCTCAGTAGCTGTCCCTCCAGCGAGTACGTCCAGGCGTGATAGCGGCAGCGCAGTCGCTTGGCGCCGCGGCCGTCGCACAGCGCCAGCGGACCCGCGCGGTGCCGACAGACGTTATGCAGCGCGCGCAGTTCGCCGTCCGTGCCGCGTACCAGGAGCAGCGGCACGTCTGCGATCTCGCCGATAACGTGGTCGCCCGCTTGCGCGAGTTGCGAGGCGTGCGCCAGCAGTTGCCAGGTTTTCGCGAACACCGTGCGTCGATCGAGCGCCGCGCTTTCCGTGCCCGTGTAGTAGCGCGCGGGCAGGGCGTAGGCGTGCGCGAGCGGTTGCGGATCTAGGGCGGGATCGGGTGTGTCCATCGCGGACTTCCGGAATCGATGCGGGCGCAGTATGGTGCGCGATTCGCCGCAAGGGAATCGCTTCGGCGCAGGCCATCACATCCGCTGAACAAGACGCTTGGTCCAATCGGCCCCCGCGCTTCGGCGCAGGAGCTGCGCCAGGGATGCGGCTCGGACGCACCGATGCGTCCTGCAGACCGGAGCGAAAGATGATCGCATTGCCCTCCGCCGCAGCCTCGCAACCGCAACGCGAAGCCTCGCTCGCGCAGCGGTACCAGCATATTCGCGACACCACTCTCGACCTGTGCGCCGATCTGCAGCCGGAAGACACCGTCGTGCAGTCGATGCCGGATTCCAGTCCGGCCAAGTGGCACCTGGCGCACACCACCTGGTTCTTCGAGCAGTTCCTGCTCGGCCGGCAAGGCGGATACGAGCCGCTGCAGCCGCAATGGAATTATCTCTTCAATTCCTACTACCAGTCGGTCGGTCCGATGCACGCGCGGCCCCAACGCGGACTGCTGTCGCGGCCGACGCTGCAAGAGGTCATCGATTACCGGCGCCGCGTCGATGAACTCGTGCACGATCTGCTCGAGTGCAAGGCAGGCGATCGCGAACTCGAATCGCTGCTCGAACTCGGACTCAACCACGAACAGCAGCACCAGGAATTGCTGTTGACCGATATCAAGCATCTGTTCTGGATGAATCCGCTGAAGCCGGTATTCCGCGAATACCCGCGACCCGACGCTCCCGTTGAATCCGCGCCATTGCGCTTTTTGCGTGGCCGCGAAGGGATCGCGCAGATCGGACACGCGGGCGAAGGTTTCGCCTTCGACAACGAATCCCCGCAGCATCGGGTACTGCTGCACACGCATTCGATCGCCAATCGTTGCGTCACCAATGGCGAGTATCGGCGGTTCATCGAAGACGGCGGCTACCGCACGCCGACACTCTGGCTTGCGGAAGGCTGGGACATCGTGCAGCGCGAGCATTGGTCACGACCGTTGTATTGGGGCGGAGACCTGCAGAGCGAATTCACGCTCGCGGGCGAACAGCCGATCGACCCGCGCGCACCGGTGTGCCACGTCAGTTTTTACGAAGCCGATGCGTTCGCGCGCTGGGCCGGAGCGCGGTTGCCGCTGGAAAGCGAGTGGGAAGCGCTGGCGCAGGATTGCGCCGTCGAAGGCAATTTCGCTGACCGCGGCACGCTGCATCCGCTGCCGGCGCAAGGCGATGGCGGTACGCCGCTGCAATTGTTCGGCGACGCGTGGGAATGGACCTCCAGTCCGTACGTCGGCTATCCCGGTTACAAACCGGCGGCGGGTGCGCTGGGCGAGTACAACGGCAAGTTCATGTGCGGCCAGTGGGTGCTGCGCGGCGGCTCTTGCGTCACGCCGGCCGGACACGTGCGCGCCACTTATCGCAACTTCTTCCCTCCGCATGCACGCTGGCAATTCAGCGGCATCCGCCTGGGGAGAGACGAATGAACGCGACAGTCCCCTTGCGCGCGCTGCAACTGCACGGCCGGCAGCCGGACCTCGCCGAAATGCGCGTTGACGTGTTGCGCGGTCTGGCACAAAAACCGAAGCGGTTGCCGAGCAAGTACTTCTACGACGCGCGCGGTTCTGAATTGTTCGAACGCATCTGCGAACAGCCCGAATACACGCTGACCCGCGACGAGCTGGCGATAATGCGTGCGCATGCAGGCGAAATGG
The DNA here is from genome assembly GCA_036759545.1 of Rhodanobacteraceae bacterium. Lineage (GTDB taxonomy): Bacteria > Pseudomonadota > Gammaproteobacteria > Xanthomonadales > Rhodanobacteraceae > 66-474. Next base: position 50,428 of record DAIOUL010000009.1, read on the forward strand.
CGGCCGCGCTGGGTCCGGATGTACTGCTGCTGGAATACGGCAGCGGCAGCGGGCTGAAGACACGGCTGCTGCTGCGTCATCTGCGTACGCCCGTCGCCTACGTGCCGGTGGAGATCGCGCGCGGCGCGTTGCTGGCCAGCATCGCGGAACTCTCGAGCGAGTTTCCGCGGATCGAGATGCTGCCGGTCTGCGCGGATTTCACCCGTTCGGTCGTCTTGCCGCGCCCCCGCCGCCCGGTGCGCCGCATCGTGGTGTATTTCCCGGGTTCGACCCTGGGCAACTTCGAAACGCACGAAGCAGTGCGCTTGCTGCGGAAGATGCGCGCGGAAATCGGAACCCACGGTGCGGCGCTGGTAGGCATCGACCTGAGAAAGGATCGCGCCGCGCTGGAAGCCGCTTACAACGACGCCGCGGGCGTGACCGCCGAATTCACGCTCAATATGCTGGCGCGCTTCAACCGCGAACTGCGCGCCGATTTCGACCTGTCGGCATTCCGTCACCGGGCTCGCTGGAATGCGCTGGCCGGCCGCATCGAGACGCACCTCGTCAGCACGCGCGCGCAAGCGGTGCGCGTGGCCGATCACGCGTTTGGTTTCGAGGCCGGCGAAGCGATGCTGGTCGAATACAGTTGCAAGTACACCCCGCAGGAATTCGCGCGGATGGCCATGCAAGCGGACTTGCGGGTGACGTGTGCATGGCAGGACTCGCGAGGCCGCTTCAGCGTGCAGTTGCTGGAGCCTGCGAAGGCCTGATCGGCAGCACGCTTCTGCAAAACATCGTCACCGCAGCCGCCGCAAGGCTGACCGCGAGCTGCGATGTGACGTGCTCCCCTAGGCAAGCCCGTGCGGTTGCGTACAATGCGCGACCCTTCGCCATCACGAGCCGCGAATGTCCGCAGCCGGATACAAGCTGGTGTTCCGGGACCACGGCGATTACCTGCGCGTGGTGATCAACGGCGTGCAGGATTCCCTGGAGATGAGCCTCGCCTACTGGAACGAAATCGCGGCCGAGTGCGAGCGGCGCGGCACGCGCGCATTGCTGGTGCTGGATCAACTGCCGGGAGAACCCATTCCCCCTCAGGATCAGGATCGCGTGATCCAGGCGTTGCGCGAGAGCTACATGCGGCAGGTGCGCGTAGCGTACTGCGAGGCGAACTCGGTGTATTTGCCGCAAGCCGAACATGGCGAACTGATCGCGCGCGAAGCCGGCTATACGGTGCGCGTGTTCGCCAACGAGCGTGAAGCGGAATTGTGGTTGCGGTACGGAGTGAGCTAGCGCGCCGTATGCATTTCGGCACCCCCGCACGGTTCGGGTTTTCCGCTACCCTCGCGCGACTACGGAGCTCTTGGTCATGGATGGCAGCCTTCCGGCGGGGTAGCAGCATGCGCAAGGAACTGATCGGGCTCATCATGGCGCTGGCCGTGTGCGGAGCGGTTTCCGCGCAGTTGGACAGCACCTACGCGCGCGATCCGCAGCAGCCGGTCGATCAGGCTTACACGGCCAAGATCGCCAAATACACGACCGATTCTTCGTTCAATTCTCCGCTGACCGATTACCTGCCGGCGTCCACGACCGTGCCGGCACCGGACAAGGTGTTGGGCGACGTTGCAGGCGCGCCGAACATGCTGCCCTATGCGGAAGACGTTTACCGCTATTTCCGCATGCTCGCGGCTGCATCGCCGCGCGTGAAGGTGTTTTCGATCGGCAAAACCGAAGAAGGCCGCGAGATGATTGCGGTCGCGATCGCCGACGAATCGCTGATGGCGCAACTCGATGCCAACAAGGCGCGTTTGGCGCAATTGGCCGATCCGCGTACGCTGGACATGGATGATGCGAAAGCCGCGGCGTTGATCAAACAGACCACGCCCGTCTACTACATCACCGGCACCATCCACTCCACCGAAACCGGCGCGCCGACAGCGTTGATGGAGCTGGGCTACCGGCTCGCTGTCGACGATTCGCCGTACATCAAATTCATCCGCAGTCACGTGATCACGCTGATCACGCCGGTGGTGGAAGTCGATGGCCGTGACCGCATGGTCGATCTCTACAAGTGGCATCGCGCACATCCCGATGAGCAATATCCGCATCTCGTTTACTGGGGACACTACGTCGCGCACGACAACAACCGCGATGCGATGGGGGTGACGCTCGACCTCACGAGGAACGTGCTCGACACCTATGTCGATTGGCACGCGCAGGTGCTGCACGATCTGCACGAATCGGTGCCGTTCCTGTACGACAACACGGTGGGCGACGGGCCGTACAACGCCTGGATCGATCCGATCCTGACAGGTGAGTGGCAGCAGATCGGCTGGAACAACGTCGAGCAGATGA